>NZ_JBYHFN010000006.1:0-168446 GCF_057669785.1 Microbacterium sp. Y547
TGGGCTACACCACGCTACGGGGCACTACTGCCCGGCACATCGCATGTTCCGGGGCTGCGGCGGGTCGTGCTCGGCGACAACGACCAGATCGTCGCGATCTACACCCAGGAACGGGTATTCAGCCGGCGGCAGCGTCGTGCGATCGGTCTCCGCGACGGAGGGTGCATCATCCCCGGCTGCCACGTCCCCTTCGAATGGTGCGAAATGCACCACGTCGACGAACACTCCCGAGGCGGTCCCCCACACACCGACAACGGCATACCCCTGTGCTGGTGGCAGCATCGCACCCTCGACACCAGCGGGTGGCGCATCCGAATGAGACGCGGTGTTCCCGAAGTCCGTGGACCCGCCTGGTGGGACCCCCACCTGAAATGGCGACCCGTCACCAGCTCGCCCACCCGACTTCTCGACCGACTCACCGCGGATCGGCAAGCGCCGCCTCGGGGCCGCGTCCGCCGGCAACGGCAACGGCAACAGCAACAGCAACAGCAACCCGGACTCCAGACAGATGCGCGTACACCGTCCGCGTCATACACGCGAGAAGCGCTTCTGGCTACCCCCATGACCGTGCCCAGCTCCCGACATACCTTTTTGCCCATACCGCGAAAAGGAGCTCGATGAGCATCGCATACGTACGCACGCTCCGCGCGGGCACCCAACCTCGCACAGGCGAGATCCGCGTCGCGACCGTTCCCGCCGACCACGTCTACGTGCGCCACATCGACGCCGCAGTAGCGCAGAACGCCCTCCCGACGATCATCCGCCCGGCCGACCCCGATCCCGACGACCCCGCGCGGTCCGCCGTGTCGCGCTGGTGGCCGCCGGTCATGCTCGAGCCTGCATGGGCGAAGGCGCACGCGGACGAGTTCGACGTGTTCCACATCCAGTTCGGCTTCGATGCGCGCTCGCCCGCAGAGCTGCAAGAGCTCGTCGACGCGTTGCGCCGAGCCGGTCGCCCCCTCGTGTGCACGGTGCACGACCTGCGCAACCCGCATCACCTGGATCGCGCCGAGCACGACGCGCAGCTCGACGTCCTCATTCCCGCTGCCGACGCGCTCATCACCCTCACCCCCGGCGCAGCCGCCGAGATCGCGCGGCGATGGGGGCGCGAAGCGCTCGTCCTGCCGCACCCGCACGTCGTGGATTTCGACCGGATGTCCCGGACTCGCGACAACCGACACCGGCCCGCCACCTTCCGGGTCGGCGTCCACGTCAAGAGCATCCGGGCGAGCATGGATCCCGGTCCCGTGATCGCGACGCTCGTCGAGGCGGTCCGAGACATCCCCGGCGGGGTGCTCCAGGTGAACGGCCACCGCGACGTGCTCGAGGCCGACGGCGCCCGCTACGACCGGGCGCTCGCGGAGCTTCTGCGCGCCGAGGCCGCAGCAGGGTGTCTCGAGCTCCACGTCCACGACTTCCTCGATGACGCCGCCCTCTGGGACTATCTCGAGTCGCTCGATGTCTCCGTGCTCCCCTACCGCTTCGGCACGCACTCCGGATGGCTCGAAGCCTGCCGCGACCTCGGCACGGCGGTCGTCGCGCCGAGCTGCGGATACTACGCAGACCAGGGCCCCGTCCAGACCTACCAGCACGACGAGACGGGGCTGGATGCGGCATCCCTCACCGACGCGATCGTGCGCGCACACCGCAACGGGCGGCCAGCCCCCGTCCCGATCGACGTGCGCGCGGCTCAGCGCGAGCACGTGGCGAGCGCCCACGCACGGCTCTATCAGGATCTGGTGGGGTGACGCCCGTGCGCATCTGCCTCATCGCGTCCAGCCGATTCCCCGTCGCCGAACCGTTCACGGGCGGACTTGAGGCGCACACGCACAGCCTCGCCCGTGCACTTGCTGCGCGCGGCCACAGCATCTCCCTCTTCGCCGCGCCTGGATCGGACCCGAGCCTGGGCAGCCGAAACCTGTCCGTCGACCCGTTCGTCCCGAGCGACGACGCGCGGCGCGACGTCGCGGCACCGCCCGACCAGTGGATGCAGGAGCACGATGCTTACTTGCAGCTCATGCTCGAGCTCGCCGAATCCGCCCACGAGCGCTTCGACGTCATCCACAACAACAGCCTTCATCACCTGCCGATCGCGATGTCGAAGGCGGTGCGCGTCCCGATGCTGACGACGCTTCACACACCGCCCACTCCGTGGCTCGAGTCGGCGATACGCAGGGCGTCCCCGTCGTCGGAGTTCGTCGCCGTCAGCGCGTTCACGGCCCGTCAGTGGGCGTCCTCGGTCGCCGCACGCATCGTCCTCAACGGCGTCGACGCCGACCGCTGGCCGGCGGGGCCGGGCGGTGACTCTGCGGTCTGGTTCGGCAGGCTCGTTCCCGAGAAGGCGCCGCATCTCGCGATCGACGCCGCCCGCCTCGCGGGGTTCGACCTGGACATCGCGGGACCGGCACTGGATGCGGCGTACTTCGCTCAGCAGATCGCCCCGCGCCTCGGGCCCGACGTCCGCTACCGCGGTCACCTGGCCGCCGGGCCCCTGGCGACGCTGGTCGGACGCTCCGCCGTCGCGATCGCCAGCCCGCAGTGGGACGAGCCGTACGGGCTCGTCGCCGCCGAGGCGATGTCCTGCGGCACGCCCGTCGCGGCTTTCCGCCGAGGTGGCCTGCCGGAGGCGATCGGCGAAGGGGGCGGGCGGCTCGCCGATCCCGGAGACGCCCAGAGCCTCGCGGCCGCCATCGTTGCGGCATCCGCCCTCTCACGGACGGATGTGCGCGAAGATGCTGTGCGCCGCTGCTCTCTCGACGCGATGCTCGACGCCTACGAAGACGTGTACGCGATGGGCGGGCGACGCGCGGCGTGATCGGCTACTACATCCACCACCACGGGCGTGGACATCTTTCGCGCGCGACCGCGATCGCGAACGTCCTCGGCGACGAGGTGACGGCCCTCTCGTCGACGCGAAGACCGACCGAATGGCCGGGCTTGTGGGTCTCGATCCCGCCCGACGACGCAGACCCTGCACTCGACCCGCGAGCGAACGGCCGGCTGCACTGGGTGCCGCTGGGCTCGTCCGGGCTTCGCGACCGCATGACGGAGATCGCCGAGTGGATCGCGCGTGCGCGTCCGGACGCGATCGTCGTGGACGTGTCCGTCGAGGTCGCGCTCCTGGCCCGACTGCTGGGCGTTCCCGTGGTCACCGTCGCTCTGCCCGGACAGCGCGGTGACCCAGCACACACTCTCGGCTTCGATGTGTCGGCGGCCATCATCGCCGCCTGGCCGGCGGAGGCGACCGGGATGGTCACGGGACTGTCGGCCGACGCCGTGGTGCGACTTCATCCCGTGGGTGCGATCTCCCGATTCGCCCCACCCGCCGATGCCCCCCAGACCCGCGCACCGCGAGCGAGACGGAAGGTGCTCGTGCTGAGCGGAGCCGGGGGCGACGAGTACTCCGGCTCTCTCGCCGCAGCGGGCGACTCCCTCGCACCGGACTGGGAGTGGGAGCACCTCGGCGGATCGTCGGGTCGCTGGTCCCCCGCACCATGGACCGCCCTCCTGGATGCCGACGTCGTCGTGACCCACGCGGGCGAAGGGATCCTCGCCGAAGTGTCGGCCGCGCGGCGACCGGCCGTCGTCCTCCCGCAGACACGCCCCCACGACGAGCAGACCACGACGGCCAGCGTGCTCGGCACCTCGTCGTGGCCGGCGATCGTGCTGGGGCCGCACGGCAGCGACGACTGGCCGAGCGTCCTGGCGGCCGCGGGCGAACTCGATGGAAGCGCCTGGGCGACGTGGAACGACGGCTCAGGTGCCGAGCGGGCCGCCGCGGTCATCCGCTCCGTCATCTCCGAGAGCAGATGACCCGGATGACCCGCGTCGCCCTCATCACGATCGCGCACGGTCGGCATGACCACTTCGCCCACCAGCGCCGGGCGCTGTCCCTCTCGCACGAACAGCCCGACGAGCACATCCTCGTCGCAATCGACGACCCCGCGCTCGCCCACAGGGAAACAGAAGGACCGCCGCCCCGCGTGGTCTCACTGCCGTGCTCGTCCGACGGCCTGCCGCTCGCCGCCGCGCGCAACCTCGGCGCGGCAACGGCGCTCGACGGCGGAGCCGACGTGCTCGTGTTCCTCGACGTCGACTGCCTCCCGGGTCCCGAGCTCATCGGCGGCTACCGTGCGGCGGCGGAGAGCGCCGCCGGCGAACGCCGTCTGCTCTGCGGCCCCGTCACCTACCTCCCCGCTCCCCCGGCCGGCGGCTACGACCTGGGTGCCCTGCCGTCCTCGGACGACCCGCACCCGGCGCGCCCGGCACCCGTGCGCGGAGAGACCCGGCTCGGCGGATCGCACGACCTCTTCTGGTCCCTCTCCTTCGCCCTGCGCGCGGACACGTGGGACCGCATCGGCGGATTCCACCAGGGATACGTCGGGTACGGCGGTGAGGACACCGACTTCGCCTGGACAGCGCGAGCGAAGGGAGTCGACCTCGCGTGGATCGGTGACGCGCGTGCCTTCCACCAGCACCACCAGATCGACAACCCCCCGATCCGCCACCTCGACGACATCCTGCGCAACGGCGCACTGTTCCGCGACCGCTGGGGCACCTGGCCGATGGGCGGCTGGCTCGACGCTTTCCAAGACCTCGGCCTCATCGAGCCGGTGCCGGGCGGCTACCGCAGGATCGGCGTCAGCGGCCCGTGAACTGCGGCTTGCGCTTCTGCTGGAACGCCGCGAACCCTTCGCGGTAGTCGTCGGTGTCGCACAGGGCCGCTTGCGCGGAGTTCTCGATGTCGACCGAGTCCCACAGGGCCAGGCGCTCGTCGCGCAGCCGAGCCACGAGCTTCTTGCTCGCGACGAAGGCGGCGGTCGCTCCGGATGCCGCGCGCTGAGTGGCCTCGATCGTCGCCGCCTGCACGTCCTCCGCCGGAAGAACGCGTGAGAACAAACCCGACTCGACCGCTTCCGTACCCGACATGAGGCGGCCCGTGTAGATCAGGTCGAGCGTCTTGTGCGCGCCGAGGCGCTCATAGAAGAGCGCGTGCCCACCCGAGTCCAGCGTCGCGCCGAGTCCCGCGAAGGGCGACCCGATCTTGGCCGAATCAGCGACGTAGACGACGTCGGTCGCGATGAGAAGGCCGAGGCCGACACCCAGGCATGCCCCGTGCGCTGCCGCGAACGTCGGTGCGGGAAAGTCGGCCATGCGCCGCAGCAGCGGTGTCACGAGCCCGCCGAGGTAACCCACGACATCGTCGTCGCGCGGGTCGACCCCCGAGATATCGCGCCCCGCGCAGAATGCCCGCCCCTCGCCGCGCAGCACGAGGGCACGCACGCCCGCGGCCGCCGCTTCGGCGTAAGCGCGGTCGAGGTCGCGGATGGCCGTCTCATCGAGCGCATTGAGCTTGTCGGGGTTGTCGAGCACGATGTGCGCGACGTCGCCGTCGAGCGTGAGGTCGATCATGGTTGTCCTTTCGCGGATGCCGCGGCCCGCGGCATCCGTTCACACGTCGTAGTCGACGACGACCCGGTCGCTCGTCGGATGCGATTGGCATGTGAGCACGTAGCCGCGCTCGAGTTCGTCGGGTTCGAGCGCATAGTTCTCGGTCATCGTCACCGACCCGTCCACGAGCAGCGCGCGGCATGTGCCGCACACCCCACCCGAGCACGCGAACGGCACGTCACCGCGAACCCGCAGCGCGGCGTTGAGGATCGTCTCGTTGGCGCTGACGGGGCTGTCGACGCTCTGCGACTGCCCGTCGAGCGAGAACTCCACGCGCCGCACGGGCTCGTCCTCACGAACGATGACGGGCCGGCCCGCATTGGGCAGCTCAGCGCCGGGCTCGCCCGTCGTGAACAGCTCGAACCGCACGTGCGCGGGATCCACGCCGATGTCCTCGAGGGTGTCGCGGCACAGCTGCACGAGCTCGAACGGTCCGCACAGGAACCACTCGTCGACCGTTTCGGGCAGCACGAGCGCGTCGAGGATGCGCCGCAGTCGCTCTTCGTCGATACGCCCCGACAGCAGGGGCGCCGACCGCTGTTCGCGCGAGAGCACGTGGTGAAGCGCAAGCCGCGTCGGGTAGCGGTCCTTCAGGTCGGCGAGTTCTTCGAGGAACATGACGTCGGTCGTCGAGCGGTTCGTGAACACGAGCGTGAATCGCGACGTGTCCGACCTGCCCAGAACCGTCGCAGCGAGCGCCATGAGCGGCGTGATGCCCGATCCCGCTGCGATCCCGGCGACGTGCGCGCCGTCGAGATCGGCCAGGCCCGACGTGAATGTGCCCTGCGGGCTCATGACGTCGATCGAGTCGCCGGGCTTGAGCTCGGTCTGCGCCCACGTCGAGAACCGGCCACCCTGGTCGCGCTTGATCGCGACGCTGATCGTGCGGGGGCCGTCGCCTCCGCCGCCCGCGTCCAGCGCCCGGCACAGCGAGTACGACCGGCGCATCTCGTGTCCGTCGATCATGGTGCGCAGGGCCACGTGCTGACCCGCGAAGTAGTCGAAGTCGCCGCGCAGCTGCTCGGGAATGGTGAAGGTCACCTCGACCGCGTTGTCGGTGAGGGCGCGCACGGCGCCCACCCGGAGCGTGTGGAAGCGTCCGCGTCGACGCGCGGTCGGCGCGTCGGTCTGCTGAAGGTTCGTCATCAGTGCACCCGGAAGTGGTCGAAGGGCTCAAGGCACGCGCGGCATTCCCACAGCGCCTTGCAGGAGGTCGAGCCGAACCGCGAGATCTCGCGGGTCTGCAGCGACCGGCAGCGCGGGCACGGCACACCCAGCTGCAGCCGCACGACGCCGGTCCCGGAGCGGCCGGTCGGCGGGGCGATGCCGAACTCCTCGAGCTTGCGCTTGCCGTTGTCCGTCATCCAGTCCGTCGTCCACGCGGGCGAGAGCACGAGGCGGACGTCGACGTCGTCGAAGCCGGCGGCCCCGAGGGTGAGCTCGAGGTCTTCGCGGATCGTGTCCATCGCAGGGCAGCCCGAATAGGTGGGCGTGATCGTCACGGTGACGTGAGCACCGTCGACGCGGACGTCGCGCAGGACGCCGAGGTCTTCGATCGTGAGCGCGGGAACCTCGGGGTCGAGCACACTCGCGGCGACGGTCCAGGCATCGGGAAGCACGGTCACCATGTCGCTCCCGGGTGCTGCCTGGCGAGCACCTGCATCTCGGCGAGCAGGTAGCCGAGCGTCGCGAAGTGGTGCCCGTGACGTCCGCCGGCCGATGAGCCGGGCACCTGGGGCACCTCGAGCTCTGCTTCGGCGAACACTGCTGCGATGACGTCGTCGAACGCGGGACGCAGCGCCGACGGGCGCACGGCGATGCCGTCCTCGGCGAGGGCGTCGGTGAGCGGCTCGTCGCGGAAAAGCTCGTCGACGTACGGCCAGACGTCGCCGACCGCGCGGATCATGCGGCGCCGCGATTCGTCGGTTCCGCCGGCGAGGCGCAACGTCCACTGCACGGCGTGGTCGCGGTGGTATTCGACCTCTTTCACGGACTTCGCCGCGATCGCCGCGAAGGTCTCGTCGGTCGACCGCTGCAGCGCCGTGTAGAGCTCGAACAGGTAGACCGATGCCACGAGCTGACGCGCGATCGTCTGCGCGAAGTCGCCGTTGGGCTGCTCGAAGAGCCAGGCGCTTCGGAACTCGGGCTCGTCGCGCCAGTAGGCCAGATCGTCCTCGGTGCGACCCGTCGCCGTGCCCGCATAGCGCAGGAGCGACCGGGCGTGGCCGAGCAGGTCGAGCGCGATGTTGGCCAGGGCGACGTCTTCTTCGAGCTCGGGCGCCTTGGCGATCCAGCCACCCAGCTGCTGTGCGAGCACGAGCGCGTCGTCACCGAGCCAGAGGGCGTACTCCCCCGCCTCGGGCGAGGCGACGGCGTCGCCGCCGGCGAGCTCGGCCGAGAGCTCGATCTGGTCGACCGTCACATCGCCGTGCGGGTTCGACGTCGTCTCGTTCACAGGTGCGGCACCCCTTCGGATGCCGTGTAGTACACGGCATGGCGGTAGTTCTTGCCCGCGGGGCTCTCGAAGTAGGCGCCCTTGGCGTCGGGGTCGCTCGTCGTGATCGCTTCAGCCGGCACGACCCACACCGAGGTGCCCTCGCCGCGGCGCGTGTACAGGTCGCGCGCGTTGCGCAGAGCCATGTCCGCATCGGGCGCATGCAACGACCCCGCGTGCACGTGCGACAGGCCGCGATTCGCGCGGACGAAGACCTCCCACATGGGCCAGGTCTCGCGGTCTGATGCTCCCGCCGTGGTCATCATGCCGCCACCCCTTCTGCCTTCGCTGCCTGCTTGCGCGCGTATTCGGCGGCAGCCTCACGCACCCAGGCACCCTCCTCGTGAGCGTTGCGGCGGTTGCGGATCCGCTCGGCGTTCATAGGCCCGCGGCCCGAGAGCACTTCGTTGAACTCGGTCCAATCGATCTCGCTCGTGTGCCAGCGCTGCTCGGCTTCGTCCCAGCGCAGTTCAGGGTCGGGCAGTGTGACCCCCAGGATCTCGGCCTGGGGCACCAGCATCCCGATGAAGCGCTGGCGCAGTTCGTCGTTCGAGAAGCGCTTGATCTTCCACGCCATCGATTGCGCCGAATTGGGCGACGCGTCATCGGGCGGGCCGAACATCATGAGAGAGGGCCAGTACCAGCGGTTCACCGACTCCTGCGCCATTTCGCGCTGGGATTCCGTTCCGCGCATGAGCGTCAGCAGGATCTCGAAACCCTGGCGCTGGTGGAACGACTCCTCCTTGCAGATGCGCACCATCGCGCGTCCGTACGGCCCGTACGACGCGCGGCACAGCGGCACCTGGTTGCAGATCGCTGCGCCGTCGACGAGCCATCCGATGGCGCCCATGTCGGCCCACGAGGGCGTCGGGTAGTTGAAGATCGACGAATACCTCGCCCGCCCCGCGATGAGCTGGTCGGTCATCTCGTCGCGCGTGATGCCGAGGGTCTGGGCGGCCGAGTAGAGATAGAGCCCGTGGCCCGCTTCGTCCTGCACCTTGGCCATGAGGATCGCCTTGCGCTTGAGGCTCGGCGCGCGCGTGATCCAGTTGCCCTCGGGCTGCATGCCGATGATCTCGGAGTGCGCGTGCTGCGAGATCTGCCGGATGAGCGTGCGCCGATAAGCGTCGGGCATCCAGTCACGCGGCTCGATCCGCTGCTCCGCGGCGATGAGCGCGTCGAAGGTCGCGAGGTCGTCCGCGGTGTCCACTGCGGCCAGTTCTGGTGATGTCATCGTCGACTCCGGATTCTGAGCGTCCTCGAATAACAGAACACTCGTTAAGTAAGTGTAGCGCGGGTCGTGACCGAGCGCCCGCGGAACTCCGCGACGACGGTGCCGTCTTCATCGGTCACCGTGACGTCGTACAGCCCCGTGCGCGCCGTGCCCGCACGACGGCGGGCTTCGGCGCGCAGTCTCTGACCGGCCCTCGTCTGCGCGAGGAACGAGATGTCGGCGCCCGCAGCCACCGTCACCTGCTCGTCGTCGTTGCACGCGAGCGCGAACGCCGTGTCGGCGAGCGCGAACACCATGCCGCCGTGCGTCATGCCGAACCCATTGGTCATGTCATCGCGGATGAGCATCGACACGGCGCAGTAGTCGGGACCATCGTGCTCGATGACCATCCCGAGGGCGGCCGACGCGCGATCCGATCTGAGCATCGCGCGCTGGCCGGCGAACCACTCGGCCGGGTCGGTCACGCCGGCTCCTTGGCGACGAGCGTCAGCACGTCGTACGTCGCGACGATCTCGTCTCGCTGGTTGTGGATCACCGCATCCCAGCGCACTTCGCCGTACTCGTCGGTCTCGCGCGGGGTGATCTGCTTCGCCGTGAGGGTGACGCGGATCTCGTCGTCGGGTGAGACGGGCGTGATGAACCGCAGGTTCTCGAGCCCGTAGTTGGCGAGCACGGGTCCCGGGTCGGGGTCGACGAAGAGCCCCGCCGCCCACGAGACGAGCAGGTAGCCGTGCGCGACGCGCCCCGGGAAGAACGGGTTCGCCGCGGCCGATTCCTCGTCCATGTGCGCGTAGAACGTGTCACCGGTGAAGGTCGCGAAGGTCTCGATGTCCTCGAGCGTCACGACGCGGGATGCCGACGCGATCTGGTCGCCCAACGTGAGCTCGGAGACCGACTTGCGGAACGGGTGCCGTCCATTCGCCTGCGCCGGAGCGCCCGCGTGCCACACACCGGTGAGGGCCGTGAGGATTTCGGGCGATCCCTGCACGGCGGTGCGCTGCATGTGGTGCAGCACAGCGCGGATGCCGCCGAGCTCTTCTCCGCCGCCGGCGCGACCGGGCCCGCCGTGCACGAGATGAGGCACGGGTGCACCGTGACCGGTCGAGGTGCGGGCATTGTCGCGGCTGAGGAAGAGCACGCGCCCGTTGAACGCCGCGATGCGGGTCATGAGTTCGACCGCGACGTCGGGGTCGTTCGTGGCGACGCTCGTCACGAGCGATCCGCCGCCCAGATCGACCAGGTGCGCCGCCTCTTCGAGCGTGTCGTACGCGAGGACGCTCGCGACCGGCCCGAACGCCTCGATGTCGTGGACGGCGGGGGTCGTGGCATCCGCGAACCCGATCAGCACGGGGGCGACGAAGCCGCCGTCGGGGGCGGGGCCCGTCGTTCCGTCGGCGCGCACGACCTCGGGCGCATCCGTCGATCCGACGAGCAGCCGGCCACCGGCGTCTTGCAGGGCCGCGATCTGACGCAGCACCTCGTCACGCTGCTGCGTCGAGACGAGCGGTCCCATCGTGACGCCCTCGACGTGGGGGTCGCCGATCACGACGCGCTCGGCGATCTTCTCGCGGACCGCCTCGACGAATGCGTCGACGGACGCCGCGGGCACGATGGCTCGGCGGATCGCGGTGCACTTCTGCCCGGCCTTGGTCGTCATCTCGACCAGGAGCTGCTTGACGTACGCGTCGAACTCGGGGGTGCCCGGCGTCGCGTCGGGGCCCAGCACCGAGGCGTTGATCGAGTCGGTTTCGCTCGTGAAGCGCACGTCGCGGTCGGCCTTGTCGCGCAGGCGTTCGGCCGTCGAGGCACTGCCGGTGAATCCGACGAGGTCGCCGAGCCGCACGTGGTCGAACAGGTCGGGCACCGAGCCGCTGACCAGCTGCAGCGATCCGTCCGGGAGCAGGCCCGAACCGACGAGGATGCGCACCCACGCCTCGGCGATGTACGCGGTGGGCGTCGCGGGCTTGACGACCGTCGGCACACCGGCGAGGAAAGCGGGGGCGAACTTCTCCAGCGCGCCCCACATCGGGAAGTTGAAGGCGTTGATCTGCACGGCGACGCCGGGCAGGCGGGTGAAGACATGACGCCCGAGGAACGAGCCGTCCTTCGAGAGCGGCTCGACGGGGCCGTCGACGTACACGGTCGAGTTGGGCAGTTCGCGGCGACCCTTCGACGAGTAGGCGAAGAGCACCCCGATACCGCCGTCGATGTCGTTCAGCGAGTCACGCTTGGTCGACCCGGCGCGCAGTGACAGCTCGTAGAGCTCTTCGCGGTGATCGTTGAGAACCAGCGCGAACTGCTTGAGCAGCACCGCGCGCTCGTGGAACGTGAGGGCACCGAGGCTGCGCTGCCCCGTCGTGCGCGCGTGATCGAGCACGCCGGCGAGATCGAGCCCGTGGGTGCTGACGACCGTGATGACCTCACCCGTCGACGCGTCGCGCACTTCGGTGCCGCCTTCGGCCTCTGACGCGTCGGGCGTCCACCACGCGTCGAGCACGTAGCTGGGCAGGATCCGGGTCATGTCTCACTCCATTCGTAGAAGCCCCGACCGCTCTTGCGTCCGAGGTGACCGTCGGCGACCATCCGGCGCAGCAGCGCGGGCGGTGCGAACCGGTCTCCGAGTTTGTCGTGCAGCTCTTCGGCGATGCCGAGCCGCACGTCCAGGCCGACGATGTCGGTCGTGCGCAGCGGGCCGACCGGATGCCGGTAGCCGAGCTCCATCGCACGGTCGATGTCCTGCGCCGAGGCGACGCCCTCTTCGAGCATGCGCATCGCCTCGAGGGCGAGGGCGACGCCGAGCCGGCTCGAGGCGAACCCCGGCGCGTCACGGACGACGACGGGTGTCTTGCCGAGGGCTTCGACCCATCCTCGGGCTGTGTCGACGAGGTCGGGGGCGGTCGCGCCGCCGATCACGACCTCGACGAGCGACGACGCGGGCACGGGGTTGAAGAAGTGCAGGCCCAAGAACCGCTGCGGGTGCGCGAGGTCGGCGGCGAGGTCGTCGATCGAGATCGACGACGTGTTCGAGGCGAGCACAGCACCATCGGGCAGCACTGCCTCGACGCGGGCGAGAGCGTCGCGCTTGAGGCCGCGGTCTTCGGGCACGGCCTCGACGACGAGGTCGCACGACGCGAAGGCCTGCGCGTCGCTGTCGACCGAGACGGCGCCTGCGAGGTCGTCGAGCGAGCGAGCGGTCGCACCGCGCGCGACCGACCGGTCGAGCGACTCGAGCACGCGCATGCGGGCCGAGGCTGCGGCATCCGGGGTCACTTCGACGACGGTGACGCGGGCACCGGCGAGCACGAAGGCGTGCGCGATGCCGGTACCCATACGCCCGCCGCCGAGGACGCCGACGTGCCGGGGGGCCGAAGCCGACCCGTCAGCCGCGTCGGGAGCTGAGGGCGCGGCGGGGCTCATCGCGACCTCCGGGTGAGGAAGGCGGTCATGCGTCGCTCCTTCTCGGGGCTCTCGAAGAGCTCGGCCTGCAGCTCGAGCTCGATCGCCGGGTGCGCGTCGGCGGGCGCGAGCAGGGCCCGCTTGGTGTGCATCGTGGCGAGCGGGTCGTTGCGCGCGATCCGGTCGGCGATCGCGTGCGCCGCACCGACGAGCTCGTCCGAGGGGTGGATGGCTGAGACGAGGCCCCACGCGAGGGCCTCGTCGGCATCGAGGATGCGACCGGTCAGCAGCAGCTCGGCGGCGCGAGCCTCGCCGACGATCTCGGGCAGGCGCCACGTCGCGCCGGCTGCGGCGATGATGCCGAGCCCCGTCTCGGGGTTTCCCATCTTCAGCGAGGGCGAGCCGATGCGGATGTCGGCGGCATAGGCGAGCTCGGCTCCGCCGCCGAGGGCATATCCGTCGACGGCGGCGATGACGGGCATCGGCAGCGCGCGCACTCGCCGGAAGGCGGTCGTGTTGATGCCCCGACGAGCGTCGGCGGCACGGCGTTCGCGCAGCTGGGCGATGTCGGCACCCGACGCGAACACGCCCCCCGCACCGGCGAGGATCAGGATGCGCGGCGAGGCCTCGAGCTCTTCGCACAGCGCATGCAGGCCGTCGATCGTCGCCTGGTCGATCGCATTGCGCGTCTGCGGACGATCAAGGGTCGCCAGCACGCGATCGTTCGCGTACTCGACGCGCAGAGCCGTCGATTCGCCTGACATCCTCGTCCTCTCGCCACGGTGCGCGATGATCGCGACCGGTATTTTCTCACCGATCGTTCAGTAATCATGTCAGAATCAGCCGCGAGCCCCAAGGCGGCGATGGGAGACTGAGGCGTGGCATCCGTTCCGTCAGCCGAGCATGAGACACCCGCGCGCCGCGGTCGTCCGGGCTATTCGCGCGAAGCGATCCTCGCCGTCGCGGTGGACCTGTTCAACGAGCGCGGGTACGACGCGACGTCGGTCGCCGATCTCGCGGCCCGCCTCGGGGTGACGAAGTCCGCGCTCTACCACCATTTCGCCTCGCGCGAAGAGCTGCTCGAGGTCGCCGTCGACGACGCCCTGACGGGGCTGGAAACGCTCCTCGACGCCCCCGCCGCCGTCACAGGCCCCCCGATCGACCGCTTGCGATTCGTGCTGCACGGGGCCGTGCTCGTGCTCGTCGAACGCCTTCCGTCGGTGACTCTGCTGCTGCACGTGCGGGGCAACAGCGACGTCGAGCGCCGCGCGCTCGAGCGTCGGCGCACGTTCGATCACCGCGTGACGGCGCTCGTGACGGCCGCGCAGGACGCGGGCGAAGTGCGTTCCGATGTCGACGGCGCGGTCGCGACGCGTCTCATGTTCGGCATGATCAACTCGCTCACGGAGTGGTATCGGCCGGGTGGCGGACTCGATGCCGACACTCTCGCGACCGACATTCTGCGGGTCGCTCTGGATGGACTCGGTATAGGAAACGTGTCGAGTATGTGACAACTCCGTGTCCACCATTTGGTGGACACGGGCTCAGGGAGTATTGTCGTCTCAGCACTGGGGCCGACCGCATTCTTGGGGAAAGCGGTCGCGGAGCGCGTCGAGGGCTATTCGTAACCCCTGGCGAAGTCGCGACGCGCTCAACACATGCAGTCTTCGAGACTGCGTGGCGGCCCCTCGAGTGGTGCAGTTGGCGCTGACCACTCGAGGGGCCCTTTCGATCTGTCAGCCGGTTGTCGACCGCTGGGGGACGGTCTGTGCATTACGTGCTGGGGACACGCGACAACGGGCCCTCTGAGACAGATTCATGACGATCTTATGCCGTCTCGACACCTCGCCGCGCACACGGTCCACCCCCCGGTACGCCTTCGGGCTCATGACCACCTCCTTTCGGGCGGGGTCAGCCCTCGCGCACCGGCGTCAGCGCCGGCAGATGCGGGTCAGCGCTCGAGGACGACCGCGAGCCCTTGCCCGACGCCGATGCAGATCGCCGCGACGGCGACACCGCCCCCGCGACGGCGCAGCTCATGCGCCGCGTGCCCGATGATGCGGCCGCCTGATGCCCCGAGCGGATGCCCGATCGCGATCGCCCCACCGTGCACATTGACCTTCTCGGGGTCGAGGTCGGGCCAGCCGCGCAGGCACGCGAGGCTCTGCGACGCGAACGCCTCGTTGAGCTCGACGAGATCGACGTCGGCCCACGTGCGTCCCGCGCGCGCCAGCGCCCGGTTCGCCGCTTCGACGGGGGCGACGCCGAAGACATCGGGGGCGTTCCCGAACGCCGCGCGACCGGCGATCCGGGCGAGCGGTTCGGCATCGATCACGCCGGCCCCTCCGACCAGCACGGCCGAGGCCCCGTCGTTGAGCGACGAGGAGTTGCCCGCCGTCACGGTGCCGCCGGCGGCGAACAGCGCGGACAGGCCGCCGAGCTTCTCGAGCGTCGTGCCATCCCGGATGCCCTCGTCTCGCGCGAGCGCGGCCCCGGGTACCTGCACGATCTCGTCGTCGTACACCCCGTCGGCCCAGGCCTCGGCGGCGCGGCGGTGGCTGCGCAGCGCGAAGGCGTCCTGCTCTTCGCGCGAGATGTCGTAGATGCCGGCCAGCTTCTCGGCGGACTCCCCGTTCGAGATCGTCCAATCGCGCGACAGCCGAGGGTTGGTCATGCGCCAGCCGATCGCGGTGTTCCACATCGTCTGGTTGCCGAGCGACGGCCACGGCCGCGGGGATTTCTCAACGACGTACGGCGCTCGACTCATCGACTCGACACCGCCCGCAAGCACGATGTCGGCGTCACCTGCCTCGATCGCCCGCGATGCCTGGATGACAGCCTCGACCGACGACCCGCACAGCCTGTTGACGGTCACGCCGGGCACCGTCGTGGGAAAACCCGCGAGCAGGGCACTCATGCGCGCGACGTTGCGGGTGTCTTCGCCGGCCTGATTGGCGTCGCCGAACACGATGTCATCGATCCGCGCGGGGTCCAGACCCGTGCGCTCGATCGTGGCGCGCATGACGACGGCGGCCAGATCATCGGGCCGGATGCCGGCCAGGGCGCCGCCCGCGCGACCGAAGGGAGTGCGTACGGCGTCGTACACGAAGGATTCACGCATGACGACGATTCTGCCAGGTCGCGGATGTGGCCCGCGTCCGCCGGCAATGTGCCGCTCCACGTCCGATTCGTGTCAGGATGACAGTGGCGGACGCTGGGGCGGCCACGACTTGAAAGACCCAGTGAACATGGCAGAAGTCCTGCGTTTGCAGAGCCGCGGAGCACGCTCGGCCGAAGAGATGTGGCAGCGGCACGTGCCGTCGGCCCGGTTCGAGACTGCCGAACCAGACCGGTTCCCCTTCGAGTGGGCTTCGGCCGAGATCGAGGGCCTGTCGGTCGTCTCCACATCGTTGACGGCGCGGGTGAGTTCGACGATCGAGCCTGAGAACCAGCTCATGGCCTGTCGTGTCGCCACCAAGCACGGCCGTGTCAGCAGCGGCGGGCATACTCTCGACGCCTCTCTTCCGTGGCTTGCGGCCGACGCTCCGACACGGGCCCGGTGGGACGGCACGGCGCACGTGCGCGCGTTCGTCTTCGACCGGGCGCACGCTGAGGAGCTCGCCCGGCACGCGTCCGGCGACGAGCGTCTCGTGCTCGAGGTGACCGATCCGGCTCCTCGCACCGCCGAGGCGGCTCGCGCGTGGGAGTCGACGTTCCGCCACGTCATGCACGGGCTCGGCGTCATGAGCGAGGGCGACGCCATCCTCGAAGCGGAGATACGCCGGCACGCGCTCATCATGACGCTGTCGACCTTCTCGACGACCTACCTCGATGCCGTCGAGCGCAATCGGCAGAGCACCGTCGCTTCGGCGAGCGTGCGCCGCGCCATGGCCTACATGGACGATCACGCCCGTGAGGCCGTCACGATCGACGACGTCGCCGCCGCCGTGCGCATGTCGACACGGGGGCTTCAGTACGCCTTCCGCCGTGCAACGGGGCAGACTCCCAGCGCATACCTGCGCTCGGCGCGACTCGCGGGGGCCCGCGCCGAACTGCTTGAGGGTACGACGGGAACGATCGCCGACCTCGCACGACGCTGGGGGTTCTCGAACCCCTCGCGGTTCGCCCAGCACTACCGCACCGCGTACGGCTCCTATCCGAGCGAGACGTGTCGCTGATCGGGTCGCCCTCCAGAGGCGGCAACGGCGTATTGCCGCAGTGATGCCGCGACGGAGCCCTCGACATCGCGCGTCTGCTCATCGATCTCGCCGAGCACGACGAGCGCCCGCGCCTCCACCCGCACGACCGACCCCGGCGCGACGGGCTCGTCCGACGGCAGCTCACCAGCGGTATCGACGTGCACACCCCACTGCGGGCTGAAGGCGACGCTCGGAATGGCGAAGTCGATCGGCTCGGCGCCCGCGTTGAACAGCACGATGAAGTGCAGGTCGGTGACGGGCTCGCCGCGGCGGTCGCGCTCGCGGATGCCCCTGCCGTTGAGGAACACCCCGATGGCCTGCCCGAATCCCGAGTCCCAGTCCTCGGGCCGCATGGCGGTGCCGTCGGGTCGCAGCCACACGACGTCGGGGATGGGATCGCCCTCCGCCATCTCGACCGGATGCCCGTCGAAGAACCGGCTGCGCCGGAAGGTGGGGTGCTCGCGTCGCAGGCGTGCGACGGCGGCGGTGAAGTCGATGAGCGGCAGGTCTGCGGCCTCCCAATCCACCCAGGCCGTCGGGTTGTCCTGCGAATAAACGTTGTTGTTGCCACCCTGCGTGCGGCCGAGCTCGTCGCCGTGCGAGATCATCGGCACCCCCTGCGACAGCAGCAGCGTCGCGAGGAAGTTGCGCTGCTGCCGTGCGCGCAGTGTGAGCACGGCAGGGTCGTCGGTCGGTCCTTCGACGCCGCCGTTCCAGGACCGGTTGTGCGATTCGCCGTCGCGACCGTCTTCGCCGTTGGCCTCGTTGTGCTTGTCGTTGTACGACACGAGATCGCGCAGCGTGAAGCCGTCGTGCGCCGTGACGAAGTTGATGGATGCCGCGGGCCGGCGCCCGGAGTGCTCGTACAGGTCGGCCGAACCGGTCAGCCGCGCCGCGAACTCCCCGAGCACCTGCGGTTCGCCGCGCCAGAAGTCGCGCACCGTGTCGCGGTACTTGCCGTTCCACTCGGTCCACTGCGGCGGGAAGTTGCCGACCTGGTACCCGCCTGGGCCGACGTCCCACGGCTCGGCGATGAGCTTCACCTGCGACACGACGGGGTCTTGCTGCACGAGCTCGAAGAACGTCGCGAGCCGGTCGACGTCGTAGAACTCCCGCGCGAGGGTCGAGGCGAGGTCGAAGCGGAATCCGTCGACGTGCATCTCGAGCACCCAGTAGCGCAGCGAATCCATGAGCAGCTGCAGCGCGTGCGGGTCGCCCGCGTTGAGGCTGTTGCCCGTGCCGGTGTAGTCGGTGTAGTAGCGGGGATCGTCGGCTTCGAGTCGGTAGTACGCGCGGTTGTCGATGCCCCGCATCGACAGGGTGGGACCGAGGTGGTTGCCCTCTGCCGTGTGGTTGTAGACGACGTCGAGGATGACCTCGATCCCGGCATCGTGCAGAGCCTTGACCATGGCCTTGAACTCCTGCACCTGCTCGCCGCCTTCGCCTGACGACGAGTAGGCGTTGTGCGGCGCGAAGAAGCCGATCGTGTTGTAGCCCCAGTAGTTCGACAGTCCCTTCTGCTGCAGCGTCGAATCGTCGACGAACTGGTGCACGGGCATGAGCTCGAGCGCCGTCACGCCGAGCTTCGTCAGATGCTCGATCACAGCGGGATGCGCCGTGCCGGCGTAGGTGCCGCGCAGTTCTTCGGGCACGAGCGAATGCAGCTGCGTGAGCCCCTTCACGTGGGCTTCGTAGATGAGGGTCTGGGCGTAGGGGGTCTCGGGGTGACGGTCGCCCGCCCAGTCGAAGTACGGGTTGACGACGACGCCCTTCATCATGTGCGCGGCCGAATCCGCGTCGTTGCGCGAGTCAGGGTCGCCGAAGTCGTAGCCGAACATCTCCTGCGACCACTGGATGCGCCCGTCCACCGCCTTCGCATACGGATCGAGGAGCAGCTTGTTGGCGTTGAAGCGCAACCCGTTCGCGGGGTCGTACGGTCCGTGCACGCGGTAGCCGTACCTCTGGCCCGGTTGCACGCCCGGAAGGTAGGCGTGCCACACGAAAGCGTTGACATCGACGAGGTCTACGCGCGTCTCGACGTCGCCGTCGAAGAGGCACAGCTCGACCCGCTCGGCGCCGCTGCTGAAGATCGCGAAGTTGGTGCCGTTGCCGTCGTAGGTCGCCCCGAGCGGATAGTCCGATCCCGGCCACGCCGTCTCGGGCGCGGCATCCGTCTGGGTCACGGGGTCAGGACGACCTTGATGCACCCGTCCTCCTTCTTCTGGAACGTGTCATACATGCGCGGCGCCTCGCTGAGCGGCACGTGGTGGGTCGCGAGGTCCATGACGCCGAGGGGATCGGCGGGATCCTCGACGAGCGGCATGAGGTCATCGATCCAGCGCTTGACGTTGCACTGGCCCATGCGCAGCGAGAGCTGCTTGTCGAACATCGTCTTCATGGGGAGGATATCGGCGTCGCCGGCGTACACGCCGCTCAGCGAGACGGTGCCACCGCGGCGGACGAGGTCGATCGCTCCGTAGAGCGCCGCGAGCCTGTCGACGCCGGCCTTGTCCATAAGGCGCTGAGCGAGCGGATCCGGCAGCAGGCCGACGGCCTTCTGCGCGAAACCCGCGATGCTGCTGCCGTGCGCTTCGAGGCCGACGGCGTCGACGACCGAGTCTGCGCCGCGGCCCTCGGTGAAATCGCGCAGCGCATCGACGACCGTGTCGGTCAGGTCGTACGTGAGCGCGCCGTGCCGCTCGGCCATCGCCCGGCGCTCCGGCTCGGGGTCGATCGCGAGAACCCGGAAGCCGTGCTGAACACCGATGCGGGCGACGAACTGGCCGACGGGACCGAGTCCCAGCACGGCCAGAGTGCCCCCCGCCGGCACGTCGGCATACTCCACCGCCTGCCACGCGGTCGGCAGGATGTCACTCAGGTAGAGGTAGCGGTCATCGGGCAGGTCGGCGCCGACCCGCACATGGTTGTAGTCGGCCAGCGGCACGCGCAGGTACTCCGCCTGGCCGCCGGGAACCTGACCGTAGAGCTTCGTATAGCCGAACAGGGCCGCTCCGCTGCCGTACTCGCGCACCTGCGTCGTTTCGCACTGCGACTGCAGTCCGCGCCGGCACATGAAGCAGTGCCCGCAGGAGATGTTGAACGGCACGACGACGCGGTCGCCGACCGCGAGGCTCGTGACGCCGTCACCGACCTCGACGACGACCCCCATCGGCTCGTGTCCCAGGATGTCACCGCGGTCGAGGTACGGACCGAACACTTCGTACAGGTGCAGGTCCGACCCGCAGATGGCGGTCGAGGTGATCTTCACGATCGCGTCTTTGGGCTCGATGATGACGGGATCGGGCACCTCCTCGACCGCTACGCTGCGCGTGCCTTGCCACGTGAGTGCCTTCATTGCGCGTCTCCTTGCGTTGGGGGCGGGGTTCCCACACTGACGGCTCGCACGACCATCTGTCAGACCCTTGATCGGACGGTGCGGAACCGAGAGAATCCGCGAGGTGTCGTCGGAGTGCGGTCGTGTCAACCCCGTGACCACGTGGGCGGCCGCGGGGTGGAATGGGGGGAAGACGACCAACAGAGAGGACCCATCGTGGTGCAGATCATCGAGACCATCGACGTCGACGTCCCCGTCAGCACGGCCTACAACCAGTGGACGCAGTTCGAGAGCTTTCCGCACTTCCTCGACGAGGTCGACGAGATCACGCAGATCGACGACACCCACACGCGGTGGAAGGTGACCGTCGCAGGGCAGCAGCGCGAGTTCGATGCCGAGATCACCGAGCAGCACCCCGACGAGCGCGTCGCGTGGAGAAGCGTCGGGGGCGAGACCGAGCACGCCGGTGTCGTGACCTTCCACAAGCTGACCGATACGTCGACGCGCGTCACGGTCCAGCTCGACTGGGAGCCCGAGGGCGTCGCCGAGAAGCTCGGTGCCCTCGTCGGCGCCGGAGGCCACGCCGTGCGCAAGGACCTGAAGAACTTCAAGGAGTTCATCGAATCCCGCGGTGTCGAGACCGGGGGCTGGCGCGGCGACGTCGAAGCCTGACCGCTCCCCCGGCACTCGCCGCCCTAGGGCAATGCTCGTCGACCGAGCCAGGCGACCGCCCCGGCGGTGAGTGCCGGCGGATCCGCGGCGACGTCGAGTTCGACCCCCAGCTCGTCGGGCCCGAGGGGTTCGAGCGCCTCGAGCTGCGACGCGAGAAGGGCGGGCGGCATGAAGTGACCGCGACGCCGCGCGGCGCGCGTGATGAGCAGCTGAGGTGATCCGCCGAGGTGCACGAACACGACACTCGGCGCCACCTCCCGAATGCGGTCGCGATAGCGGCGCGCGAGTGCGCTGCAGGCGATCACGAGGTCTCGACGCCGGGTCGCGGCATCCGCGAATCGTGCGCCGACCGCGTCGAGCCAGGGCCATCGATCGTCATCGGTGAGTGAACGGCCCGACGCCATCTTGGCCGTGTTCTCGATCGGGTGCAGATCGTCGGCGTCGATGAACTCGGCGCCGAGCTCATCTGCCAGCAGTGCCCCCACCGTCGACTTGCCCGAGGCCGACACTCCCATGACGCACACCTGCACGTGCTGTGCGTCCATGGCGAGCTCCGTTCCCGACGTCGTCTCCAGTGAAGCACGCCCCGATTCCCGCGAGACGGCAACCTGAGTCGCCCGCGCGCCGCACTGTACTCCGGGGGCGCCGTGCGATGTCATGGACGTATGAGCCTGCTCGATCGTTACGCCACCCTGGAGACCTCCGCCGTCAGCGATGCGCTGGATTCTCTGAGCCTGCTGTCCGGAGTGGGCGGGCTCCTCCCGCTCACGGTCGACGCGCCGGTCATCGGCTATGCGCGCACGGCGCAGCTCGAGCCGCGCCACCAGGACGTGCTGCACACGCATATCCTCACCGAGGTGGTGGATGCCGCCGGCGAGGACGACGTCCTGGTCGTCGACAACGACGGACGCACCGACGTCGCGGCGTGGGGTGGCATCCTCGGACTGGGCGCGAGTCTTCGCAGCATCCGCGGCGTCATCATCGACGGCGCCATGCGCGACGTGCAGGAGAACCGCCGGCTCGGCCTCGCCGTCTACGCCCGCGCCACGGTCCCTGCGTCTGCGCGCGGCCGACTGCAGCAGCGCACCGCCGGGCAGCCCGTGCACATCGCCGGTCGCGTCGTGCACGAAGGCGATCTGGTGTTCGCTGATCCGACAGGCTTCGTCGTCGTCCCGCGCGCTCACATCGACACCGTGCTCCGTCAGGCCGAGACGGTCGTCGCAAGCCGACGGGCGATCAGCGACGACGTCCGCAGCGGACTCGGCCTGCGCGACACGATGACCGATGCGCGCCTGGCCGGAACCGAGCGCCCCGCGAACCCCGTGTCCTGACCCTCTGCCAATATCGGTTCCTCGCTCCCGCTGCAACCCCCGTGCATTGCAGCGTCAATCGGCGTGGAGTGATTTCATCCGCCGTTCCCCCAACCCGCGGCGGGTGAGGAGAGTGACATGTACTTCCACCGGCAAGAGCTCCAGCACAAGGCGACGCCGGAGCGCCCCGACGCCGTCTACGCGCGCAAGCTGCAAGAAGTGCTGGGTGGCCAGTACGGCGAGATCACGGTCGCGCTGCAGTACCAGTTCCAGGCGTGGAACATGCACATCCCCGGCAAGTACCGCGACCTCGTCTTCGGTATCGGCGCAGAGGAGATGGGCCACGTAGAGATGCTCGCGGTCATGATCGCGCAACTGCTCGAGAAGTCTCCGCTCGGCATCACCGAGGATGCCGTCCAGGCGGATCCCACCGTGGCCGCCGTCATCGGCGGCACCGATGTGCAGCACGGCATCGTCGCGGGCGCGGGAGCGCGCGCCGTGGACAGCATGGGCAACCCCTGGTCGGGGTCTTACATCACGGCGAGCGGCAATCTGCTGGCGGACTTCCAGGCGAACGCCAACGCCGAAATGCAGGGTCGCGTGCAGGTCGCCCGGCTCTACCACATGACCGATGACCACGGCGTGCGAGACCTGCTGAGCTTCCTGCTCGCCCGCGACACGATGCACCAGAATCAGTGGCTTGCGGCCTGCGCTGAGCTCATGGAGGAAGGCACCGAGGAGCTTCCCGTGCCCAGCAACTTCCCACTCTCGAAAGAGGAACGCGACGTCTCGTACCAGTACATCAATTTCTCGGACGGCCCAGCCGCCGCCGACGGTCGCTGGGCGAGCGGCCCCACCCCCGACGGCCACGGAGAGTTCTCGTACGTCGCCGAGCCGACAGCAGAGGCACCGATGCCGCCCCCGACGCACCCCGACTCTCGGTTCTACGGAACGACCGAGCTGCCGAACACCGTCGAGAAGCTCGCGGGCGCCGCGCAGGACAAACTGAAGCGGGAATAGCGCGCCCCTCACGCTCGACCGCCGAACCCTTGCGATCGACGGTCTCCCCCTGCCATTAGCCGGTCCTCGCCCGGTCCGCAATCCCCGTGCTTTGCCGTCTCGATCGGCGTGGAGTGGTCCCATCCGCTGTCTCGTCGACGGGCGGCGGGTGAGGAGGGGGCCATGTTCGTCCCTTGGCGAGATCTTCTGCGCACGGTGAGCCCGGAGCGCCCCGACGCCGTCTACGCGCGCAAGCTGCAAGACGTGCTGGGCGGCCAGTACGGCGAGATCACGGTCGCCCTGCGGTACCAGTCCCAGGCATGGAGCATGTCTCTCCCCGGCAGGTACCGCGACCTCGTGTTCGAAATCGGGGCGGAAGAGATGGGCCACGTCGAGATGCTCGCTGTGATGATCGCGCAGCTGCTCGAGAAGTCTCCACCGGACATCACCGAGCACGCCGTGCGGGCGGATCCCACCGTGGCCGCCGTCATCGGCGGCACCGACGTGCAGCACGGCATCGTCGCGGGCGCACCCGCCGCCGACGGCATCGGCGCACTCTCGTCGGGGTCGTCCACCACAGCGGGTGGGCATCTGCTCTCGGAGTTCCGATCCAACGTCCACGCCGAGGTGCACGGCCGCCTGCAGATCGCCAGACTCCATCGCCTGACCGACGACCACGGCGTGCGAGACCTGCTGAGCTTCCTGCTCGCCCGCGAGACGGTGCACCGCAACCAGTGGCTGGCGGCCTGCGCGGAACTCATCGAGACAGGCGCCGCCCGAAGGGCAGGCGCGAACGAGTAGCGCAGTCCCGTCCCTGCCGGGCCCCTCACCTCCTGAGGAGCTCGATTATGGTTCGAAGACCGACGAATCACAGCGACCGGAGGATCCATGACCGACCGACGCGAGAACAACCCCGTCCGCGGGGCGACGGTGCTCATCACGGGCGCGGCCCGCGGGATGGGCGAGATCTACGCGCGGCGCGCCGTGACCGCGGGGGCCCGCGCGATCGCCCTGTGGGACATCGACGAAACTCTCGCGCAGCAGGTCGCCGCCGAACTGTCGCGATCCGGTGTCGATGCGCGCGCCTATCGCGTCGACATCTCGCAGCTCGACGACATCCGGCGCGGAATCGCCCAGGTGCGTGACGATCTCGGCGCACCCGACATCGTGATCAACAACGCCGGCATCGTGCGGGGCGCACCCTTTTGGGAGCACGATCCCGAACGCGACATCGAGGCGACGATACGGGTCAACGTGCTCGCCGCGATGTGGCTCACGCGCGAAGTGCTGCCGGACATGATCGCGGATGCCGCCAGACCCAAGCGCATCCTCAACATCGCCTCGGCCGCGGGCACCCTCGCCAACCCGAACATGAGCGTCTACGCGGCTTCGAAGTGGGCGATGATCGGCTGGAGCGACTCGGTGCGCCTCGAGCTCGAAAAGGCCGGACATCGCCACGTCGCCGTCACGACGTTCTGCCCGAGCTACGTCTCGACGGGCATGTTCGCGGGCGCGCGCGGGCCGCTGATGACCCCCATCATGACGCCGAGACAGGCAACGGCCGCCGCGTGGAACGGCATGGTGCGCGGCACCCCGGTCGTCCTGCGACCGTGGACGGTGAAGCTCGCGATGGCGCTGCGCGGGGTGCTGCCGACCCGGGTATGGGACACCGTCGCGGCGCGCGTCTTCAAGGTCTACTCCTCGATGGACGAGTTCACGGGGCGCCCGGGCGGCTGACTGCTCGAGGTACAGCCGACGTGCCCGATCTCAGATTCACGATCGGGCACGTCAGATGCTGCTCCGTTAGTCGGCAGTCACACGCGAGACGTCGTCGGCGGGCACCGCCTCGATGTCTTCCTTGTTCGTCTCCGGACCGAAGGCCAGCGCGACCAAGGTGACCGCAGTCAAGAATCCCAGGTAAACGATGATGATCCACCAGTGACCGAACGAAGCGATGAGCGCCGTCGCTATGAGGGGGAGGAATCCGCCCGTCAGATCGCGCACCGCCGGAAGAGGAGTGGACGGCCGATCGACTTCGGCGAGCAACAGAAGGAGCGTTACAAGGACCGCAATGTGGTCGAGCGGTGCTTCAATCGGCTCAAGCAGGGGCGCGGGATCGCGATGCGCTCCGACAAGCTCGCCCGCAACTACCGCGCCGCAGTCTGTCTCGCCGCAACGCTCATCTGGATCAAGACGGACCTCTCCCGTTCGGCCTGAGCGACGGCTCGACCGATGTCGCGTCTATGCGCGAGGATGACGAGGTGAGTTCCTACGTGCGTCCGTCGATCGACGCGCCGATCTTCCGTGACGCCGATGGGCAGATCATCGATTACGGGAACCGGTGGGATGGGTCGCCACCGGAGGACACATACTCGGTAGACACGCACCCCGAACGATTCGCGCCGCTCCACACCGTCGCCGACGCTCTCATCGCGCACCTCCGTGACACCTACGACGTCGAAGTCGAGGAGGGCGTGGAAGCAGCCGAGGATCTGCTCCATGCCTCGTATCACGAGGTGGTGCGAGCCGCACGGATTCGACCGAAGGACCCGACATGCGCATCCGTGACCTTGGTCTTCACCGCGTACCCGGGGATCTACATGCACGCGGGAGTGCTCAATGACTTCCACTATCCGGTCTGCGGATGCGACGCCTGCGACTCGAACTGGCCAGCCGAAGCCGACAACCTCGAGCGACAAGTGCTCGCCGTCGTGACCGGGCACTATCACGAGACCATCGAACGACGAGACCTCGACGCCTGGGTCGGGTATGCGTTCACGTATCCCGATGGCGCGAACTCGGGGGGATCCCGGGAGCAAGGCATTGCGCCCGAGCGACTCAAGGCCGCGGAAGCAATCCTGCGGAACGTCTCCGGGCCATGGGCCGAGTGGCCCAGCAACGCGTCATCCTCTTGATCAACACGGCCTAGCAGCGCGCGCGGTCTGCCGCCGTCGCGCCCGCCACTTTGAGCCATCGAGCGGTATCCGCCATCGCGGCCTCCGCGTCGCCGGCGAGCTCAGTGAGCGACACCGTCGTGCTGCCCGGGGCCTCCCCCTCCACAGCGCCGGCGATCACGATCGACCCGGCGCGCGCCCGTTGGGCGGCACTCAGCACGGAGCCCACGACCTTGCCCGTCCGGCTCGTGGCATCGAACCGCCCCTCACCCGTGATCACGACGTCGGCTTGCGCGAGCGCGTCGTCGAGCCCCGTCAGCCGCGAGATCGTCGCGGCGCCGGGCTCGGCGACCGCGCCCCAGAACTCCATGAACCCGAACGCCGTGCCGCCGGCCGCCCCCGCCCCGGGCAGGGCCCGGGCGGCATCGGATGCTCCCGCGGCATCCGCGAAGAGCCGCAGCGCGCGCTCCAGATCGGCGATCTGATCGGGCGTCGCGCCCTTCTGCGGCCCGAATGTCTCCGCGGCGCCGCCGGCCCCGAGCAGCGGCGCCGTGACATCGCACAGCAGGCGGATGCCACCCGGCGGCGGCGCGAGGAGGTGCGCACGCTCGACGACGCGCACGTCGAAAAGCCCGGCGGCCCCGTCCGCGATGGGCCTCCCCTGCCCGTCGAGCAGGCGCAGTCCGAGGGCGGCCAGCGCGCCGGCGCCGGCGTCGGTCGATGCCGAGCCGCCCAGTCCGAGCAGCACACGCCGAGCGCCGTCGGCGAGTGCCCGCGCGATGACCTCGCCGACGCCGCGCGTCGTCGCGCCGAACGGGTCGGGTGCGCGCATGAGCGGGAGCCCCGACGTCAGCGCGAGCTCGATGCACGCCGTGCCGTCGGGCAGGAGCAGATAGCTCCCCGGCGCCGGGGAGCCGTCGGGACCGGTGACCGGCGCCGGCTCCGCCCAGCGCGCCCCCGCGACGGACGCGGCGATCGCGTCGAGCGTTCCCTCTCCGCCGTCGGCCTGCGGCAGCGTCACGATCGTGTCGTACGGGCGCACCGAACGCCATCCGCGCGCGATGTTCTCGGCCACCGCCCGCGCATCGAGAGTGCCCTTGAACGAGTCCGGCGCGACGACGACCGTGAGCGCCCTCACTGCCCCTTCGCCTCCGGCATCACAGCGCTGAGGTCCGCCGTTCCAGCGCCGCGCGGGCAGCTTCGACGGCTTCGGGGCGCGACCGGTACGTGTGCTCGGCGGCGGGGAACGCCCCGCTTCGGACGGCGTCGGCATACGCGGCGACGCCGGCGGTCATGGCATCGCCGATGTCGGCGAACCGCTTGACGAAGGTAGGGAGCTTGCCCGGCGTGATGCCCAGCAGGTCGTGCAGCACGAGCACCTGCCCGTCGGCCGGTCCTGCGCCGATGCCGATCACCGGAATGCGCAGCGCCGGGAGCACGACGGCGAGAATCTCGGCGGGCACGGCTTCGACGACGAGCGCGAACGCTCCGGCATCCTGCACGGCGAGGGCATCGTCGACCAGACGCGCGGCGGAATCCTCCGTGCGGCCCTGGGCTCGCAGGCCGCCCAGCGCGACGGCGGTCTGCGGCGTGAGGCCGACATGACCGACGACGGGGATGCCGGCGTCGACGATGGCCCGGATGCGCGACAGCCGCGGCGGGGTCGCTCCCTCGAGCTTGACGGCGTCGGCGCCCGCGCGCTTGACGAAGTGCACGGCTGTGGCGACGGCCTGCTCGTCCGACACCTCGGTCGAGCCGAACGGCAGGTCGCACACGACGAACGCGGTGTGCACGGCGCGCCGCACGGCGCCGGCCAGCACGAGCATCTCGTCGACCGTGACCGACACCGTCGAGGCGTGGCCGAGCACGACCTGGGCGCCCGAGTCACCCACGAGCACCATGTCGACTCCGGCCGCATCGGCGATGCGCCCCGAGGGATGGTCGTATGCCGTCACCATGACGATCTGCTCGGAATCGGCCTTCATCTGGGTCAAACGCGTGATCGTGATCGGCGCACGGTGCGTCATGACGACTCTCCCTCCGGCGCGAGCACGACGTTGTCGATCAGGCGGGTCGCCCCCACCCGGACGGCGACGGCGACGAGCGCGGCGCGATCGACCTCCCGCATCTCCTCGAGGGTATCCGGGTCGACGATCGCGACGTACTCGGCGGTCAGCCCCGCTGCGGCGAGCACTTCGGCGGCGTGCGCCCGGAGCACACGCGTGTCGCGCTCCCCCGAGGCCGCGGCATCCCGGATCGCGCGAAGCGCACGGGGAATCGAAAGAGCCCGCTCGCGCTCAGACGGGGACAGCAGAACGTTGCGACTGGATCGCGCGAGCCCGTCGGCGTCGCGTGAGGTGGGGCGGACGGCGATGCGCACGGGCAGTCCGAGATCCGTGACGGCACGGCGCACGATGACGACCTGCTGCGCATCCTTGGCACCGAAGTACGCGACATCGGGCCGCACCGCCAGCAGCAGCTTGACGACGACGGTGGCGACGCCGTCGAAGTGCCCGCGGCCGCGGTGCGCACCCTCGAGCGTCTCGGCGATGTGGCCCGTGACGCTCACCGTCGTGGCAGAACCGGCGGGGTACATCTCAGAGGCTGTCGGCACGAACACGATGTCTGTGCCGACGGATGCCGCCAGCTCGGCATCGCGCTGCTCGGTGCGCGGATACGCATCGAGGTCGGCGGCGTCCGTGAACTGCGTCGGGTTGACGAAGATCGACAGCACGACGGTGTCGTCGGCCTCGCGCGCCGCGCGCAGGAGGGTCAGGTGGCCCTCGTGGAGAGCACCCATGGTGGGGACGAAGCCGACACTCCCGCTTCCGCGTGCGGCGAGCGCGTCGCGCAGTTCGGCGACGGTGCGAACGACGATCATGACGGTCTCCCCTGCGGCTCTGCGGCGGCCAGGTCCCGCGTCGCCGACACGAGCGCGTCGAAGAGCTCGAGGCGTCCGGGCAGACGCTCGGCGACAGCGGCACGCTGCTGTCGCACGGTCTCGTCGTCTCCGCGGGCGATCGGGCCCGTGAGCGCGACGTAGGCGCCGTGGTCCGCCCAGTTCTCGACCGCCGCACGCACGAGCGGCACGAGGGCCGACCGGTCGACACCGGCGGTCGCGGCGAGTTCCGCGGCGAATCCCTCGACGGTCACGAGGAAGTTCGCGGCGATGCTCGCTGCGGCGTGGTACGCGACGCGATCGACGTCGTCGACCTCGAAAGCCTTCAGACCGAGAGCCGTCGCGAGCATCGCGGCCGCGCGCGCGGCCCGCGGCGTCGAGGCCGCGAGCGCGGCGGGGACCCCCGCGAAGCGGGCGCCGGCACCCGTGACGGTCATGAGCGGATGGATGCTGAACGCCTCGTGCCCCGCGAGGGGGTCGAGCGTCAGCGCACCCGAGAGATGCCCCACCAGTCGTCCCGGCGCGATGTGGGCCGCGGCCTCGGCGATCGCGGTGTCCGGCACGGCGAGCAGCACGATGTCGACGTCCTCACCCGTCGCACCCCGTGCGGCGGGCCCGCGCACCGCGACGCCGGCATCGGCGAGGGCCGCCGTGAGGGCGGCGCCCATCCGTCCGGCACCGACGACGAGGACGGTCTCGCCGAGCGTTGCGTCGGGCGTCGAGGTCGAGTCTTCGGGATTCACTGTGGGGATGCTATCGCGCACGCGCCGCAGCGGGGCGCGCCCTGCCGAGGCCCCCTCGGCGCCGTCCTCGCTAGGGTCGTGCGTGTGCCCAGCCTCATCCCCCACGATGCGCCGCTCCTCGACGCATGGCAGCGCTACATGGCGGCCGCCGACGCCGGCGCCGTCACGCCGTTCAGCATCCCCGGCCACAAGCACGGACGCGACCTCGTCGGCGAGGTGATCCGCGGCGATGTGCCGCTGTTCGCCGGTCTCGACACGATGAAGCAGTCACACGGTCTGCTCGCCGACGCCGAGGCGCGCGCCGCTGCAGCGTGGGGCGCGGACTGGGCGCGGCTGTCGACGGGCGGATCGACGCACGCGAATCAGGCGGTGGTGCTCGCACTCGGCCGCCCCGGCCAGTCCGTCGTCGTCTCGCGCACGCTGCACCGTTCGGTGCTGCTCGGCATCGTGTTCGCGGGCCTGCGACCGGTGTGGGTGCGGCCCGAGATCGATGCCGTGACGGGGCTCCCCGGCGCCGTGCCGGTCGAGGTGGTGGCATCGGCGCTCGCGGCGAACCCTGACGCGTGCGGTGTCCTGATCGGCGACCCCTCGTATACCGGCACCCTCTCGGACATCGGCGAGATCGCTCGGGTCGCGCATGCGGCCGGGGTGCCGCTCGTCGTGGATGCGGCGTGGGCGGCGTACTTCGGCTTCTCGCCGCTCGTGCCCGGTCACGCTCTCGCCCGGGGCGCGGATGCGCTCGTGACGAGCGCACACAAGACGCTGCCGGCCTGGAGTCAAGCGGCCCTGCTCATCGCCCGCACGACGCGCGCGGGCGGCCTGCTCGACCCCGACCGGCTCGAGCGCGGGTTCGAGGCGTCGCACTCGACGAGCCCTGCCGGAGCGATCCTCGCGAGCACCGACGCGTCGCGCGCGCTGCTCGAGCACGACGGCGAGCGCCTCATCGGCCGGCTCGTCGCCCTGGTCGCGCGCGCCCGCGCCCGGCTCAGCGCGGTCGAGGGCGTCGAGGTGCTGCAGAGCCGGGCCGGGCTCGCCGTCGATCCCGCGAAGCTGGTCGTGCTCATCGCCGGCACCGGCGCCCACGGGCACGCGATCGAGGCCGACCTGCTCGACCGCGGGATCAGCCTCGAGATGGCCGACCGCGACGTGCTCGTGCCGATGATCACGCTCGCCGACGACGAGCAGACGGTCGACCGTCTCGTCGACGGCCTCATCGTGGCCGTCGACCGTCACCGCGGCAGCGCGCGCGAGGTCGCGGCTTCATCGGCCTGGGTCGTCGAACCGCGTCAGGCGCTCACCCCGCGCGAAGCGTTCTTCGCCGCGCACGAGAGCGTCGACGCCGACGCCGCGGTCGGGCGCCCCTGCGCCGAGCTGATCGCGCCCTACCCGCCCGGAGTGCCCGTCCTCGCTCCCGGCGAGGTCGTGACGCAGGCCGCACTCGATGCGCTGCGCGCGACGCGCGCCGACGGCGGTCGCATCGCCTATGCGGCCGACCCGACTCTCGCGACGATCCAGGTCGTCGCGGCCGCGGCGGCTCACGGCGTCGTCGCCCCGGCGGCCTCGCTCGGACACCGCGACGACAGCGCGTAGCGCAGCAGCACGACATCGCCGATGGGCCGCGTCTCGAGAAGCTGCGCACGGTGCTCGTCGTCCCACGGGAACTCTCCCGGGTGCACGAAGCGCGGCGCGCCTGCCTCCCCCACGAAGAACGGCGCGATCACGAGCTGCAGCTCGTCGGCGAGGCGCTGCACGAGGAACTGCGTGTGCACACGCCCGCCGCCTTCGACCATGAGCCTCCCGATGCCCCGCGCCCCGAGGTCGGCGATGAGCTCGGCCATCGGCGTCTCGCCGTCCAAGCCCACGATCGCCGCAAGATGCCCCAGTTCTCTCGTGAGGTGCCCGACCGCGCTGCGGGGACAGTAGACGATCTTCTCGACATCGCCGAGCGTGAAGAACGACGAATCGGCGGGCAGATCGCCGGTCGCCGTGATCGTGACCTTCGCGGGCGTCGCGGGAAGGCCCTGCGCGACCCGTTCGCGACGACGCTCTTCGCTGCGCACGAGCAGTCGCGGATTGTCCCGGCGCACCGTCGAGGCGCCGACCATGATGGCGTCGTTGTCGGCTCGCAGCTGGTCGACGCGGTCGAAGTCGGCCTCGTTCGACATCGCCAGCCGGTGCGGCGCGGCACTGTCGAGGCATCCGTCGAGCGACATCGCTGCGCTGAGCGTCACGTACGGCCGCGTCATCGCACACCCGCCAGGGCATCCGAGACGCGTGCCACGGTCGTGTCCCACCCGCGTCGGAGCGGACGGGCGCGCCGGGCTGCCTTCGTGAGACGACCGCGCAGAGCCGGGTCGGTCATCCACTGCCGAAGGGCGTCCGCGAGCGCTCCGGCGTCGCCGGGCGGCACGAGCAGTGCGGCGTCCTCGGCGACCGCCTCGGGCACACCGCCCACCCTGCTCGCGATGACGGGGATACCCCGCGCCTGCGCTTCGCCGGCGACCATGCCGTACGCCTCGACGCGCGTCGGCACGACGAGCAGATCGGTGCGGTCGTACAGGCGGTCGACCTCCTCCGCCGAGCACACACCGACGAGGTCGACGCGTTCATGCAGACCGGCCTCGTGCAGCTGATCGCGAAGGCCCTCGACGAAGGCAGGATCCACATCGGTCGCGCCCGCCAGCGTGCAGTGCCAGTCAGGGATGCCGGTGAGTTCAGTCAGCGCCGCGATCAGGACGTCCTGCCCCTTGTGCGGCGCGAGCACGCCGACGCACAGCAGGCCTCTGCCATCGGGCGTCCCGCTCGCGACGGCGGCGGGAGCGGTGCCCGGAGCGGCCACCGCGATGTCATCCCGCTCGAGCTGCGCCGCCGTCCAATCGCTCGTCGCGATGACAGCGCGTGCCGCGCGCACAGCGCGCCGCTCGCGTTCGACCATGGTGGGCTCGGGCTGCGGAAACGCCGAGGACACCATGTGCGCGAGCACGACGATCCGCAGTCGCTCAGAGGCGGCCTCGATCGCCCCAGCCGAGGCCCCCGCCACGAGCCCGTCCACGAGCACGAGGGCGCCGTCGGGTTCTGCCTCGAGCGCGCGCCGGGCCTCCGCGGGCTCGACCTCGACGGTGCGCACGCGCCACCCCGTGCGCAGGAGCCCGTCGCGCACCTGACGGTCGTACACGTTCCCCCCGCTCACCCGCGCGGGATCATCGAGCCCACGTGGCACGACGAAGCTCAGGGCATCCGTCACAACGAGACCTCGTAGGTGGCCCAGGCGATGTGCGATTCGTGCAGCGTCACGGCGATGGCGTCGATCCTGTCGGCGCCCTCCCCGAGATCACCGTCGCGCGCCGCCGTCACGAGCTGCTGCGCGACGTACTCGCACAGTCGCTCCGTCGTCGTGTTGACGCCCGTGAAGCGCGGATCATCGTCGAGGTTGCTGTAGGTCAGCGACGACAGGATGCCGCTCAGCACCTCAGAGGCGCGGCCGATGTCGACGACCACACCGTTCGCATCGAGCTCGGCGGCACGGAAGGCCGCGTCGACGACGAAAGTCGCCCCGTGCAGCCTTTGCGCGGGGCCGAACATCTCGCCGCTGAAGCTGTGCGCGATCATCATGTGGTCGCGCACCGTGAGCGTGTAGGTCATTCGTCGTCCTTCCAATCGATGACGTGGCAGAGCCCGCGCAGCTCTCCGGCGGCGATCGCCGCCATCGTCTCGGGCAGTCGGGTCCACGATGACTCGCCCGTGAGAAGTGCGTCGTAGGCGGGGTCGCGCAACAGCCGCAGCGCGATCTCGAGCCGATCCCCGGTTGTGCGGGTTCCGCGTCGGCGCGCGGGCACGACGCCGACCTGGCTCGAGCGGATCGTGAGCCTTCGCGAGTGGAAGTCCTCGCCCAGCGGCAGACTGACTTCGCGGCTGCCGAACCAGCTGGCCTCGATGATCTCGCCCTCGGTCGCCGCGGTGCGAAGCGCCGTGCGCAGGCCCTCGGCGGATCCGCTCGTGTCGATCACGATCTCCCGGCCGGGAGGAGCGTCGTCGGGCAGGTGGAACGCGACGTCGAGCGCGGCGCACACGTCGGCCTTCGTCTCGTCGACATCGACGACCGCGATCTGCACGCCCGGGATGCCGCGGGCCAGACGGGCGACGGCACAGCCGATCATGCCCGCACCGATCACGGTGATGCGGTCGCCGACGAGAGGTGCGGCATCCCACAGAATGTTGACCGCCGTCTCGACCGCTCCCGCGAGCACCGCGCGGCGGGCGGGCACGCCGTCGGGCACGGGGAGGAGTGCGTCCTCGGGCACGACGAAGGCGGATTGGTGCGGCGCGAGGGTGAAGACGGTGCGGCCTTCGAGACTCGACGGCCCGGTCTCGACGACGCCGACGTTCAGGTAGCCGTACTTCACGGGCGCCGGAAAGTCCCCCTCTTGGAGGGGCGCCCGCATGCGGGAGTGCTCGCGCTCGGGCACCTCACCGCGAAACACCGTCGACTCGGTTCCCCGGCTGATGCCGGTGTACGTCGTGCGCACGCGGGCTTCACCGAAGTCGGGATCGCGTATCTTCTCGCGTCGAAGCGCACCGCGGCCGGGTTCTTCCACCCAGAAAGACGTGGCCTGCACCGTCATCCGACCCCCTTCGTCATCGCCGAGACAGTTCGCCACCGTCGACCGGTCAACGCGGCTCACCCCACCATCCCGCATCGCGCGAATAGTGGCGAGGGGGTTGCCAACGGCCCGCGCTCAGGGCATCACGCGAAGAGCATCAGCACGAACCCGACGAGGGGCAGGGTCCCCTGCACGAGCGCCGCCCGCAGATAGCCGCGACCGGTGGTCAGCAGCACGAGCGCCGCCGCGGCCATCGACCCGAGCGCGAACAGCACGAGCGTGAACCCCGCGACCGACACCGTGGTCCCGCGCTCATCCGCGAAGAAGAGCACGATCCCGATGATCGCGCCGATCCCGAGGAACAGGTTGTAGAACCCTTGGTTGTACGCCATGGACTTCGTCGCGTCGGCCGCCGCTTGATCGCGCACGCCGAACCGACGCCAGATCCGCGGTCGACTCCACTGCACGCTCTCCATGACGAAGATGTAGACGTGCAGGAGGGCCGCGAGCGCTGCGGCAACCGCGGCGAGGATCGCGATCATGCCGAAGGATAGCGCGCTACCGGGCTCGCCGTGTGGTATGCGCTCAATCTCCGCCGTCGAGGAGCCCGTTGTATCGCAGCCGCAGCGCTCGCTCCGTGCTCGCGACGAGCGTCATCAGCTGCAGCGGCAGCGCAGGGATCAGGCGATCTCGCCGGCGGCCACCGTCTCGGCGAGCGCGTGCACGCGGGGCAGATGGTGCGCGCTGTAGAACCTCGCGGCGGTCAGCCGTGCCGCATCCGTCTCGGTCTCGGCAGGGTGCGCGAGCACGGCGGCGACCGCCTGCGCGTGCATCCATCCGCCGGCGAGTGTGCCGAGCAGCATGAGGTAGGGCACGCTGACGGCGTACGCGTCGCGCGATCCGTCGAACGCGAGCAGGGCGGTCGTGGCGCGTCGGGCCGCCTCGACGGCGCGCGTCAGCGGGTCGCCCGTCGCCGCGTCGAGAGGACGAAGAGCGGCCACCGTCTCGTCGATCAGGTCGAACAGGTGCTCTGCCGTCTTGCCGCTGTCGCGCAGCACCTTGCGTCCGACGAGATCGTTGGACTGGACCGCCGTCGTGCCCTCGTAGATCGTCGTGATGCGCACGTCGCGGTAGTGCTGCGCGATGCCCGTCTCTTCGATGAAGCCCATTCCGCCGAAGACCTGCACCGCGTCGCTCGTGACGCCGATGGCGTCTTCGGTCGTCCAGCCTTTGAGGATCGGCACGAAGAACTCGGCGAGGGTCGCGACCGCCGGATCGGTCTCGCCACGGTCGAGCAGGTCGCCCACGTAGACCCCGAGCGCCCGCATCGCGAAGATCTTGCTCGACATCGACAGCAGCAGTCGACGAACGTCGGGGTGCTCGGCGATCGGCGTCCCCGCGGGACGGTCGAGCACGCGACCCTGCAGGCGCTGCAGGGCGTAGTCGGCGGCACCCTGGTACGCGCGATCGGCGATGCCGGTCGCCTGGAATCCCATGCCGGCGCGCGCCGAGTTCATCATGACGAACATGCCTGCAAGGCCCCCGTGCAGCTCGCCGACGAGGTAACCGGTCGCGTCGGCGTAGTCCAGCACACAGGTCGGGCTGCCGTGGATGCCCAGCTTGTGCTCGATCCCGACCGTCGTGATGGCGTTGCGCTCCCCGAGCGAGCCGTCGCCGGCCACGAGGAACTTCGGCGCGACGAACAGCGAAAGGCCCTTCGCCCCCTCGGGTGCTCCCGGCGTGCGCGCCAGCACGAGGTGGACGATGTTCTCGGCGATGTCGTGATCGCCCCACGTGATGAAGATCTTCTGCCCGCGGATCGCCCAGCTGCCGTCGCCGCGCGGCGTCGCAAGCGTGCGGATGGCGCCGAGATCGGTGCCCGCGGCAGGTTCGGTGAGGTTCATCGTGCCCGTCCAGCGCCCGGACACGAGCTGGGTCAGGTAGGTCTCGCGCAGTTCATCGGATGCCGCAGCGTCGAGCGCGTGGATCTGCCCGGCCGTCAGCAGCCAGCACAGCGCGAACGCCGCGTTCGACGCGTTCCACATTTCGCCGAGACCCGCGCGGATGCCGCCGGGCAGCCCGTCGCCGCCCGCCGAGACGGGAGCCTCGGCGGTGACCCATCCGGCCTCGACAAAAGCCTGGTAGGCCTCGGCGAAGCCGCCGGGCAGGTGCACGTCGCCGTCTTCGAGGCGGGCGCCGACCTGGTCGCCGATCCTTTCGAGGGGGGCGATGACCGACGCCGCGAACTCACCCGCCGCGGCGAGGATCTCGGTCGCGTCATCAGCGGTGAGCTCCCCTGCGGTCGCGCGGGCGACGAGGTCGGTGCCGAACACCTCGCTCAGCAGGAACGTGTAGTCCTCGATCGGGGGACGGTACGAATCGACCATGTGAGCCTCTTTCACGCGACGACGACAGTGACACTGCGGGTCAGTCTACGTGCGACTACGTATCATGCGGCCGAGAATTCCTCGGCATGGACGCGCACCGTCGCCGCTCCGGCGAGCAGCTTGGACACGGGGCACCGTGCGTGGGCGGCGCCGAGAACGCGCTCCGCTTCGGCGGCGTCGGCATCCTCGACCGACAGGTAGGCGTCGACGTGGAACTCGAGCCCGGGGCCGGGGTCTGCGTCGTGCAGTTCGACCTCGACGCGCACGGCCGTGCGCTGTGCGCCGCGCACGATCACCTGCGCCGTCGCATTGAGGCAGGTCGCCCAGGCCAGGGCGACGAGCTGTTCGGGATTGGTCGCGGCGGCGGTGGGCGAACCCTCCGCGAGCGGGGAGGCCACGGTCACCTCGAGACCTCCCGGCACGAGGCTCACGCCGTCGCCTCCGTCGCGGTTGACAGCTTCGGTTCGGTACCGTGCACTCATCCCATCAGTATAATTGGACGCTGTACAGAAACTAGCCGGGCGGTGTACGGCGCGATCAGGAAGCGACCAGACCCGATGGGCACAATCGAGCCGGCCATCGTGACGTTCGACGCCGTCACGAAGCGCTTCGGCGCGCACACCGAGGGGCGACCCGCCCTGAGCGACGTCGACCTCACGATCGAACGCGGCGAGATCTTCGGCGTCATCGGCGAAAGCGGCGCCGGCAAGTCGACGCTGCTGCAACTCATCAACGGGCTCACGACGGCGACGGCGGGAACCGTGACCGTCGACGGTGCCGACGTCGCCCGGCTCGGGCGGCGCTCCCTGCGCAGGCTGCGCCGTGACATCGGCGTCGTGTTCCAAGGCATCCACCTGCTCAGCAGTCGCACCGTGCGTGACAACGTCGCCCTACCCCTCACACTCGCGAAGCGGACGAACCGCCGGGAACAGCAGGAAGCCGTCGATGAGATTCTCGCGTTCGTCGGGCTCTCTCACCGAGCCGACCACTACCCCGCCCAGCTGAGCGGCGGGGAGCGGCAGCGCGTCGGCCTCGCGCGGGCTCTCGTGGCGCGACCCACCCTGCTGCTCTGCGACGAGCCGACCTCGTCGCTGGACACGGCGACGACCTCCGACGTGCTTCGGGTGCTGCGCGACGCACGCGCCGAGCTCGGCACGACGGTCGTCGTCATCACGCACGACCTCGATGTCGTCAAGGCGCTCTGCGACCGCGCGGCGTTGCTCGAGCGCGGCGTGCTGCAAGAGGTGTTCCGCGTCGCGCGCACCGAGTACCCCACGCTGCCGACGTATCGCGAACAGGTGCGACGGGAGCTGATGTCGTGACCTGGCTCACCGACCTGTTCAGCGAGTACGGCGACGCCATCGTCGAGGCGCTCGCCGAGACGGGCTACATGCTCGTCGTGTCACTCGCCGCCGCCGTGCTCATCGGTCTGCCGCTCGGCGTCGTCGTCTTCCTGACCCAGCGCGGCGGACTGGCCGAGCACCGCGTCTTCTGGACGGCGGCGAACATGTACATCAACATCGTGCGCTCCTTCCCGTTCCTGCTGCTCGTGGTCTTCCTCATCCCGTTCACGCGCCTCGTGATGGGCACGAGCTTCGGCACACAGGCGGCGACCCTCCCCCTCTGCTTCGTCGCCGTCGCCATCTACGCGCGCCTGGTCGAACAGATCCTGCGCGAGATCCCCGCGGGCATCTCGACGGTCGCCGATGCCATGGGGGCGACACTCCCGCAGGCGGTCTTGCGCGTACTGCTTCCCGAGGCCCGATCCGGCCTCGTCTACGCGCTCACCTCGGCGGCTATCAGCCTGCTGTCCTACTCCACGGTGCTCGGCGTCGTGGGCGGCGGCGGCATCGGCGACTTCGCGATGCGCTACGGCTACCAGGAGTACAACGACGCCCTCATGTACATCACGATCCTCATCATCATCGTGTGCGTCCTCGCGATCCAGGCGGTCGGCTACCGCACGTCGCAGCGCCTCGATCACCGCTGAGTCTTCCGCGCAGAAAACCCCACCAGAGAGAAGAGAAGAACCACCATGGCAAAAGCCCGCTTCGGCATCCTCGCCGGCCTCGTCGCCTCCGCGCTCCTCGTCGGAGGCTGTGCATCGGGCGGCGACGCGCAGACCGAGCCCGCCGGCGACGAGCCGGTGACGATCCAGGTCGCCGCGGTCACCTCGCCCATGACCGATGTCGTCAAGGCGGCCGCCGAGGCCATCGAGGACGGCTACGAGATCGAGCTCGTCGAGGTGTCCGACTACGTGACGGCGAACGTCATCGTGAACTCCGGCGAGGTGTTCGCGAATTTCTCGCAGCACGAGCCGTACATGCAGACGTTCAACGCCGGCAACGACGGCACGCTCGTTGCGGTGCAGCCGGTCTACAACTTCGTCATCGCGTTCTACTCCAAGACGATCGACGACATCGCCGACCTTCCCGAGGGCGGCACGGTCGCGATCCCCGACGACTCGTCGAACCTCGGTCGCGCACTCAAGCTGCTCGCCGACGAAGGCGTCATCACCCTCGACCCCGCCGTCGACCCGTACGCCGCGACCGTCGCCGACATCACCGCCAACCCGAAGGACCTCGAGTTCCTCGAGGTCGGCATAAGCGCCCTCAACGCCGCCTACGACGAGGCCGACCTCGTCTTCCAGTGGCCCTCGCACATCAGTGCGCTCGGACTCACCCCTGACGACGACGGCCTCATCACCGAGCTCGACGATCGCTTCGTGCTGAACCTGGTCGTGCGCGATGAAGACGCCAGCTCCGCCGCGACGCAGGCTCTCAAAGCCGCGTTCGCGAGCGACGAGGTGCGCGAGGTGATCGAATCCAACCCAACGATCCAGCCCGCCTTCTGACCGTGAGCGCGACGCCCCGGGCTGGCGCGGGGCCGATTCCACGGGATGGGTCGAACGTCAACCCCGGTGCGGCGGCGGGGTGGCTCGCCTAGCGTCGCGTGGAGGAGAAAGGACTCATCCCATGCGCCGACGACGGCCGGGATTTCGGAAGATGGACGCTAGCGCTCCGCGGGAGCATCGGCGGCCCCCTCGGTCGATCCGCTCGCGGCATCGGCTTGCTGCTCTCCCTCGTGCATCTGCTCGGTGAAGTCATCGCCCGCGAGGTCGGATCCTGGGCGGGTACGGTCCGGGTCGTGTCTGTCCATGCACACCATCGTGCGTCGCACCGCCCGGTGGGGGAACGCCCTTGACACAGCCTGAGGATCCACCGCCGTCACGGCGGGCCGCCGGTGGATGGCGCGCGGCGCGCGATGTCGTGTAGCCGCGCGGTTCAGAGGTTGCGCTCGGTCTGGCGCTCGGAGGGAGCGCCGACCTCTTCGGGCAGCTCCTCGACGGCGGCCCGCACCCAGGGCTGGCGCCGAAGCACCTCGTCGATCTGAGCCGTGAGGGGGTGCGGCTCACTGTCGTCGAAGGTGGTCGCTGCGGTGTCCATCAGGTCGGTGATGGCCGACTTCATGTTCTTGTACCCGTCCCACAGGGTGCTCGCGGCGATGAAGGGGCCGCGACGGAGTCGGTGCACCACAAGCCCAGCCCGATGCCGCCCACGCCGACGATCGAACCGACGGCGGTCATCCAGTCCGCCTTGTTCATGTCGGCATCGGCGTACAGCACCTTGTCGTGCAGCTGCTCGGCGAGCTTCATCTTTACGCGGCCGAAGTACACCGGCAGCGGGATCGTGAGCGCCATGACGAACATCATGAGCCAGCCCAGCCAGACCGTCTGGCCGAAGAGCTCGACCGACCCGATGGGCGGATGCTCGGCCGCGAGGAGGCCCGTTACGGAATCGACGATGAGAAACAGACCCATCGCGAGCAGCGCGACCCCGGCGACGAGGTGGGCGACCCCGACCGCGCGATGGAATCCGTGTGAATTGCCCATCACCAGGTAGACGAGCGCGATCGTGAACCACTCGATGCGGATCGCGCGGCGCAGCGCCTCCTCCTGGCCGGACGGAAGCTCGTTTCTTCCGAAACGGATCGCCATGCCTCAGCCCTCCGCGTTCCGGAGGAACCGCTCGACGCTCACGAGGAACGCGTTCTCGCCCATCGGGGCGAGCATCACATGGCGCCGGGCTGCGCCGTCTGCGTTGGTCGATTCCGTATACGGCGCCGTCGTGGCGGCCGTCTCGGTCCACGGGGTGTCGTCGGTGAAGCCGGCGATGACGAGGTCAGCAGGGGCGGACCCGGGCTAGGATTCGGCCGGTCCGCTACGGGCGCGTCACCGCGGTCGCGGCTCGGGAGCGGGCGGCACTTCCTTCGCCGCGATGATGTCCGCCCTCGCGATGCGGTCGATGCCCCGTTTGCCATCGACCACGACGGTGGTCTCATCGGCGCTGAGCAGCTCACCGAGGGCATCCGTCGCCAGACCGGAGGCGAGCAGGTAGCGCACCACGACGCGGTGGCCGGGTGCGGGGATCGCGATGCGTCCGCGCCCGGCCGCACGTTCGTCAGCGGTCACCAGGCTCCCGGGGCGTAGTCCTTGAGGAAGACGCCGAAGAGGTCTTCGCCGGCTTCGCCGCGCACGATCGGGTCGTAGACGCGCGCCGCACCGTCGACGAGATCGAGCGGAGCATGGAAGCCCTCCTCGGCGAGGCGCACCTTCGTGTAGTGGGGGCGCTCGTCGGTGATCCACCCCGTATCGACGCTCGTCATGAGGATCCCGTCGCTCTCGAACATCTCGCGCGCGCTCGTGCGGGTGAGCATGTTGACGGCCGCCTTCGCCATGTTGGTGTGCGGGTGCCCGGGACCCTTGTACCCGCGGCCGAACACGCCCTCCATGGCACTGACGTTGACGACGTAGGTGCGACGCGCGGGACTCGCCGCCAACGACGGGCGGAGTTTCGAGACGAGGAGGAACGGCGCCGTGGTGTTGGCCAGCTGCACCTCGAGCATCTCGAGCGGGTCGACGTGCTGCACGTGCTGCGTCCACGAGTTGACGTGGTCGAGATCGGGAAGCAATCCGCCCGCATCGATCGCTGTGCCGGCGGCGAGTCGCTCGAGCGAGCTCGATCCCGCCGTCATCGCCTGCTCGGTGAGCTCGTCGGCGCGCGCGGCGGCGGCAGCCAGGATCGGGTGCGCCGTGATCGAGCGCTCAAGAGCCTGGGGATGACGGTCATTGGTGTGGCCGAACGTCACGAGTTCGGGCAGGGGGCCGTCGGGAAGCGGTGCGAGCTCGGCGTCCACGAGCGGCTGATAGGCGCCCGGCGAGCGCCGTACCGTCTGCGTCGCGTTGTTGATGAGGATGTCCAGGGTCCCGGCCGCCGCGACGTCGTCCGCGAGCCCGATGACCTGCGCGGGGTCGCGCAGGTCGATGCCGACGATCTTGAGCCGGTCGATCCACTCGGGCGCATCGGGCAGGCTGCTGAAGCGCCGCACGGCGTCGCGCGGGAACCGGGTCGTGATCGTGGTGTGCGCCCCGTCGCGCAGCAGTCGCAGCGCGATGTACATCCCGATCTTGGCGCGGCCGCCCGTCAGCAGGGCGCGCTTGCCCGTGAGGTCGGTGCGCGCGTCGCGCTTGGCGTGACTCATGGCGGCGCATTCGGGGCAGAGCTGGTGATAGAACGCGTCGACGAGCGTGTACGGCTGCTTGCAGATGTAGCAGGCGCGCGCCTTGATGAGCGTGCCGGCCGTCGGCGCCGTGGTCGCCGTCGAGATCGGGATGCCGCGCGTCTCATCGTCGATGCGGTCGGGTGCTCCGGTCGCCGTCGCGGCGACGACGTCGCGATCGGCCTGCGCGATCGCCTCGCGGATCTCGCGGCGGCGCACCTTCTTGACGGCCTTGAACATCGCGGCCGTCGCGCGGCGCACGGCGACGAAGTCCGGGTGCGTCTCGTCGAGCCCGGCCATCCCGTCCAGCACCCGCAGGGTGACCTCGAGGTCTGAGGGGTCGATGCCGCTGGGCGGCAGGTCGGTCGCGGCAGAAGTCTCGGGAGGCACACGAGATTCTACGACGCGCGGGCTGTTAGCGTTCCGGGGTGAGTTCTTCCGCTGAACCGGCCCCGCGCAGCATCCGTGTGTCGGCCGCCGTCATCGCCGACGGCGATGGTCGTCTGCTGCTGGTGCGGAAGGAGGGCACCTCGGCATTCATGCAGCCCGGCGGCAAGCCCGAGCCGGGAGAGTCGCCCGACGAGACGCTCAGCCGTGAACTCGAGGAGGAGCTCGGTCTGCGCGTGGATCCCCGCGACCTGCGCCCGCTCGGGGAGTTCACGGCCGCCGCCGCCAACGAGCCCGGGTTCGTCGTGGTCGCCGACGTGTTCGTCGCCGATATCGGCGCCCAGGTGCCGGCGATCGCCGCCGAGATCGCCGAGCTGCGATGGATCACGCGTGCCGACGCCGACGGGCTCGAGATCGCCCCGCTCGCGCGCGAGAACTTCCTTCCCGCCTGAGGTCGCAGCACGCGCCTCGCGCACCGCCGACCCCGGTCAGCGCGCCGCTTCGGGCCCGTCCTGGTCGGACGCACCGGACCGCACGACGACGGACTTCGGCGTCGTGTCGACGGTGAGCGAGAACACATCGGGCCGGGCGTAATGACCCACGACATCGAGGTCGTACTTTCCGCGCGCCTGGTCTTCGAGGTCGATGTCGGCGACCAGGAGCACCTCCTCGCCGTAGACGGGTCCCGCCAGCACCTCCCCGAACGGTGAGACGATGACGCTGCCGCCGCGGATCAGGTCGCCACGGGCATCGCCGGACCGCTGCAGGTCGTAGTCGTCGGGCAGCGAGTCGACGTTGAGGTACTGACACGCGCTGAGAACGAAGCACCGGCCTTCGTAGGCGATGTGACGCATCGTCGCCTGCCAGATGTCGCGGTCATCGACGGTCGGAGCGCACCACAGCTGCACGCCCTGCTGGTAGGTCGCGAGCCGGAACTGGGGCATGTAGTTCTCCCAGCAGATCGTCGCGGCGAACCGGCCGGCCGGAGAATCGACGACGTTGATCGTGGAGCCGTCGCCCTGGCCCCAGACGAGGCGTTCGCTGCCCGTGGGCATGAGCTTGCGGTGCTTGCCGAGGAACTCCCCGTCCGGCCCGACGTACACGGCTGTGCAGTAGAGCGTGCCGCCGTCACGTTCGATCACGCCCACCACGATCGTCATCCGGGCGTCGCGCGCGAGCTGGGCGATCTCGTCGATCTCGGGCCCCGGAATGGAGATCGCGGACTGGGCGTAGCGGAGGAACTCGTCTCTGCCGGCATCGCTTCGCGAGCCGAGCACCGCACCGAACGACAGCCCCTTCGGATAGCCTCCGACGAGCGCTTCGGGAAGCACGAGGAACGCGACGCCCTGCGCACGGGCCTCATCGACGCAGGCGCGCAGCTTGCGCATCGTCCCGGCGGTGTCGAAGAGCACCGAGCCGACCTGAGCAACCGCCACGCGCACCATCACGTCTCCTCGCATCGGGCGTATCCCTGCTTCACCTTATCGACCGCTCCACCCTCGTGTTCTCGCGGGATCACCCGGCTTCTCACCCGCCGAATCATCCCGCTGTGACCCTGCCGCGGCCCGCTCGCACCCGGTGATACGGTCACCACGTGATCCCCGAAACACCGACCGCCGTCGACGATGCGACGCTCGGCATCACCCTCAGCGGAGGCGGTGCGTTCGGTGCAGCGCACGTCGGGGTTCTGCAGGTGCTGGAAGAACGGGGCATCCGCCCTGGCATCGTGACCGGCACGAGCTCGGGTGCGCTCGTGGGCGCCGCATTCGCGGCGGGTCTCGACGGTGACGCCATCGAGCGCATCGCACGGACCTTCCGCTGGCGACGTATCGCCCGCTGGACCTTCCGGCCCCGGTGGGGCCTGTTGGACACACAGGTCGTGACCGATGCCATCCGCGGGCTGCTCCGAGAAGACCCGAGGATCGAAGACCTGCCCCGCCGCTTCGGGGCCGTCGCGACGGATCTGCGCACCCGCCGCGCCGTCACCATCGACAGCGGACCGCTGAGCACGGCCCTGCGGGCGACGATCGCCGTGCCGGGTCTGCTTCCCCCCGTGCGCGTCGGCGACCAACTGCTCGCCGACGGCGGCATGGTCGACAACGTGCCGCACGCCGCGGCGCGAGAACTCGGCGCCGAGCGCGTCATCGTCGTGCACCTGCACGCGAAGTGGGAGAGCGTACGCATGATGCGCACCACCACACGCACTGCTGACCTGGCACGCGATCCGAGCGTCGTGCTCGTTCAGCCCGAGATGCAGCGGATGGCGCAGTGGACGATGCGCGACGTCGACCGCCTCATCGCCGAGGGTCGGCGTGCCGCGACCGCCGCACTCGATGCGGATGCAGCCGTGCGCTAGACACCGGAGACCCCGGAGGGCGTCCGGTCATCGCAGCCCGGTCCCGTCGTCGCGCATGAGCGCGGTGCGCAGCGACCTGAGCACCAGCAGCATGCCCCCGAGGCCGAGCACGGCGCCGAGGAACGGGAACAGGGCGACATCGGGCGTCAGGGACGGGCCACCCCCGAACACGACGAGGAACACCGACGCGGTCACCAAGACGACACCCACGAGCGCCGTCGTGATCTGACTGACCAGCGAAGCGACCCAGCTGCGTTCCCGCGGGTCGCGGAACATCCGCAGGCTCATCCCGAAGGTGCCGCTCTCGAGCTGCGACGTGATCGCCTCGATCCGTCTCGGCATCCGGCGCAGCTGCTCACCGAGCACCTGCACCTGGACACGGGCATCGGCCAGCATCTCCCGGGGGTCGAACGCCTGACGCGCGAAATACGATGTGCGGGTCAGGGCCCGGTCGACCATGTCGTAGTCGGGCACGAGCTGTCGGAGGGCCCCCTCCGCCGAGGCGATCGTGCGGAAGACGAGAACGAGCGCAGGCGGAAGTGAGAGCTGGTGCCGCCGGAGGACATCGATCACCTCGGTGAAGATGCTCGCGTCGGTGCGTGCGTTGTGCACGCGCGTGAGGATGACACCGATCTCATGCTGCAGTGCCCGTCGGTCCAGTTCCGCACCGTCTTCGGGCTCGCTGGTGATCATCAGCAGCAGATCGGTGAGGGCGATGTCGTCTTCGGCCGCCATGGAGGACATCATCGCGACCAGAACCCGTCGCATGCTGCGTTCGAGGATGCCGACGGAACCGAAGTCGATGAGGGCGATGCGCCCGTCGGGCCGCAGGATGATGTTTCCGGGATGCAGGTCGGCGTGAAAGATCCCTCGGACGGCGATCTGCTCGAAGACGGTGTCGACCAGGGAGTCCGCGATCTCGCGCGCCGTGGGGAGCGGGTCGGGCCTCGTCCAGGCGACCGTCCCCACCATGTCGCCGATCTCGAAGTGCTCCTCGTCGGTGCGCACACGCGGCGGGGCGTCGGTCATGGCGGCGGGCAGTCCCCCGGCGAGGTTCGAGAAGGGGACGCCCTCGATCCGCTCCTGCACCATCATCCGCTCGGTGCACAGCGCCGGGTACACCTCGGGCACCTGCACCGTGCCGACGGTCGAACGCGCCAGGGTGTCGCGCAGCAGTTCGGTGTTGGCCAGCTCGATGCGGTAGTCGAGTTCCTCGTTGAGGGACCGCACGAATTCACCCGCAAGAGCGTTCAGCCCGTAGGCGCGCGCCCACGCCGCCCGACGCTCGGCCTGTTCCGCCAGGCGCACGATGATGTCCGAGTCGATCTTGACCGACGCGCGGGCATCCGGTCGCTGGATCTTGATGACGACGTTCGCCCCTTCGGTCTCGCCGTCTGCGGGGTGCAGCCGCGCGGCGTGCACCTGGGCGAGCGAGGCCGCCGCCATCGGCTTTTCATCCACCCACGCGAACGCCTCGTCGATGGTGCCCGGCAGCTCGGCCTCGATCGCCGCCTTGGCGTCGTCCCAGGGCAGGGGCGTGGTCTGCATCTGCAGCGTCGCCAATGCCTCGGTGAACTCCTTCGGGAGGATGTCGTCGCGCGTCGAGAGCACCTGCCCGATCTTGACGAAGGTGACGCCGGCTTCGTTCATCGCGGCCACGAGTGCCGCCGGGACGTCCTGGTCCTCTCCCCTGCGGTGGCTGCCGAAGAGGCTGAGACCGTGCTTGGACGCGATCCGCAGGGTCTGCGCGTAGCGCAGCATGCGCTTGCGACGGCTGAGCAGCTCCTTCACCGCGTGGATCGGGTGCCACCCTCGGCCCGAAGGCCAGAACAGCTCGGAGACCATGATGACGGCGACGGCGATGGCGAACTGCCAGCCGAGAGCCACCGCGACGAACACGATGCCGATCGGGCTGGAAACCACGAATCGGCCGTCGACCATGACATCGCCGGCTTCGAGCGCCGCCCGCACGATCGGGACGGTCGCCGCATAGACGATCGCGACGAAGAGGATGGCCCGAACCCACCCGATCGACGTGCCGAGCACATGTTGCGCGACCCACCCGGCACACACCGCGAAGACGGCGCCCAGCACGATCGTGCCGACGACTTCGAACATCGAACCTCCCAGGCCTCCCAGACTCTAACTTCGCCGCGAGACGTGCTCGGGCGATCCCGCCGGGTTTCACCCGACGGGCACTCTCCGGATCACCCGTCCATCACCCGACCGGCTCACTGCGCTCGGCCCGGGACAGCGCGAACACTCCCGTGACGGCGACGAGCCCCGCCGCGATGAACGCGAAAACCGCCCACAGGGGTGCGTCGCTCGCCTCTCCGAGGATCGTGATGCCCAAGACCACCGCGACCGTCGGGTCGATGACGGTCAGCCCCGCGACGACAACCTCGGGCCGGTTGGACACGTGTGCCCGCTGCACGAAATAGATGGACAGCGCCCCGGCGATGCCGATCCCCACGAGACAGCCGATCGTGAGGAGATTCGAGCTGTCGATCGCGAAGTCGCGGTGATGCCACGCCGTCTGGACCCGGAGGATGACGGTCTTGCCGAGCGTCGCGACGAACGCCGAGAACACTCCGCCGAGAAGCACCCAGAGGATCGGCGGAGCGGGTCGGGCCCGACCGGCGATGAGGACCACACCCGACACGACGAGCACTCCCGCGAGCACAGCGAGGACGGCAATGAGCTGGACGTCCGTGATCGCGTGCTGCGTGCTGACGAGGGCTGCCACCGTGACGAATGCCGCGACGCCGACGACGCAGACGACGATCGCCCGAATGACCGCAGGCGTCGGTCGCCGTCCGAGCGCGATCGCCGTGATGAGCACGGTGAAGACGAGGGCTGCGACCCCGATGGGCTGCACGACGATGAGCGGCGCGAACGCGAGACTGCCCATCTGCAGCAGGATCGCGACCCCGAGAAGCGCCCCTCCCAGAAGCCACAGACGGCTGCGGATGAGCTGGATCGCCCGCGAGCCGCCTGCCCCGTGGTCCGTGTGCTCTTCCACGGAGCGCACGCCGCGCGCCTGCAGGAGGTTGCCGACCGAGAGCACCGCGGCCGAGGCGACCGCCAGGGCGATGCCCGCCAGCGGCAGGGAAGTGAGGTCCATCCCTCTGTCACCCTTCGCTCTCGAGGCGCAGCCGCACACTGATCTCGTACGCGTCGAGTTCGTCGAACACGTGTCGCACGACGCTTGTGTCATGCGCTCCGGATGCCGCGATCTGACGCAACCGTACCCTCATGACGCCGATGAGGGCGAGTTCGAATTCCAGCGCCTCGGGGCCGGCGACCTCCGCGTCGGATCCGAGCCCGGCGAGGAGCCGTGACGGGGGACGGGCGTACAGCGTCTCGGGAAAAGCACCCTTCTCGCGGTGCAACGAGCGGTCCACGATCGCGCTCTGCGCGGCATCCCGGAGCTGTTGGTTGACCGACGTGAGCGCATGCCTGGGCAACCGCGTCTGCGCCGACGAGCCGAGCCCCACGAGCCGTGCCACCAGGGGCAGCGACATCCCCTGCAGAAGCAGGCTTCCTGCCGCGACGACGAAGGCGATGAACACGAGCAGGTCGCGCTCGGGCGTGTCTCTGGGAAGCGTCTGCGCTGCGGCGAGAGTGACGACGCCCCGCATCCCCGCCCACGTCACGATGACGCTGTGGCGCCAGGTGAGCGGTGACGCATCGAAGTAGTCGATGTCGGCCCGGATCCGGCCGGCGCGCTTCGTGCTGGCGCGTCGGCTCTCACCACTTGCCGTGTTCAGCCGTCTGCGTGTGGCGCGGCCGACGCGCGAGGAGTGGAACGCGAGCATGGGGAAGACATAGGCGGCGCGCACCAGGATCAGGATCAGGAACGCCGCGCCGGCGATCATCGCCCCGTGCAGCAGACCCTCATGCGCCGCGATGTTCTTCTCGACGATGCCGTAGAGCTCGAGCCCCATCACGAGGAAGACGGCGCCCTCGAGGATGAACTCGACCGTGCGCCATGTGAGCTTGTCCGAGATCCGCTGCTCCGGGGTGAGTCGGCGCACGGCGCCTTGACCGCACACAACCCCGGCGACGACCGCCGCCACCAGACCCGAGCCGTTGACCGCATCGGTCGGCAGATAGGCGAGATACGGCACGATCAGGCCGACCGCCGTGCTCGCCGCCGCATTGCGCGTCCACTCCCGCAGCCGGAGAGCGAGGACACCAGCGACGGTGCCGATCACGACAGCGGACAGCACCGCCCAGGCGAAGGCGCCGAGCGTCGCGGCGAACGAGAAACCCGCCGCCGCCGCGGCGATCGCCGTGCGCAGCAGCACGAGCGCCGTCGCATCGTTGAGGAGGCTTTCACCCTCGAGCAGTGTCACGACCCGGCGCGGCGCACCCTGCTTTCGGACGATCGAGGTGGCGACGGCATCCGTGGGACTCAGGATCGCGCCCAGGGCGATCGCGAGCGGAAGCCCCAGGCCCGGGATCGCCCAGGCGAAGAAGAGCCCGAGCACGAGGGAACTGATGATGACGAGGAGGATCGCCAGCCCGCTGATCGCACGCAGATCACGCCGCAGTTCGATCGCGGGCGCCGACACCGCCGACGAGTACAGCAACGGCGGAAGGACCCCGACCAGGATCAGCTCGGGCTGAACGCTCAGCGCGGGAATGGCGGGAACGAGACTGACCGCGACGCCGAGAGCGACGAGGACGAGCGGTCCCGCGACCCCGATGCGGTCGGCGAGCGTCGAGGTCAGGGTGATCGCGATGATCGCGATCACCGCGACGATGAGCAGTTCGATGGTCATTCCGGCGCGTCACCCGACCAGGTCGGCCACGCCTGAGCCCACCAGTTTGAACCCGAGGACGATGAAGAGCACGGTCACGATGACGGCGTGGTTGGCGACCAGCCAGTCCCGCGGCTTGGCGAGTGTCGCCTCGGCGCGGTCCGGCGCCACGATGCTGACAATCCACGGGATCGCGACCGCCGTGACGCCGAGCACGGCGAAGATCAGGACGACCGAGACGATCTGCTCGACGGGCAGGTCGGCCTGCGAGATCCGCCCGCCGGCGGCGATCAGCAGCGGCAGGTCCTTGGGCGACAGCGGACCGGACAGCAGCACGCCGACGACGAACGCCTTGCCGATCGTGAGTCCGTCGATCTGGTTCATCCAGCCCGGAGTGTCCTTCAGACCCCTCTTGCGCCACTGCAGCACGGCCATGGTCAGCAGCGCGACGCCCAGCAGGATCTCGATGACGTCGACCAGCAGCCGGGGAACCGAATGCGCGTCTTCGGTTCCCGCGGAACGGCCGATGAGCACGAGCACCCCCACGAAGACGACCATGAAGACGTAGCAGCCCAGCACGAACGCCGTGCCGTTGGAGCGGCCCTTGCCGGCCGTCGCCATGAGGATGACGGCGACGATCGCGAGCGGACTGATCGCGACCGCGACGGCGAGAGTCAGCAGGTCGGCGAGGAGGACGAGCACGTCAGGTTCTCGTCTGCACGTTGCGCAGGAACAGGATGATCCACGCGAAGATGAGCACGGCGGCGATGAGCTCGACGGCCGTGAGGTTGTAGATGCCTGCGGCGAAGAGCACGGTCAGTCCCACCACGGCGGCGACGAAGACGTACCCGAGCACGATGAACGTCTTCGGCACCGTGGGCAGCAGCCACGGTGCACCGATGACGAGCACGCCGAAGGCCACCGCCATCCCCGTCGCGACGGTGTTGTGCAGCAGGAAGAAACGGTCTACGGGGAAGACGCCGACGCAGGCGAGCATGACGCCGATGAGCACGAACAGAGTGCGGACGACGGCACGGCGACGACGCTCTGCCACCGTCGTCGCCGGCAGCGACGCCGTGCCGAAGCGTGCGATCGTCGTGACGATGACGCCCGAGATGATCAGGGTCAGATTGAACGTCAGCGAGGAGATGTCGTGCGTGATCCCCAGCGCGGACAGGTTCATCTGCCACCACTGCGGATCGCTCGAGCTCAGCATCGCGGTGATCATCCCGACGGCGAGGAAAAGCGCGAGCACGAGCGACAGCTGGCGCGGGGACAGGCTGAGGCCCGACAGGTACGCCGCGTATCCGCTCAGCGCCGTCGCCGATGCCGCCAGCACGACGGCGGGGGTGGTGAACACGGTCGCGCCGACGAAACTGTGCTCGAGGACCGTCGCCACTCCCGTCCAGCCCAGGAGCGCGATCGCGGCGTGGGCGACCGACAGCGCCACGAGGTCGAACCACAGATAGCGAGCGCGGGTCTCGCCGGGGATCCCCCCGATCTTGAGGACGGATGCCACCAGCCGACCACCGGCAAAGGCGAGTGCGGCAGCGACCGCTCCGGCGATCGCGACGAATTCGCCGAGCGATCCTCGCCCCGCGATCGGGAGTTCGCGACCCCAGAACACGACCGCGGCCACTGCGGCGGTGACGGCGAAGACGGATGCCGCGATGATGATCGCCGCGGACTCGTCGTCGATGAGCGCGCGACGCGGCTTCGGCGGGGCCGACGTCTTCTCGGAGGTCACTGGACGTCCGGGGTGGTGGCGCGCGCTCCGCGGGATGCGACGCCCCGAGTCGCCGAACGATCCCACTGCGGCAGCACCATGAGGGACGCGAGCAGGAAGCAGAGCGCGCCGATGAAGGTCCCGCCGTTGGCGACGGCGTCATTGACCGTGTCGCCGCTGGGAAGGATGTACGCCCCGACCGCTGACACGCCGAAGGCGACGCAGCCGAGGAAGTTGACCAGCACCGCCCACCACGCACGCTTGCCCAGGTCGAGCAGGCGGGCCTGATGCGCGTAGGCGACGAAGGCGAGGACACCGCTCACGAGGAAGGCGACCGAGCCGCCGGCGTCCGGGTTCCAGACGAAGCGCTCCTCGGACGTGATCGTCCTGGCGTGCAGAGCAGCCGTCGTGCTCACGTTGAACATGAGCGTCCCGAAGGTCTGCGTCGCGGCGGCGAGCCACTCCGCGCGCACCATCCGGCCGGGAGCGTACGCCACCGGAACCGCGATGGCGCCGCTCAAGAACAGCTGGATGAGACCGGCCGTCGTGAAGAACCATGCGCCGACGAAGTAGCAGAGGTTCGATGCACTCGCACCCATCAGGTCGCCGAGTCCGGGTGCAGACCCCAGCGCGAACAGTGACGAGCCGATCACGAAGATCCAGCACTGCTTCGTCAGGGTCGGCACGAATAAGCGCCGCGGAAGGTCCGCCGCCATGGCCGCCGTCGTCATGGTCTCTCCATCCGGGTTTCGATCGATGAATCGCGTGTGCGGGGAGGGCCAGCCCGGCGCCCTCCCCGCACACAGTCGAATCAGTGGTGGAAGTGGGACCCGCTGGCGACCTCGCGAGGAAGCGGCGCCGTGAGCGACTCCAAGAACTCCACCTCACCCTTGATGTCTGCCAGGAGCGCCGTGGCTAGGTCACGGCTGAGGCCGACCTTGACCACGATGCGCTGGAGCACCATGTCCGACATGTTGTCGGCCATGGGGTACGCCGGCACGAGCCAGCCCTTCATCCGCAGGCGGTCCGCGAGATCGTAGAGGCTCCACTTGTCGGTGTAGCCGTCCTTGAGCACCCACGCGAACACCGGGATGGTGTCACCCTTGCTGATGAGGTCGAAGGGACCGATCTTCGCGATCTCGCTCGAGAGGTAGGTCGCGACGTCGATCGAGTTCTGCTGGACGGCACGGTAGCCCTCACGACCGAGACGAAGGAACTGGTAGTACTGCAGCAGCACCTGGGCGCCCGGCCGCGAGAAGTTCAAGGCGAGCGTCGGCATGTCGCCACCGAGGTAGCTGACGTGGAAGATCATGCTCTCGGGGAGCACGGCCTTGTCGCGCCACACGACCCATCCGACGCCGGGGTAGACGAGCCCGTACTTGTGACCGGATGTGCTGATGGAGTTGACCCGGTCGATCTGGAAGTCCCACACGAGGTCGGGCTGGCAGAACGGAGCGACCATGGCGCCCGATGCACCGTCGACGTGGATCTTCACGTCGAGTCCGGTGTCGGCCTGGATCTGGTCGAGCTTCTTCGCGATCGCCTCGACGGGCTCGTAGGCGCCCGTGAACGTCTGACCGAGGATCGCGACGACGCCGATGGTGTTCTCGTCGACGTACTTCTCGAGCTCGAATCCATCCAGCACCATGTGGTCCGGGGTCACGGGAACGTAGCGGGGCTCGATGTCCCAGTAGTTGCAGAACTTCTCCCACACGACCTGGACCGCCGCCGACATGATGAGGTTCGGCTTCTCGGTCGACTTGCCCTCGGCCTTGCGCTTCTCCTGCCACAGGCGCTTCAGAGCGAGACCGCCGAGCATGCATGCTTCGGACGAGCCGATCGTGGACGTGCCGATCGTGTCGGCCGTGTCGGGGACGTGCCACAGTTCGGCGAGCATGCGCCAGCAGCGGTCCTCGATCGCCGCCGTCGCCGGATACTCGTCCTTGTCGATCATGTTCTTGTCGGCTGCCTCGGAGTACAGCTTCAACGCGTAGTCGTCCATCCAGGTGGAGACGAAGGTCGCGAGGTTGAGGCGCGAGTTGCCGTCGAGGACCGCCTCGTCGTGCACGATCTGGTAGGCGGTCTCAGGAAGACTCGGGCCGTCCGGCATGACGAACTTGTTGAACTCGGTCGCTTCGCCGGGCCGCACGAAGACGGGGTTGATGGCGAGCGTCGGGTCGATGTTCGTCGACTGACGCGCCTTGGTGGTGTTGGAAGGCACTTTCACTCCTGACATTTCGGGGACATCGAGCATTGGTAGGCGTCGAGCGCTCCGAGCGTGGCCGCCCAGACCTCGACCTGCGGGTGAAGGGTCCGCGGCCCGATCAGAGGGTGTTCTTGACGACCTGCCCGTTCTTGACGATGAGGCGGAAGTTGGTGTCGGGGTCGGCGATGAGCGAGAGATCGGTGAGCGGGTCGCCGTCGACGAGGATCATGTCGGCCCAGCCGTTCTCGGCGATGACGCCGAGCTTGCCGCCGCGGTAGGTGTTGCGTTCGCCGGCCATCTCGAAGAGCTGGGCGTTGCCCGATGTGAGCATCTTGAGCGCTTCGGCGTTCGTGTAGAACTCGCTCAGGCGGGCCGCCATGGCGCTCTGCCGCGGTGCGGACTGCGGCTCGAGCAGCAGGTCTGTGCCCCACGCCGTCTTGACGCCGTACTTCTTCGCCCACTCGTACACCTGCTCGGTGCCGTGGCAGATCTCGGTGTTCTTGGCCGCGCGCGACGGGTCGGGATAGTGGTGGTCGTCTTCGGCGAACGGCTGCATCGAGAGCCAGATCTGCGCGTCGGCGATGCGCTTGATCGTCTCTTCGTCGGCCAGATGGCCGTGCTCGATCGATGCCACACCGGCATCGATGGCACGCGCGATGCCGGCCGGCGTGTAGACGTGCGTCGCGACGTACGTTCCGTAGTCGTTCGCTGCCTGGACGGCGGCGCGGATCTCATCCGGCGTGTACTGCAGCGTGTTGAGCGGGTCGTACATCGACGCCGCGCCACCGCCGAGGGTGAGCTTGATCTGGCTTGCGCCGTGCTTGAGCTGCTCGCGCACCGCGGCGAGGACGCGCGGGACGCCGTCGGCGATGCGCGTGAAGTGGATGTCCTCGGTGCGGCTGGGCTTGCCGCCGAACTCCTCGGGCACGTCGTACACGAACGAGAAGTCGGCGTGACCCGACGTCTGGGAGATCATCGCCTGGCTCGGGAAGATGCGCGGCCCCTCGAACACGCCCCGGTCGATGAGCGACTTCACCGGCGCGGTGTCGCCGCCCATGTCGCGAACGGTCGTGAAGCCGCGCAGCAGCATGCGCTTGGCTTCGGCGATCGTGTTGCCGTACAGGGCCCCGGTCGGACCCTGCAGGAACTCCACCATGCTGTTCGCGTTGCCCATGAGGTGAACGTGAGCATCGCTCAGTCCGGGCATCAGGAACTTGCCGCCACCATCGATCTCGAGCACACCGTCCGAAGCATCGCCGGCGACGGGCGACGACGACACAGCGACCACGTGGGCGCCCTCGACGAGCACGTCGACGTTGTCCTGCGTCGCGTCGTTCACGCCGTCGAACACGCGGACGTTCCGGATGATCATGCGCTGGGGTGCCTTGGTACCTGGGGTCATGCCGGTGAGACTATTCCGCGCCCTGATACCGAGAGACGGATGCCGGGAGATTTCGCCCGCGTCGTCATCCGGTCTTTAGCCCGCTGATCACCCCGCTATCACCCCGTCGTGCGCGGCCGCGTTTTGTGGATAAGGTCCGTTCGAGGCGCTCGTCGCGCGGTCCACGCGGGGCCGACGCACTCGGCGTAGAGCGAGAAGGAGAACGTATGCCAGACAAGGAAACCGTCACCACCGACAAGGACGCACGCGCTGCGAACGGCAAAGTGATCCTCGCGATCATCCTGTCGGTCGCCGCGCTGACATTCGTGTTCTCCAATGTCGGACCCGCGACGCTGCGATTCCTGTTCTTGCAGTTCACGATGCCCGCCTGGGGCTGGTTCCTCGCCGTCCTCATCGCCGGCGTCGTGATCGGATCGCTCTTTCCCTGGTTCCGCCCCCGCAAGAAGTAGCGCCGCGCCGATGCCCGCGGCCGAGATCACCGGGCACATGATCGCGACGGCATGTTTGCCGTCTCTGTCTTGACGTCTCTGTGACGTTCACTGAGTGAGGAATGAACCGCATGTGCACGAGAGTGGTGTGGCCGGACGCCTCCGGCGCCGTCATCGTCGGCAGGAACATGGACTACCACCGTGACCTCGCGACGAACCTATGGATGCTCCCCCGGGGTGTTCACCGCGATGACGGGGTCAACGGTGATCTCGCTTGGACCGCCCGCTACGGCAGTGTCGTGGCGACGGCATTCGACATGATCACGGTCGACGGGATGAACGAGGCCGGTCTCGCGGGTCATGTGCTGTGGCTCGCCGAATCGGAATACGGTGAGCTGGACGCCTCCCGCCCCGCACTCAGCCAGGCCGTCTGGCTGCAGTTCTTCCTCGACGGGTTCGCCACCGTCGCCGAAGCCGTCGCCTGGGTAGAACAGACGCAGGTGCAGCTCGTGCCTCTCAGCGATCCCGCGACCGGCGAGGTCCCCGCGATCCACCTCGCACTCGACGATGCCTCGGGCGACTCGGCGATCATCGAGTACATCGACGGCGTGATCGAACTGCACCACGGTGCCCAGTACCGCGTCATGACCAACTCACCGAAGTACGACCAACAGCTCGCGCTTCTCGCCCAGCTGGAAGCGTTCGGCGGCGACCGCCCTCTTCCCGGCACGACGCTGGCGACGGACCGCTTCGCCCGCGCGGCGTATTACGTCGACCGACTGCCCCAGCCTGCGACGCAGGTCGAGGCGATCGCGTCGATGCTCAGTGTCGTCCGCAACGCCGCGCAGCCGTTCCGGATCCCCGATCCCGGCAAGCCCGACGCTTCGCAGACCATCTGGCAGGTGGTCGCCGACCTCACCCGGCGCCGCTACGTCTTCGAGTCCACCACCCGCCCCAACATCGTGTGGGTGGATCTGGCAGATGCCGACTTCAGCGAGGGAGCGCCGCAGCGCGTCTTGGACCTCGCGAGCAGGCTCGCCGTCGAGGGGGGCATCGCCGGCAACGTGACCGAGAGCTTCGACGCCGGGCGCGAGCTGCGGCTGCTCACCCTCACCGACCTGCGCCAGGCTGCCGCCGCGCGCGCAGCGCGGTCGGCCGAAACCAACGGGTCATGACGATCCCCGTCCTCACCGGGAGGCATCGGCGCCGCTCAGGTCGACGAACAGGTCGCTGGTGAACCTCCATGACGAGGTCAGGGCCGAAGCCGAACTGCGACGGGCCATGGCATCGGGCAAGCCGGAGACGATCGCCCAGGCGGCGATGTCCAACGTCTGGCCTCTGTACAGCGCGCACTTCGAGCTGCTGACCGCCGCGGTCGAGGCCCTCCCGAGCGCCATCCTCACGCGGTATCCGGTGCTGCAGGTCGCGCATCGCATGACACCGGTGCTCGCCCGGACGACGCGCCCCTTCAAGCCCCTCATCTATCCCGAGGACGCGCGATCGATGTCCCCGGACGAACTGGACATCCTCACTCTCGTGCAGATGATCGCGTTCCGCTTCAGCGGTGACGTCTCCGCGGCCCTCATCTATGCGCATCGCCTCGAGGAGCGCATCAACCACGTCCGGGTCGAATCGCGCGAGCGCACCGACGGACCGCTCTGGTACTACCACCAGCAGATCGGCTCGACCCTGCTCGCGGCGGGCGACTCCTCTGGCGCACTGCTGGAGTTCGCCACCGCACGACAGCTCGGACGACTGTCGAATCAGCCGGATGCCGAACGCCTCGCCCTCGGACGCACGGCCCTCGCGCACGCTGTGCGTGGGTCACTCGATGACGCCGAGCTCGCGCTCTGCGACCTCGCGCACCAACCGCCGGCGACCAGCGCGCACGTCAATTCGAGCACGATGACCGAACGCAGCGCCGCCGCACTCGTCGCGGTGGAGCGCATGGCGGACGACGCGGACGACATGCTCGCGGATCTCGAACCCTACGACAGCATCGAGCTGAGCTGGCCGTTCGCGCTTCTTGCGCGCACGCGATCCCTCCTGGCGCGCCATCGGCCCGACGAGGCCATCGAAGCCCTGCATCTGGCAAGCGAAGCGCACCCGACCCGACACGGATCCTTCGCATCCGACGTCATCCACTCCGCGACCATCGAGGCACTGTGGGCCGCGGGCGATGTCGCAGGAGCGCGTCGCGAGGTCGCGTCGAGCACTCAAGCAGGCTCGCTCACGACGATCGCGTCTGTTCGGCTCGCCCTGCAGGACTCCCGTCTGGATCTCGCTGCGCGGGGTGTGCGGCGGGTTTCGGCCGATCTGACCCTCGGCCCGGGGCAACGGGTCGAGGCGCTCCTGCTCTCGACCTGGCTCGAGATGATGCGCACCGACACCGTGGACACCGAGACCGCGCGGCAGATCGCGCGCCTCACCGAGAAGGGGAATATCCGCCGGCTCCTCGCCACGATGCCGCAGCAGCTGATCTCGCTCGTGCGCAGCGAACTTCCGGCCTCAGAGGTTGCCGGGTTCGACGTTGCGACAGCCGGGCTCACCCACATCGAGACCCGTCGAAAGCCCGACCTCACCCACGGTGAGCTGCGCGTACTGAACGCGCTGTCTCAGCAATCGACGACGGCTGCGATCGCCGCATCGTTCCATGTCTCCCCCAACACGGTGAAGTCGCAGCTCAAGTCCATCTACCGCAAGCTCGGCTGCTCGACGCGCGACGAGGCGCTCAAGATCGCGATGCGCCATCACCTCATCGCCCTGCCCGTCGAATGAGGAGGCGATGATGTCGCGTCGTGGACGGCGAGAACCCGGTTTCCTCACGCGAGCCCGGGGCGCGCTGCTCGCACTGCGTCCGACGGACCCGAGCGCCGATACCGGCGTGACGACCGATCGCGAGGCGGGCGTCACGGGGATGCTCGGGCAGCTCGGCGCGACGCTGCTCGCCTCTTCGCAAGCCACGAGCGATGTCGAGGAGACACTTCAACAGCTCGCCGTCCGATACGGACGACCTGAACTGCGCATCTTCGTCCTTCCGACGCTCGTACTCCTCGAAGACCCCTCGACCTCTCCGTCCCAGACGGCATTCGTCGCCGCCGACCCGGAGCCCCTTCGACTGGATCAGGCGGGAGCGGTGGAACGTGTCGTCCAGCGCGCGTTCGCGAAAGTACCCGATCCGGCCCAGGTCGTCGCGGACCTCGCCGAGATCAAAGCCGCACCGCCCCGGTTCGGTTCGATCCTGACGGTCGTCGGCTACACGCTCCTCACCGTCGGCTTCGGCATGGTGCTCAATCCCACCGTCACCGCCCTGCCGGTGTACGTCGTGCTAGGCGTCATCGTCGGCGCCATCGTGCTCATCGGTGCCCGCGCCCCGACGCTCTCGCTGCTCCTGCCGGTCGCGACCGCTTTCGCGGTCACCCTCCTGATATCGCTGCTGGTGCGCCCGCTCGTCCACGACGACGTGCTGCGACTCGTCGCACCGTCGCTCGTCTCCTTCCTTCCTGGACTCACCCTCACGATCGCCGCGGTGGAACTCACCTCCGGTCAGGTGATGGCGGGAGCGAGCCGGCTGGTCTTCGGTGTCGCACGGCTGGCACTTCTCGCGTTCGGGGTCTTCGCGGGCATCACGGTCGCCGGGGAGCCGCCAGCCATCACCACGGCTCCCACTCAACTCGGCGCATGGGCGCCGTGGGTCGGCCTGCTCCTCGTCAGCCTGGGCTACTACCTCTTCTCCTCGGCGCCGTCCGGGTCTCTGATCTGGATCGTGTACGCCCTCGTCATCGCGCACTCCGCGCAGCTGCTCGGCAACCTTCTCGTCGGAGCCGAACTGTCGGGACTCATCGGCGCGCTCATCGTGATTCCTGCCGTGTACCTCGCCAGTCGGCTCAGACCCGCAGCGTCGACGGCGATCATGCTGACGTGCGCCTACTGGGTGCTGGTGCCCGGATCGATGGGCTTCATCGGGTTGAGTGAAGCGGCCTCCGGTACGGCGGGAGCCACCAGCACGATCCTGCGCACGTTCGGCTCGCTCATCGCCATCGCGATCGGGATGGTGCTGGGCGCCGGCCTCAGTCGGGACGCCTCGGTAGTGGCAAAGGGGTGGCGGCGCCCACAGGCGTGACCGCTCTGCCCGACCTCATCCCGCGCGCGGGATCGTCGGATGCGGAACGTCTCGCGCCGCAGCGGTTCTCGGCCGCCGCGCGAGCTCACTGAACCACCACGCGAGAAGCGCCACGACGAGCACGAGAACGACGTCACCGATCCCGAGCGGACGCAACGCCGCGAGCCAGACCACGGCGCCCGCCGCGATGATCGCCCGGACGAGCACCCGGCGACGATCCATCCACGCACCGAACGCCCCCGTGCTGAATGACCGCTGCGCGAGCCCTTCGCGGATCGACGCGTTGACGGCCGAGACGGAACGACGAAGCGACGTCGCGGTGCGCCAGCGGCCCTGGCTCCATGCGAGAACCGCCACGACGATCCCCACAACGGTCATGACGACCGCCGTCTGACGCATCGCGGCGATCACCTGCTCGTAGATCGCCAGCAGCGCGTCAGACCTCACGCCCGTGTCCAGGGGCGCCAGCTCGAGGACGAGCTGGCCGACACCGAGTGCGACCGCCAGCGTCGCGCCCCCGAAAGCAGCCGCGACGCCGACTCCCAGGATCGCCGTCGTACGGCGGCGGGCGAGGAGCACACCGCCTGCGAACAGAGCCAGCGTGACGACCGGCAGCCACCACCCCACGGTCGAGGCAAGGCCGTAGACGAGCCGGACCGTGACGAGGGCGTCGCTCTGCGCGACAACGATCGTTCGGTCCATCGGCGGGATGACGCTCGCGAAGGTCACCCCACGATCGATCAGCTGTGCTTTGACCTCGGCGATGATCGGACCGAGCTGGATGCCGATGGCGCCGGCGCCATCGATCGTGACAGGGCCGTCATCGGCACCCCCGGTCGCCGCGATGACGAGAGCACGGTGGCTCGCGGCGAGCGCGGTGCGCCAGACATCCGCGAAGGTCTCTGACTCCACGACCCGCGTGATCGTGTTGTCGACGATGCTGCGTGCCCCGGCTGCGGCTGGCGCACGCAGCAGGTCGAGAGCCGCGAGAGCGCGCGGCGGCAGGTCCAGCGTCGCCACACCATCGAAGAGGTCGTCGGTCAGCTGTCCGATGTCGACCTGGTCATCCACGACACTTGACATCTCTTCGATGAGCATCGCCTGGACGGCAGGATCCTCGGCGAGCGGCCCGAACGTCGCGACGAACCTGTCGGCGTCGACGAGCTCCGCCCGCACCCAGCCGCCCACGATCGACACGGGAACGAGCAGTCCTGCCAGCACGATGCACATCGCCGAGAGGAAGGCTCGCCACGATCGGCGTGGGCGGACATCAGGCGCCGAGAGCGCGGCGTCCGCTTCGATCAGACGCCTGTTCTCGGCCTCGAGCTCTGCGATGCGCGCCTGCAGGACGCTGTCTTCCCGTTCGCGATCGGACACCGGGGCCACCGCCTAGACGCTCGCGTCGGCTGGGGCGGCCCGGGCGATGCGGATGCCCGGGAAGGCGCGGGGTAGCGGTGAGGACATGGCGACCTTCTCGTGCTCGTGCGGAGTCACATCTGTCGAGGCACAGACATGACGACGGCCACCCGGAGACTATCCCCCGCCCACCCCGCGCACACCCTGCGCCGCTGCAGAATCGCCCGACGCCTCATCCGCGGCATCACCCCGCGTTCACCTCCGTGCGCGCGTCCGGATGCGCGCTTCACGCCCGCGCTGAGATCTTCGACCCCGTTGTGAGCTCCAGGATGTTCAGTCGCTGCGCCACACTGATCGCTTCGGCTCGCGTAGAACACCCGAGCTTGCGGTACAGCGAACGCAGCTGGGATTTGATCGTGTTCGGCGACACATGGAACCTCGACGCCATCTCAGCGATCGAATCGTTCCCCGGGAGGGCGTTGAGAACACGCAGTTCGCCCTGAGTCAGCGCCGGCCGGGCGCGCATCTCGAAGTTCGCCAGACCCGCGGTCATCTCCGCGAAATCCGCCGCGGACTCGCTCGACAACCGCTCCCGCACCAGGTCGACGAGCTGGCGCGGCATGATCTCGAGCAGACGCCGGTTGTCGGCCCTCCGGGCGATCCGAGAGATCTGGAGCGCCGTGTCGCGACCGAGATCATCGGTGCTGGCAAGCTCGAGCCATCCCGACAGCAGCACGGATTCCGCACGTTGGGCGGGTCCGAGTCTGCGATCGCGGGCGAGGAACTGGAGGGCCTGCGACGCGGCTTCGAACCGGCCTTCGTGCAGAGAAACGCGCACGGTCGCCAGCCGGGTGAGCACGCCCGTGTCGGCCCGCTCGTCCGCGATGCTGCGAGCGCGCGGGATGTCTCCGATCGCCAGGAGTGCCTTGATCGACGTGGCCGCGATCACTTCCGCTGCGAAAGAGCTGTGGTCGGTGCGGTGCGATCCCGCGGCCAGCTGGATCGCCTCGAGCGCGTCCTCAGGTTGCTGCCGGGCGAGGAAGGCGCGCGTGCGCGCGAGGAGTGCGAAGGGCCACGTCACATCGACACTGTCGTACGATTCGAGCTCGCTCAGCCGCGCATCCATGTCGTCCGACATGCGTTCGACGGCGATGAGCGCTGCCGCGGTCCTCTCCGCTGTCGCGCTCGACACCGCGAACCCGGGCGAGGGCGCCGGCATCCGTGCGGCGTCAGCAAGGGCGCGCTCCGCTTCGGACAGCGCGCCGCGCACGGCGTGCGCTATTGCGGCTTGACCGAGCGCCACCCGTTCCGCGTAGGGCTGCATCGAGAACGACCCGAGTTGGCGGGACGTTGCGAACTCGAGCAGGGCCCGGCCGGTATCGCCGGCGACGAGAAGCGTCGTGCCGATCTGGTGGTGGTAGAACCAGAGCGGACCGTCCATCCGGTCTCGAGCCTCGACGCGGGTGCGCAGCATGCGATCTTCGAGGCGGCGTGCATAGCCCAGGGCAGCGGCGATGTTCCCGCTCAATCGACACGCCATCATGTGCGCGAGCACGAGCGCATCGACCTCTGCGGGCGGAATCGACCGTGAATCGTCGGGAGGTGCGAGGGGCAGGAACGGACGCGACGTCTGCGCAAGCACGGCTGTCATCGGGTGCAGCACCCGGAGCACGGGATGGCGCTCGAGCGTCGCGCTCGGAAGCGCGACGATGGTCGTCACGAGCATCTCGTAGTGTTCGCAGTACAGCGGCCAGATGTTCGATATGGCGGCCTGCGCGATAGAGTCCGCATTCCCGGAGTCGATCGCCCGGCGGAGTTCTTCTTCAGCCCGGCGAGAGTCGTTGAAGTTCACGACCGCGCCCCTCGGACAGACTCCGGATCGGCGGCGGTCGACGCTGCTGCTCGCACGGTCGGTAGCGCACCCGAGTGGTCCACAGTAGTTTTCACTGATCTGATCCTTCGATTCCGCGTGTCTGCCGTGCAGGTCCCCCTCGACCTGTTCCAGAACGTCGAACCACCCCTGACTCGCCGCTATGACTCCTGTATAGCGCATGTGGTCGACGGGGTGATGGGGCCGTTCCCGCACATCACCCGCGGCGTCACCCTCGGATCACCCGCCTGCGGACAGCAGGTGCATCCGCGTCGCGATCCGCAACGCTTCGCCTCTCGTCGAACAACCCAGTTTCCGGTAAAGCGAGCGCAGCTGCGACGTGACCGTGTTCGGGGACACCTGGAACGCCGCGGCCATCGACGCCGTCGAGTCGTGGCGCAGCAGTGCATTCAGAACGCGCACTTCGCCCGGAGTGAGCACAGGTCGGGGCGCCACCTCGACATACGTCAGCGCCCCCGCGACCAGGTCGAACTCGTGCACGACTGCCCCGTCGATCTTCTCGCGCGTGCGGTCGATCAGCTGCCGTGGCACCGTCCTAGTGATTCGGCGGTTGTCCGGGTGAGCACGCCGGCGTCGACCCGATCTGGTGATGAAAGAACCAGATCGGACCGTCAGGGCGGTCGCGGGACTCCACACGCACGTCCCGGATGCGGCCCCGGAGTCGCTTCGCGAAGAGCAGGGCGGCGTCGATATCCCCGCTGGCGCGGAAGGCGATCATCTGCGTGAGGAGGATGATCTCGACTTCTTCGGCGCTCATCGAGCGAGCGTCGTCCGGGTAGACGACGGGCGTGAACGGACGCGTCGTGCGGGCCAGCACCGCCGTCATCGGGTGCACCACGCGCAGCGCGGGAAAGTTGTCCAGCGTTGCGCTGGGAAGGCCGGACACCGCCGCGATCAGCGCCGCGGTGGGTGCGGTCAGGAGCGGCCAGATGTTGAACATGGCCACGCGGGCGATGACATCCGGAGCACCGGACCGCACTGCCCGGTCGGGATCGTCGATCGCACGCGTCGAATCGTTCAGGTTCACGGTGGATCCTTCCCGCGACCCTGGTCGGCAGATGCTCGGCGGACGTCACAAGCCAGCGCTCATTCCCCCGCGCGGCGGGACGCCGCGATGAGGTCGCGCGAGTACGGGTGTGACGCGACTCGAAAGAATGCCGACGTAGAAGCGGTCTCCACAACGCGACCGTACTGCATCACCGCAACCCGGTGGGCGACGCGTCGCACCACCGCGAGATCGTGCGAGATGAACACGCACGACACCCCCGTGCGCTCCTGCAGTCCGACGAGGAGATCGAGCACCGACGCCTGCACGCGGGTGTCCAAGGCCGACGCCGGTTCATCGCAGATGACGATGGGCGCGCGGCCTGCGAAGGCGCGCGCGATCGCGACGCGCTGCTTCTGGCCGCTGGAGAGATGATGAGGCAAGAGGTCGAGCACCTCGACGGGGAGCCCATCCGGTCCACGAGCTGTTCCGCCGTGGTGTCACCGTGCAGCAGTCGGATCGCCCGCCGCAGGGTCTAGCTTGAGGCTCGCCGCCGGCCACGCCGCAGGCGGTGGTCATGAGGACGATGCCGGCGGTGATCGCCGCGAGGACTGCCCGGACGACCGGAGGGCGAAGGGACACGGTTTCCTCTCGTCAGCAGCAAGCATGCGCAGGGCGGGGATGCCGGAAAGCGCATCCCCGCCCTGCGTTATTGCTGGATCAGCGTTCGGTCGGATACGCCGTGTGCGAAGCGACCTTCGTCTCGGTGATGCGCTCACCGTCGACGAGGGTGCTCGCCGTCGCCGACGCCTCACCGGCGGGCACGGCGGCCAGGCGTGAGTTGACCGACACCGCGACCGACTTTCCGGGCGCAACCGCGGGGAAGGTCTTGCTGCCGTACGCGGTGGTGATCACGATGTCCGCCGGTACCGACGCGGTGTTGGTCGCCTCGACCGAAAGGTAGACCTTTCCCGCGAGGGTCCGCGGCGTCACGTCGACATCGATACCGACAAGCTCGCCCTCGACGAGGTAGATCTCGCGGACCTGCGTGTTGCCCTTCGTGTCGACATACACCTTGTACGGGCCGACCGTGTAGGTGCCGGCGGCGTTGTTGTCGATCGTGAAGGTGTCCGTGACAGAGGATTCGCTGCCGTCGACACGCGTCTCGTGCACCGTGATGGTCAACTCATTCGTGTTGCCCGTCAGCTTCTTAACGACCGCCGTCGGCTCGGCGTCGACGACCGCGTTGTCGACGGTCACGTACACCGCGTCGGGCGATGCGAACTCGGCGTTCTTCGCTCCGTCGCCGAGCACGAAGAAGCCCCGCTGCTCGATGGCGCCGCGTTCCGGGAACGGGTCGGCGTTCGTCTCGAGGAACGTCGGGTTGACCGTGTACAGGTCGGTCTTCGAATCCGCCAGAACGGTCTGCACCCCGGTGTAGGGCGCATCCGTGATCGCGAGGTTGACCGCCAGATAGACGACGTCGGGGTTCGTCGCCGACGTGCGTGACGAGAAGTACGCGTCGGCGCTCTGCCCCTCGGGAACCGCCAGCGGCACGACCTCGTCGCCGACGAGGACGTTGAACCCGAAGTCGCCGTACCCGCCGTCCACGAAGGTCGCCCATGCGGCATCCGACAGGTGATCCGGCCGCTCCACCTTGAACTCGAGCCGCATCGGTGCCACGTACGTCGAGCTGAGGTACTCGGGGTTGTCGAGCGGAAGGTAGACCCCGCCCGGCGCATGTCCGAGCTCGAATGCCGCCGCCGGTCGGGTGTTGTTGCCGCGTCCCTCCCACATGGGGATGTTGAACGAGGTGGCGCCGAGCAGCGCCTTGCCGCCCAGCTGGCTCGCGCCGACCTCGGCCGATGCGTCCTGGAAGGTCCCGATGGTGACATCGAGCAGGTCGAGGTCGGAGCGATCGGCGTTCAGGCCGGCGATGTCCGCCCACATGAACTTCGCGCCAGCGGGTCCGGTGTACCGGGCCATTTCGAGCATGCCGTCGGCCATCATCTTGGTCATCTGCACGGCCGAGTCCAGCGACATCCGCTCGTTGGCCGTGTGCCACCAGCGCTCGTTACCCGGGATCACCGCTCCGAAGGCGGTCATCTTGTTGCGGAAGTTGCTGGCGAGGGTGCCACCAGTCGTTCCCTGCGGATAGACGATGTCCCTGAGCGCGTACGGGTCAGCGAAAGCCGCGGGGTCGTGATCGATGGAGGCCTTGTAGCTGCCGTACTGAAGAGCCGTCAGGGGGTTGTCGTGAGTGACGTACAGCCCGGCGCCGATGGGTGCTCCCAGAGCGCCGATCGTGAAGCCCTTCGACTCGAACGCCGCCGCGACCGCCGTCATCGCCTGCGTGGAGTCTTCGGCCGTGACGTGCATGCTGCGCACGTACATGGGCATGCTGAGGCTGCTCGTCTCGGCCGTGTAGAAGCTCCGCGGAACCTCGGAGTTGATGTTGGCCATGAGGGCGAACGTCAGGTTCGGGGTGCCGTTGCTCGGGTTGCGCAGCAGCGCCTCGGGGATCCCCATGTACCGGCCGATGTACGCCTCGCCCTCGACGCCGTCACGGAAGAACAGGTCGGCGATGCCCTCGGCGGCCTTCTTCAGCTGCATGTCCGCCGCAGTGACGCCCCGCGAACCGAGCCCTTCGGAGAGCAGGAACATGCCCCACACGACGGCGTTCTTGCCGTACTGCGGGGTCGGCATCTCCATCGCGACGTCGGTGTTGACCTCGAGGGTGAGCGAGTCGCCCGTGATCGTGGTCTGCACCTTGGGGATGGTGCCGGCAGCCGCCGGGAGCCAGCCCTTCGCCGTCGCAGCCGCGGTGACCGCCGCGACGAATCCGTCCCGGTCGGCGTCGCTTGCGCCCGCCACGTCGAGGGTGAAGGTGGCTCGCGACGCGATCTGCGTCGTGCTCCCGTAGGCGATGTCCTTGAGCGTCGGGTCGCCGGCGCGCAGGGTCACCCCCGCGGTGGCGTCCGTCAGCCGGAACGCCTTGGTGCTGTCCGCGGAGAGGTCCATCGACACCGACGGCGTGACCGAGCCGGAGTTGCCGACGATCACCGGGAAGCGCGAGTCAGAGGTGTACGCCGCGATCGGCATCTCTTCACGGTTGAGGTTCTTGTAGGCCCAGTTGTCGTAGAAGCTCGGGTTGGCGTTGTACGGGATGGACTGGAAGGTGGCGGTGTTGGCCGCCGTGGGAGTACCGGGGCCGCCGTCTTCGTAGATGCCCATCACGATGCGGATGCGGCGGTCCATCGGAAGCCCTGCCTCCATGAGCGCCTTGGCCGCGAGCAGCGTGGCCAGCGTCGGGCCGCTGTCGTCTTGGATTCCTGCTCCGTAGATCCAGCCGTCCTGAATGTACGGGGAGTGGTAGGCGCCATCCATGCCGAGGTTGCCGTCGGCATCCCGCCACCGCTCCAGCTGCGCCGCCGTCACCGACGAGGTCGGCGAGTCGAGGTGGCTCAGCGCCATGATCATCTCCGGTGCATCCGGATCGCCGATCTCCATGTAGACGTACTTGTCGGGCTGGCGTTGGACGACCACGGGGAAGCCGAGGTCCTTGGCCAGCTTGACCACCCACGCGAGCTTGGCGACCTTCCGGTCGTACTCGTACTGGTTGGACTCGGTGTTGCTGACCGGGAACGGGTAGGCCGTCGGAGCCGTACCCCCGCGCGAGATCGAGTCGTAGCTCGATCCGTCCAGCATCGCGCCCACGAGGGTGAGGGGGTCATACGTCCCATCGCCCACACGCGCACGCTCGACGAGACCGGCGAGCGCCTCGACCTCGGCGTGGATCTGATCGCGCTCATCGCCTGACACCGACAGGTCGTAGGTGACGGTCGGCTCGAAGCGGTCGTCTGCGCCGACGCCGCTCGTGCCCTCCTGGGCCGCGGCGCCGCCGCCGGCGATGCCCATGGATAGAAGCAAAGACACGCCTAGTGTCAGTGCAAGTGGCTTCTTAAGCATGTTGGTGAACTCCCTGGCTAGAGGCAGATGCACGTGGGGGCGCACATCCTTGCCCGCCAAACGCTCTCAGGCTTTTCTCAGCGTGTCAACGTTCGCGCAGGTCTGCCCACGTCAGCGTGTCTCAGCGCTCCCCGACCGCCCCGAGAAGCCCTTGCCTGCGCGCGTGGATGACGGCTTGGTGGCGGCTGTTCGTGCCGAGCTTGGCGATCGTGCTCGCGGCCGCTTCGAGCAGAGCGACGCGGCGGTCCGCTTCGTCACGGATCTCGATCTCTCGAGCGAGCTCAACTGCCGCGTCGGCGAAGTCGTCGCGCGCGCGAGTGCCCCACGTCACCGGGTGGTGCGTCGCCGCGTACGCGACCATCCTCGTCGCGCCGTTCACGACGATCGGCGCCGCCATGACCGACCGGATGCCTTCGGCGAGGACAGGCTCGTCATAGTCGTGGCTGATCGATGTCGCACGACGGTAGTCGGTGACGACGACGATGCTCTTGCCCGCGAGCGCCCGTCCGCCCGCACCGCTGCCCGGCTCGACGACCAGTTCACGCAGGCTGTCGGTGGTCGTTCCGGAGAACTCCGTCAGCCGCAGCCCACCGCCCCGCACGACGCCTCCGAAGACGATCGGAAACCGGGAGGCGACGCGAATGCCGCGCAGCATCCGTCGCAGTGCGTCGATATCTTCGCGTCTGCGCATCCGACCGCCTCCTTGCCGTGTCGCGCCGATTGTATCCTCGCCCCGCCACGCACCCCCCTTTGGGGGATGGTGCGCGGGTGCACGGATCGCGAAGCTTGTCGCAGCATGTCTTCGATGGGGAGGAATCCGATGGCCACGACCGTCAACAGCGAGCGCTTCCGGCAGGCGCGCGATCAGCTCGTCGCACTCCGCGAGGATTACACCCGGGCACGTTCGGAGTTCTCGTGGCCCACGATCGACGGCGAGTTCAACTGGGCGATCGAGTGGTTCGACGTGATCGCACGGGGCAACGACGCTCCTGCGCTCGTGATCGTCGAGGAGGACGGCAGACGCACGACGCGCACCTTCGACGAGATGGCGTCACGCTCTGATCAGCTCGCGCATTGGCTGATGGGCCTCGGGGTCTCCCGCAGCGACGCGGTTCTGCTGATGCTCGGCAACCAGGTCGAGTTGTGGGAATCGATGCTGGCACTCATGAAAATCGGCGCCGTGATCCTGCCCACGACACTCGCCATCGGCGGCAGCGACCTCGAAGACCGTCTCGTGCGCGGCTCGGTCACGCACGTCATCGCCGCGACCGAGCACGCGTCGAAGTTCGACGGCATGGCGACCGCGGTCACCGGCATCCGGATCGGCGAGGGCCCCGCAACGTGGGCAGTCTATGAAGATGCCTTCCGCGCGCCGGCTGCCCCCGTCTCGCACCCTGGCACGCGGGCGACCGACCCCCTGCTGCACTACTTCACGTCGGGCACGACCAGCCGGCCGAAACTCGTGGAGCACACGCACAGCTCCTACCCGGTGGGTCATCTCACGACGATGTACTGGCTCGGGTTACGGCCGGGCGACGTGCACCTGGCCGTCAGCTCACCCGGATGGGCCAAGCACGCCTGGAGCTGCTTCTTCGCCCCGTGGATCGCGCAGGCGACGATCTTCGTCTACAACTATGGGCGGTTCGACGCAGAGCGCCTGCTCGAGACGATGCGCGTTGAGAGGGTCACGTCGTTCTGCGCTCCGCCGACGGTGTGGCGGATGCTGATCCAAGCCGACCTCTCGGCGGGGCCGGGCGCACTGCGCGAGACGGTCTCGGCCGGCGAACCCCTCAATCCCGAAGTGATCGCGCAGGTTCGCACGCAGTGGGGGCTCACGATCCGGGATGGGTTCGGTCAGACCGAGATGACGGCGGTGATCGCCAACTCCCCCGGCCAGCAGATCCGAGACGGCGCGATGGGCAGACCGCTTCCGGGCTGTCCGATCGTGCTGGTCGACCCCGTGACAGGCGAGCCCGCCGATGAGGGCGAGATCTGTGTCGATATGAGCACGGCGCCGACGAACCTGATGACGGAGTACGTGGGGGACGCCGCCCGGAACAGCGGGGCGTTCGCCGGCGGGTACTTCCATACCGGTGACATCGCCGTGCGCGACGAGAACGGCTATCTGACGTACGTCGGGCGAACGGACGACATCTTCAAGTCTTCCGACTACAAGATCAGCCCGTTCGAGCTGGAGAGCGTGCTCGTCGAGCACCCCGCCGTCGTCGAGGCGGCGATCGTGCCCGCCCCGGACGACCTGCGGCTCGCGGTGCCGAAGGCCTACGTCGTCCTGGCGGACGGCGTAGAACCCACCGCCGAGACGGCACACGCGATCCTGCTCTACGCGCGGGACAACCTCTCGGCGTATCAGCGCATCCGCCGGATCGAGTTCTTCGACCTGCCCAAGACGATCTCCGGCAAGATCCGACGCGTCGACCTGCGTCAGCGCGAAGACCGGATCGCGCGGGGCGAGGAGGTCGGCCGCGAATGGCGCGACGACCACATCCGCGAGGCCTCCGTCAGGAAAGCCTGACCGGCGGAAACACTCGCGGGCTTCTCAACCCTTCTGACCCTCCGCAGCTCCGGTGTTGTCGCTCGCGGTCGGGGACTTCTCGGAGTCCGCGCCGCCGGCGGACTGACCGTTCGTCGAGCCGATGGTGATGTTGCGCGGAGAGCCGCCGCCGCGCAGGGGCACCGTCACCTTCAGTACGCCCTTCTTGAAGTCCGCGGAGATGCGATCTTCGTCGGCTTGGTCGGGCAGTCCGATGCTCCGGTAGAAGTTCGTGCTGCTCTCGCGGATGACGTAGTTCTTGCCCTTGTCCTCTTCCTTCTCGCGTCGCTCCGCCTGGATCACCAGCGCGCCGCGGTCGACGGTCACCGATACCTCCTTCTCGTCGAAGTTCGGCAGGTGCGCCTCGACGATCAGAGCCTCGTCTCCTTTGGTGTAGATGTCGGTGGTCGGCATCTTCGCCCGAGTGGTACTGAGCAGGCCTTCGCCCATGACCTCCCGTCGAAGCGCGTCGAGTCCCAAGAACGGGTCGAATCGTGCAAGATTGCGAGCCATCGTCTCTTCCTTTCGCCTTCGTTGGGCTGACCGACCCCGACGCTTCTGGAGCGGCAGCGCGAGCAGCGTTCGGCCAGATTCCAGGACGTGGGGCGATGACGGCAGGGCCGTTGGTCCCCCCTTGCAGGGCGGCGGCCGCCCACTGAGGGGCGGCCCCGTCAGCAGCCCGCGGAATCGTGCAGGAGCGTGGCCGCCGACTCGGCGGCGATGAGTGCAGAGATGTCTATGGGCTGCGTCGGCGGCAGCGCCAGATCGCTGGGGCTGATGTCTCGTGGCGACCGGGGCGTCACGCCAATGGGGCTCGACTGCGTCATGATGCTCCCTCACTGCTGCGCTTGTGCGTAGGCGACACACTCGCCCGCAATGCGCTGGACGCGTAGAGCCATTGGTCCTCTCCGCCAGCGCCGACCTTCAGCGGTCGCGATGCCCCGTGGAGGGGGGAGATGCAGGGGGGTCCTCGTGAGTGATCTGGTAGATCGCCGCCTGGGTGCGGCGTTCGACATGCAGCTTCGAGAGCAGGGTGGAGATGTAATTCTTCACGGTCTTCTCCGCCAACCCGAGACGGTCGCCGATCTGACGATTCGTCATCCCCCGCGCGATCAGACGCAGAATCTGTCGTTCTCGATAGGTGAGGTCCGGCAGCAGTTCGGCGGGGCGACCATCGGCCGAGGCCCCGTCCGTCGAAGGTGCCTCCGTTGCTCCTCGGTGGGCGGTGCGGCGGACCGCGTCACGGACGTCTGTCTCTCTTGCGTCGTCGGGCAGGTATCCGTCGGCACCGGCGGCCAGCGCGGCCTGCCTCACGCGGTCCCCGTCTGCGTGGTCCAGGACCAGGGTCGGCACGTCGCCGTGTTCGTCGTGCAGGGTCTGCACCAACGCCACGGCGTCGGCGGATGACGCCGCGTCGACGATCACGACATCGGAGCGGGCGGTGGTGACGGCGGTGATGTCGGGCTCGGGGCCGGCGGCCTCGCCGACGATCACCAAGTCGTCGGACTCCTCGATGACCGCATGGAGACCGCGCCGCACGATGTCTCGCCGGTTCACGAGAAAGACTTTGACGTCGCCCTCGTCGAGGGCCTCCGGCGTCACAGCAGATTCTGGCGACTTTTCGGTCATGCCCATCCCCTATACGCACACAGCTAAGCACGCAGTGGCAGCGAATGTATAGGGCCCCCGACGCCGCCCGTGCCATCCGAAGTCTCGGGGCCGAAAGCCTGGACTGCGCCGAGAAACGTGATGTACCGTCTTGATCAAACCGGACGCCCTACCCGAAGGGCATTCGATGAGAGCGACGGCCGACCTGTCGGCTTCCGTGAGCTCGTGTGCGCCCATCGAATCCCTCGGTTCTCAGAGCCCTGACTCCCGAGACGAGGCTGATCGTGCCCTCACCACGCAGATACCCCCGCGAGCTTCGAGACCATGCCGTGCAGCTTGCTGCCCAGGCGAGAAGAGACGATCCAGAGCTGTCCTGGACGAGAGCGGCGGCCATCGTCGGGCAGCAGTTGGGGATCAACGCCAACACACTGCGCACCTGGTGCAGGCAGGCCGAGGCGCCCGTCGAGCGGCCGTCGAAGAGGCCGGAGGATGCCGCCCGGATCCGGTACCTGCAAGCGGAGAACCGCGAACTCAGGCGCGCCATCGAAGTCGTTGCGGCCGCGTATGCCCTCGCCACACGGGATTTCGACCCCACTTTGCTGTGACGGGTACGACCTCTTGACGGCGTGATGGGACCATCGACTCTTTCGGGATGCCCGATGCGACGTCAGGCTGGCACCTCGCAGACAACGGAGGACAGACCCATGACCGATCGGAATTATTCGCTCCTCGTCGCCACCTATGACGACGAGACGGCAGCAAAAGAGGACTTCGCCGCGATCAAATCGATGGATGACCTGAGCGTGAACGCTGCGGTCGTCCTCTCTCGTGGCGATGACGGAAAGGTCGAGGTCAAGGAGCACAGCGGCCGCCTGATCGGAGAGGGAAGCGCGATCGGCGCTGTCGCCGGCCTCGTGGTCGGCCTGTTCGCACCTCCTCTGCTCTTGACGGGTGTCGTCGGCGCCGCGATCGGTGCGGGCGTCGGAGCCATCATGAAGCGCCACGAGGAGAAGGAAATCGGCGTCGACGCGCAGGATTGGCTGCCGAACGGCTCTTCCGCGATCGTCGCGATCGTCGACGACCGTTACCTCGACCGAGTCGACAAGGCCGTCGACAAGGCGGCGAAGAAGCTGAACAAGGCCATCGACAAGGGCGACTACGACGCCGTCGTGAAGGCTGTGAACGAGGGTGACGAGAAGATCGTCGACGCTCTCGCCTCCTGACACCGACGCCCACACCCCGCTGATCCCCCGGCCAACGGCGGATCAGCGGGGGTCCTCGCGTTCACGGGAAGCCCTTCGACATGTGGCTTGACTTCCTCGGCACGTTCTTCTTCGCGATCTCAGGCTCTCTTGTCGCCGCTCACCGTGGATTCGACATCGTGGGGTCGGTGCTGCTGGGCGCCCTGACGGGGGTGGGCGGCGGAGTCGTGCGCGACCTGGTGCTGGGAGTCACACCGACGGCATTCTCGCAACCGATCTATTTCCTCGCGCCTGTCGCGGCGGCGGTCCTGGTCTTCTTCCTCTACGCCGCCGTCGAGCGGTTTCCGCGCACTCTGCTCGTCTTCGACGCGGCAGGGCTCGGCCTGTTCTGCACGGCGGGGGCAGCGAAGGCTCTCGAGCTGGGGATGAATCCGGTCGCCGCGGCGCTCTTGGGTGTGACGACCGGCGTGGGTGGCGGTCTTCTGCGCGACGTCGTCGCGAACCGCGACCCCGAGCTGTTCAACCCCGACGACATCTACGCGGTCCCCGCGATGGTGGGCGCCGGGTTGGTCACGGCCGCGTGGCTGGCGGGCTGGCACAGCCCGGTGGTGCAGGTGCTCGCCGGCATCCTGGTGTTCGTGTTCAGGCTCGCGTCGCTGCACTTCCGGTGGCACGTTCCGCACGCCATTCTGCGCTGGAACCGCGACTCGTGACCGAGCCCGTCCTCCGCCGGGCCGAAGCGATGGCCCGACGGAGGCGCGCTCAGTTCTGCATCTGAATCTGCTGCCCCTTGATCAGGGGGTAATCGACCAGCGTCTGGCCGTCGAGGTCTTCCTTGTGCATGTCCACCCCGGTGACCTGGCTGTTCTCGTAGGTCGTGTAGTAATAGATCCCCTTGTCGGTGTTGCAGCACGACGAGTAGATGGTGATCTCGAATTTGCCCGGGCTGACCTCTACGCATCCTCGCTGTTGCGCGACCGATCCGAGGATGTGGAAGAACTGACTGATCGACTCGGACTCGGAGTCCCCAGAGGTGGAGTTCATCTTCGTGAAGACCGCCTTGACGAAGCGTGACGCCGACGACAGATCACCGGGCAGGCCGATCGCGCCCATTCCCCGGCTATAGACATCGAACTCCAGCGCGTCCGAGAAGTTCTTCTCAGGCGGGTTCTTCGACAGGTGCATGAAGTTGTTGAGGTTGAAGGACTGGATGTCGAAGGTGGGGTTGTTCGTGAGGACACCCGTGGGGTTGTCATAGACCTTCAGCCCTTCCTTCACGCACTCCACGGTGAGCGACTCGTTGCGATCCGAGATGATCCAGTGCAGCGGAGAGAGGGGGAAGGCCTCGCTGAACGAGATGTTGACGAGGTTCAGCGTCTGCAGCGCGGTCCTCACCTCGGCCACGGTCTCGAACTGGCCGAGGATCCACGGGATGAACTCGAACGGCGTGATGTTCGTCTTGTCGGGCGCCTCAGGCTTGTAGTCGGCGTTCTCCGGGAAGTTGAGCCCAGCCATGCTGAGGCCCTTCTCATTCGTCGCGTCGTAGTAGAGCGGATACCCGTCGGAGATGGTTGCTATCCCGATGATCGCGTGATGGGTCGGGAGCGGGCCCGCCTTGCGGAACTCGAACGGAAAGTTCCGAGGCGTCACAGTGACCGTTTCGTTGTATGAGAACTCGAGATCGAGATTGCGGCCGAAGTAATGGTCGCGGGTGGTGTAATTCGCCCCTGTGCACATGTCGTGGTCCTCCGAATCGAGTGGTCCGCGGGGTGCGGTGGGGAAACCCTACGCGCGCGGACATCTGAACGGCATGGCCTAAAGGCCCATGACGAAACACCGCCCGCGTGTTCGGGACCGGGCCCGGGACCTACGTCCCTGGCCGCGCGGGGAACCCGGGCATACCCTCACCACGGGTGCAGGCGGCAGACGCCGTCGCACCCGCGGCGACCACGCTCGTGGCCGCTTGAGAGCGAGGCAGGAGAATTCCCATGAGTGCATCTCAGGCCGGCAGTGGTGCGGCACCGTTGTTCACCCGTCCGGGGGAAGCGACCGTCGCGGCGCGTCACGTCATTCCACCGCAGGAGTCCTTGCCGGACACCGCCAGACAGATCATCGATGACGAGACGATGCTCGACGGCAACTCCCGACTCAATCTCGCCACCTTCGTCGGCACGTGGATGGATGATGACGCGAAGCAGGTGTACGAGGCATCCTTCGACAAGAACATGATCGACAAGGACGAGTACCCGCAGACCGCGGCGATCGAAGACAACTGCTGGCACATGCTGGCGAACCTGTGGAACGCACCGGATGCGTCGCAGAGCATCGGCACGTCGACGATCGGTTCGTCCGAAGCATGCATGCTCGGCGGTCTCGCGCTCAAGCGGCGCTGGCAGCATTCCCGTCGCGTCGCAGGGAAGGACACCTCCAAGCCGAACCTCGTGATGTCATCTGCCGTGCAGGTGTGCTGGGAGAAGTTCTGCAACTACTTCGATGTGGAACCCCGCTTCGTGCCCATCAGCATGGAGCACAAGACCCTCGACGGGTACGACCTCGAGAAGTACGTCGACGAGAACACGATCGGCGTTGTCGCGATCATGGGTGTCACCTACACCGGCATGTACGAGCCGGTGGCAGAGATCGCCAAGGCGCTGGATGCGATCCAGGCCTCAACGGGGCTCGACATCGCGATCCACGTGGACGGAGCGTCGGGAGCGATGATCGCGCCGTTCCTGCAGCCCGATCTGCCCTGGGACTTCCGCGTGGAGCGCGTGCACTCCATCAGCACCTCCGGCCACAAGTACGGGCTCGTCTACCCGGGACTGGGCTGGGTGGTCTGGCGGCACACTCAGTGGCTGCCCGAGGATCTCATCTTCGAGGTCAGCTACCTCGGTGGCGAGATGCCCACCTTCGCGCTGAACTTCTCCCGTCCCGGCGCACAGGTGCTCTTGCAGTACTACATGTTCCTGCGGCTGGGGTTCGAGGGTTATCGCGCCGTGCAGCAGGAGTCGCAAGACGTCGCCCAGTACCTCGCCCATGGCATCGCGAAGATCGGTGCGTTCGAACTGTGGAACGACGGAAGCGACATCCCGGTCTTCGCGTGGTACCTCAAGGAGGGGCACACGAAGAACTGGAACCTGTACCACCTTCAGGACAGGCTTCGAATGAAGGGCTGGCTCGTGCCGGCGTATCCGATGCCCGACGATCTGAGCAGCCTGACGGTGCAGAGAATCGTCGTGCGGAACGGATTGAGCATGGATATCGCCGCCGAACTGCTCGAGAGCATCCAGACCGAGACCGCGTACCTCGACGCCCTCGAGTCGCCCATGCCCGTCGAGGGTCAGCATCCGAGCTTCCACCACTGAGGCAGCGCCATGTCCAACACATCCAAGCAGGCGCCGGACGCTGCCGCGCAGGCCGCGTCGAACCATCCCCTCGCATCTCGCCATACGGTCGTCAACTACCTCGGGGTCGGTCAGCTGGCGCTGCTGACCCTCGTCGTGGTGGCGAGCCTGCGTTCCCTTCCCGCGATGGCGGTGTACGGGCTCGGCAGCATCACCCTCTACATCATCCCCGCCATCCTCTTCCTCATCCCCACGGCCCTCGTCGCCGCAGAACTGGCGACGGGGTGGAAGGGCGGCGTGTACGTGTGGGTGCGCGAGGCCTTCGGCAACCGATGGGGCTTCACCGCTGTCTGGCTCCAGTGGATCCAGAACGTCGTCTGGTATCCCACGCAGCTCGCATTCATCGCAGCCGCGCTCGCGTTCGTCTTCGTCGATCCGTCGCTGTCGAACTCGGGGCTGTTCACAGCGGTCGTGATCCTGGTGCTCTACTGGGGCTCGACCCTCGTGACGCTGCGCGGCGGCAACCTCTTCGCCAAGCTCGGCTCGTGGGGCGGCATCCTCGGCACGCTATTGCCCGCCGTGCTGCTCATCATCTTCGGCTTCATCTGGCTGGGCACCGGGCAGAAGAGTGAGGTGCCGCTTGACGCGGCGGCGATCATTCCGCCGTTCACCGGCATCGCCTCGATCGTGCTGATCGTCTCGAACGTGCTCGCGTATGCGGGCATGGAGGTGAATGCCGTCCACGTGAACCAGATGAAGGATCCCGGCAAGGGATACCCGCGGTCGGTGCTGCTGGCCTCGATCCTGATCCTGCTGGTGTTCATCCTCCCCACCCTCGCGATCTCGATCGCCGTGCCAGAGAAGGAACTCGGACTCACCAACGGCATCATGCTCGCCTTCCAGGCCTACTTCGACAAGTGGGACATGGGCTGGGGGACGGCAGTGGTCTCCGCCTTGATCGCCGCCGGCGCGCTCGCATCGGTCATCACCTGGATCGCCGGTCCGTCGAAGGGCCTGCTCGCCGCCGCGGAAACAGGGCTGCTTCCTCCCGCCCTGCAGAAGCGCAACAAGGCCGGCGTGCAGTCCGGCATCCTCATGCTCCAGGGGACGATCGTGACGCTCCTGGCTGCGTTCTTCATCGTGGTGCCGAACGTGAGTTCTGCTTTCGTCGCCTTGGTCGACATGGCCGCGGCGATCTACCTCATCATGTACATGCTCATGTTCGCCGCGGCGATCGTGCTGCGCCGCAAGGAGCCTGACGTGAAACGCACCTATCGCGTGCCGGCGATGAACTTCGTGGCCGGTGTCGGCTTCATCGGATGCCTCGCCGCATTCGTCCTCGCATTCATCCCGCCCGATGGCTTCACGACGTTCTCGCCCGCCGTGTATCCCTGGATCGTGGGCGCGGTGATCGTCGTGCTGGGGGCACCTCCGCTGATCTTCTATGCCCTCCGGCGTCCCGGATGGGACCGCCGCACTCAGGCCGAGAAGGCTCTACACGGCACCCACGACGAGGATGAGACGACGGCACCGGCTAAAAGCTCCGAGTGATCTGCCGCGCGGCCCCCGGGCCAGGCAGGTCTCGCTGGCCTCGGATCCGAGCGTGATCTCGTTCGAGGTCAACCGGTCAGGCGGGCGCGGAGGGCGTGGAGCTCCGCGTCCGTGAGGCCGCCCGAGCGTAGGTACGCGACGGTGCCCCCGTGCTCATCGATCCAGGCGAGCGCCTGCTCGAGTGCCGCCGGAGGGGTGCCCGCAATCAGATCCCGAACCTTGTCATCGAGCGGCACTCCCATCTGCGCCACCATGCCGAACATCCGATCCCGCCACGGGCCGGCAAGGTGCTCCTGTGAGCTGGCGTAGTCGGCGATGATCGCGTCCCGTTCGACACCTGCCGCATCCAGAACGAGCGCAGTGCTCACTCCCGTGCGATCCTTTCCCGCGGTGCAGTGCACCACGACGGCCGTCGGCGGCTCAGTTGTTGCCGCAGCGACGAGGCGGGCGAGTTCCGCGAACGTACTCGCGCCCGAGGACAGCATGTCCACATACATGTCACCCAGCGGGGGAATCTCTGCGAGCGCCTGCTGCATCGCGGCTGCGACCTTCGATCGGTCAGTGCCCGCTTGCAGGGCTGCGCCCGCCTGCTTGGCCACGCCGGTCACCGCACCCTGCAGTAGCGGCAGCTCGATCAGATCGAAAGGGCGTTCGGTGGGCAAGCGATCCGGCGCCATCTGCCGTTCGGTGTCGGTGCGCAGGTCCACGACCACGCCGATAGGGCTCGCCGCCAGCGCCGACAGACCCTCGGGAGTGAGGTCGCTCAGTGCATCCGAGCGGAAGAACACGTCCGGTGCCGAAACGCCCCCACCGATGAGAGGCATCCCACCCGTGTCACGAAAATTGAAAGTGCCATCGAGCGTCACGGATTGCGCGTTCATCGTCATGGCCACACCATACCGACCGTGCGGAGCGTCGCAGCAGGGTGAAATCGGGACATCTCGCGGGTGAGCCCCCGGGTGAAGACGGCGGATCCACCAGAAGCCGGCGCCATCGGAGCGTTGCCAGCTCGTGCCGCTCTTGCTCTGCCGTGCCTCTGAATATCACCCCACCGCTTCTGGCACATCACCCGGCAGACACACGCGTTCGAGGGCTGTGCCCGGTGGAACGCTTCGACGGCGCGCCGCCACGCGTCACGACGTCGACGACCTGCGCCACCGGAATCCCCTCACGTGGAGGACGCGCGCCACGTGCGGGCCGATACCGCCTGAGCCGGGCTCTTTGTGGCGGAGACGGAGGGATTTGAACCCGGTCGGGAGGCAAACGTCGAGCATTCGCTCATGGTGATTCGCGTTGATTGGGCGCGGTTCGCAGTCGCGTTCGGTGCGGTTCAGCGGTGTTCCAAATCGTCCAACGGGACGCAATCGGGACCCAAGCGGCGGACCCATTCCCACCTCCCGGCGCAGACTGCCCAGTCGCCTCGCAATGGTTCCGCTTTGTAGCGTCACCGCACGCCGGGGCTCGTGGGCTCGTGGGCTCGTCCGGGATCAGTAACGCGGGGAGCTCGTGAAGTCATTGTGGAAGGGTCGTCCGGGCATCTCGCGTGATGACCGGAACGAGGACCGCCACGGATCCTATGGTGGGCGATGTCCGGGAGGAGTGGCCCGGTGCGGGACGGGTCCGTGTGATTGGGGACGCCTCGCCGTCATTTCGCGCGTCGGACGAGAACGAGCCGGTGACTGGACTCAACAAGACACTGTCGACACCTCACGAATCGGCACCCGAAACACGCCGCTGCCCTAGTCGACACGGCCGCATGGACCCCCTCAACCGGCCAGCGAACTCGTGGCGGCCAGCTCGACTCTGCTTCGCACCCCCAGGCGGGCGAAGATATTGCGAAGGTGGCTCTCGACGGTCTTGACACTGACGGAGAGCTCTTGTGCGATCTCTCGATTGGTGCGGCCCGCGGCAACCAGGCGCGCAACCCCGGCTTGGGCGGGTGTGAGCAGCGGCGCATCCGCGGGGTTTCGTCGCAACGCACACCGACCGAGCTCCTCATGGGCACGACGCTCCCACGGGATCGCGCCCAAGACCCCGAAGGACGCCGCAGCAGACCCGAGCAGTTCGGCCGCTCTCTTGCGATGTCCGCGTCGCCGCTCGAACGCTCCGTAGGCCAACACGGTTCGTGCTCGCACAAACGGCCCCGCGGGACAGTCGGCTGCTCGCCCGAACAGCGCAGCCGCCTCTTCGATATGACCGAGGGCTGCGGCCAACTGCGCACGCGCGCTCAGCAGCGGAGCGAGTGCGTCTCCGCCGGCTGCCGGCGTTGCTTCATCCAGCACGCGCGCGGCATCCTCGATGCGTCCGCGGGTGATGAGCGCTTCCGCGAGGTACCCTCGCCAGGGCTGATAGCCCTCGATCAGCCGCATCGACTGCACCGCCCGTCGTACCGGTGCGAGGGCAGCCACCACCGTATCGGCGTCCCCGCGTGCGGCGCCCAGATGGGCGCGGGCAATGGCCACCCACATCCGTCCGGTTGCGTAGCCCCGACCATTCATGAACTGCTCGGCCTGAGCGCAGCAGTCGGATGCCTCGGCATCCTCGCCGCGCGCGGCGTGCACGAAGGCGGCCACGGTCAAAGCCATAGGCGCGGTACGACCGTCCCATCCCGCCGTCGCGTAGGCGACTGATGACCGCGCATGCTCGAGCGCGGTGTCCCATTGTCCATTGCGGAAGCTCACGTCCGCATGGGTGAGGCGCACGATTGCGCGCACGATCGCCGGATGGGCCGCGCTGTCGATGTCCAGCGATTCGGTCATCGCAACGGCCCCGGCGAGGTTGCCGTCCCACAGCTCCACCAGCGCACGGCCGAGGGCGATACTCGGCGCGCTCGGGGAATCCGCGAATCCGGCGGCGATCGCCTCAAGGGCGTCTCGGGCCGGCGACAGCGTGCCCCGCAGCGCCCAGCCGGCCACGAAGATCGGCGCAGCGCCCTCGATCACACCGCCCTCGGAGGCCGCCGCGAGCGCGCGCTCCGCCCACACATGCGTCCGTTCACCGTCCCCGCTGTCGAGCGCGAGGAACGCCAGTAACTCCGCTGCGCGCACCGAGATCTCCGGTTCGGCACTGCGCTCCCATGATTGCCTGATCGCTTCCTCACCCCGCGAGGGCGAGCGCCTCTGCAACGCAAGGTGACCCTCTACGAGCAGCTCACGCGCCGACGGCTCACCACTGCGGGATTCCACCACCCGCGCCAACAGCTCTGAGGCACGGTCGGTGTGCCCCGCGCGCAGTAAGCGGTCCGTCGCCAGCACCCGGGCCGCGGTACGCGCAGCACGTGTAGGCAACAACTCCGCACTACAGATCAGAATCGATGCGGAGGCGGTCAGCGCCCCCCGGATCGCGCATGCCTCGGCGATCTCGACAGCTTCGGCCGCCAACGAAGCATCGAACGAATCAGCAGCGCGCAGACGATGCAGCAACGCCCGCACGGGATCATCGGCGACCTCAGCGGCCCGTGCGTGCAACCCGCGCCGCTCGCTCAGGCTCAACAGCTCGATGATCGCCGAACGCGTCAGCGCGTGCGGCGTTTGGATGACCACCCGCCCGTGGTCATCGGCCAGCACGAGCAACCCCGCCTCCACCGCGCGGTCGATCGCGCAGGCAGCGTTGGCCGTGCCGGCGATGGCCGCCAGCGTCGGCAGCGTCGCGGGACGGCCGAACACGGCGGATGCCGCCACCATTCGCCGTGCGGCAAGGTCGCACCGCGAATACGCCCGCGTCGTGAACTCTGCGATCGTCGCCGGCGCGGGAAGGGGGCCGTCGGGCCGACGCAACTCCTCGACCGGAGTCTCTGAGAGCACCGCGACAGTCAGTTGCGGGTGCCCATCGGTGTGCAGGTGCAGTCGGCGCGCGGCGTCGGGCGTCAACACGACGCCGGCCGCAGCGGCCAGAGCCCGCACCTCCACCGGGTCGAAAGGCAACAGCGAGAGCCGTGTCTGGATCCATCCTTGGCCGGCCCGCTCCAACACGTCGGGACGCTCTCCGCGTCGGTGCACAACCACCACCAGCAGCCCGGGTCCGGCGGTGCGGCGCAGGGCGAACGCGAGCGCCGCCAGCGACGCACGATCGGCCCAATGTGCATCGTCGATGACCAGGATCGTCGACGCCTCGGCTTCGAGGGCCGCCAGCAGCTGCCTTCCGGCTGCGGCAAGCGGTTCGCCCGTCCCGAATGGTTGCGCGACAAGATCAGCGGATGCTTCGCCGAGCAGTTGCTGGATGACCCCATGCTCGATCACCTGCTCTTCGAGTGAACCCGCCGCGTGCAGGATCCGCAGGCCGGGGTGGGAAGCGCGCTCGGCGTCAAGCGAGGCATCAAGCAACGCCGTCTTGCCGACGCCGGGCTCGCCGTCTATCCACACCAGCATTCGCTCGCCTGCCCTCGCACGCGCGGCCGCAGCTCCGATCGCGTGCAACTGAGCGCCGCGACCGACGAACCCGTCCGCGAGCATGGCTCTCCTTGCGCCCTGGCGCGCTTCGACGTCGAGCCCGCCGCCTTCTCACCGTAGCGGGCTCGAGGTCGATCAGGGCGTCAGCGGGCGCCAGCGGTGTGCATCTGACAATCCGGGCCGGCCTCAAGAAACCCGATGGACCCGATACCCATGACGGTATCGGCGTCATCGTCTCCGAGATCGGCGATGCTGATGTAGAGCGAGTGCTGTCCCGCGGGAAGAGGCGCTGACGTGTCCACGAACTGAGGGCGCTGAGCTTCACCCTCGCTGGCCCTGCCGCCGTCCGTCGAACGTACGACGTCATCGCGGTACTCTTCGACCTGCCCGGTCTCCGGGCTCCAGTCCAGGTACTCGTAGAATCTGATCAGGCTGTTTGGCGCTGTCACCGTCGCACCATCCGCACGCCAGGTCGACTCGTCGAGTTCGACCACGACGACATCACCTGGTCGCGAGGTTACCTGCTGTCCGTCTTCGTCGTATGTGCCCGGATATTCACGGCTGCTGACGTAGTAGTGCAGATTCAGGCAACTATCCGTCGGGGCGCTGTAGTCGATGCGTATGGTGGTGGCATCGTGCGCTGTCCCCCGTCCGGTCGCGGCAGCGCCGTACCGCACGCTGCTGGTCGTGGTGACATCGGCCGCGCCGGTGGAGAGCACCGGCATCGGGCGATCCGGCTCGTAAAGCCTGTCGATGCCCACCGCCGCGGCCGCGGGCGGTCCGCTCACCCACTCGGCGCCGACGATCTCGACCGGTACACGATCGGTGGATCGGTTGATCGCGTTCACCCAGTCCAAGGCCCTCATCACACCGCCGGGATTCGGATCGGGGTCTGGGTCTGGCGGCGTCGTCCCGGGCTTCGTGTCGAACACCGTCTCGTACGGCACCTCCCACGCCTTCAGCTGCCAGGTGAACGGCACATCGACAAGCGTGAACTCGCCGAGTTCCCAATCGATGATCGGAAGCTTTGCTTTCAGTTTCACGAAGAAGTTGCCGGTGAAGTACAGCCGCAGCAGCGCGATCTGCTTGGCCCCGTTCGTGAAGTCAGCCTTCAATGCGATCCCCAGTGCCAGACTCCCGCCCACGGAGGGCCCCGCGAGGTCGTAGATCGACGCACTGACGGTGGTTTCGGCCCCGGCGTGCACCTTGACCTCGCCGGACAGACCCGACCCCTTCCCGAAGGTCGGTTCCTTATAACTCGCTTTGACTTCGTCGACCTTCTGCCAGGCGCCGTCGGAATACAGGAAGCCCCACTTCGTCGTGTTCTCCGCTGCGCTGCTGACACTCGCCTTGAATGTCGCCTGCGCCGAGAACTGCGCCTGCCACTTCAGATCGAACTGTGACGTGATCACAACCGGCACCGGGCCGATCCAGAACGTCACCGGATTGAACTTCAGCGCCACGGTCGGGCCCGCGAACTTCTTGACGTACTTGCCGCCGAAATCCACGTTGCCATTGAGGGTCGCCTTGAGGGACGTGCTGCGCGCGAGACCGAACTTCTTGATCGTCGGCTCGGGATAGGGCGGCACCCATGAGCCGTCGTCACGCCAGACGATGTCGATCGACAACTCGAAGTTCAGGGTGATGGCGAACGCGAGAGCACCCTTGAGTGTGATGTCGTACCACAGCCCACTCTCCTCCCCTTTGCTGGTGAGCGTGTGCTCGAAGATGTGACCCTTCTCGGGAGCGCCTTCCAGAGATACGTTCTGCCCGGCCGGCGGTCGCGGGCTTCCCCCCGTCGGCGTTTCGGGAGAGGGATGGGGAGGAACAGGCATCCGCATCGGAACGACGCTGGGCGAGCGGGTCTGCGAAACCATCCCGCCGCCTCGCCCCCCTCCACGCGCCAGTCCCGACAGGGCGGCGTTGGAGGAGAGCGTTCCTGCAGCGTCCGTGCTCTCGTCACCCGCGACATAGGGGTACGTGTCATCGAGCTCGGTCAGTTGGGCTTCATCGGGGAACGCAGCCAGGTCGAGCTCTCTGACCGGAACCTCCCGCCAGGTGAGATCGAAAGCCGCGCCCCCTTCCGGTACCGCGGGAGCGACCTCGACGTCCGGGCCGCCATCGATGTTGATCAGTGGTTGGGTGCGCGCATAGTCGACGTAGACGAACGCGTCGGTGAACGAAGCGGCTACGGTCGTCGCTGTCCACACCCCGCCGCCGACGTCGAGCGCGACAACGCGACGCAGGAACCCCACAGGCGAGCCAACGCCGACACCGGCGATGATGATGTCGCCGGGCTCGATATCCGGATCAGCACCGAAGCTGACCGAGTCGGCGGTGGTCTGGAGAATCGAAGCGTCGTGCCCCGGATGACCGAGCAAAACGGTGTCGGCGTGCAAGATGATGAACTCGTCGGGGCCCGGAAGGACGATCGAGTTCCGCCAGGTCGTGGTGGTGCGCGTTCCGTCACGACTGACGAGGGTGAACTCGTACTCGAAATCGCCGTCTGTCGGGAAGGTGCTGCGGAAGCTCCAGGTCACTCCACGGTCATCCGGGTGCAGAGTCGCAACGCCGTGCGGCTCGCCATCACGGCGCACCTCGATGCGCAGCGGGGCGACACCGCCGGTGTCGGCCACCCCGCGGAAGTCGAGCGTGTAACCTTCCAGCTGCTGCGGGACCTCGGCCGGTGTGCGCACCGCAATCGCGGTGGACCTCGTCGGTGCGGAGGGTTCGGCCGAGCCCATGACACCGAGCGCGAGGATATCCGCCTGCACCGCACCGCGACGCAGAGTCAGGCGCGGATCATCCGTGGACAGCACAGCCAGCTGTGGCTGGGCGCCGAGGACCGGGTCGACGGCGGCGCCGCGTGCGCGCCCCCGGTAGCTCGCACCGACCTCGAGGGTCGTGAGGTGATCGCCGCCGTCGGCGGTCACGAGCGCAATGACGTGGTCGGCGCCGGCGATCTCGCCGGGTTGGTACGGGACGGATGCGGCGTCGGTGATGTCGTACGTATCGGCATCGCCGTGCACGAGCGGCCAGTACGCGCCGGGACCGTTGGATGACTCGGCATATGCCGGGGCCTCGGCGACGTAACCGCGGATATCGACGCGCACGTCGACATCCGCATCGCTGCCGACCTGCACATTGCCCTCCAGGTCGGGCGTCACGATCGTCGAGATCACCGTGCGGCCCTGACCGGCAGCCAGGGGCTGACCGTCGACGGTCACGATCGTCGAGCTCACCGCCTCGATGGTGAGACTGAGATGCACGGCACGGACATCGATCACCGGCACGCCGCCGACTCCGGTCAGACCGACGACGACGGGCGCGGCGGCGGGGACCGAGATCGTCCCGGCTGCGGGACGAGTCACCGCCGTGTCGAGGGCAATAGTGGATCCTGCCGCATCGGCGGCCCCCGAGAAGACGGCAAGGATCTCGACGCGGACGTCGGTGGGAACGGACGCCGACAGCTCGATGGCGCCCGCGCGCACAGGAAGCAGGACGGCAGTGGATGCCGATGCACCGACCGGCACGGCCAGGGCAGGGCTGCCCGCCGCGAAAAGTTCGGTCGCGACATCGACGTCGTACACCGACAAGCGCACCAGGGCGGAGTGACCGTCCTGGCCGAGCGCGATGGCGGTGGGCGTTTCGTGCACGGGGGTGGGGCTCTCACCGACCTCTCGCAGCGGGAACCCGGACATGACGGCGTACGCGGTGGCGATGCCGTCCGCCGGCAGGCCGGCCGGTGCTGCAGTGGCGGGCGTCGCGGCCAATCCGACCAGGCCGATGGTGACTGCTGCAGTCGCGGCGACGGCGACGGCTCGCATCACGGCGGTGCGATGGTTGCGCGTGGTCATGCTCTCCTCCGTCGGGTGAACGCCCAAAGACCGGCGAGTGTGAGCAGAGCGGCCACGGTGAGCATCCCGACAAGCGGCATCTCAGCACCGGTGTTACCCAAAGCTCCTGAGGGGTTCGACGCAGCACCCGAGCTGCCCGCCGCGACAGGCGCTGGTGCCGCGATCTGAGTCGCCGTCGGTTCAGGATTCGGTTCGGTCGGCGTGGGCGTGGGCGTGGGCGTCAGACTGACGCGAACGTGGTCTTCGTGCAAGATCGATCGATCGGCCGCGAGCACGGTGATCGCTATGTCGGGGTCCGCGGCGACCGACATCACGATCGATGCGTGCCGCGCGCTGCCATCGGATGCCAGCTGGGCGGTCACTCCGAACGGCGTCGTGCGCACGGCTTGGATGACACCGTCGATCGCGACGGTCGTGTTCGAGGCATCCGCCCGTGGAGATTCGACATCGATCCACGTCTCGGCAGCGGCCACGACAGCCGGGATGGTGAAGGTGACCTGTCCGGCACCGTCATCGCTGGTCTCGAGCGCCGAAACGGGTGCGGTCGCGCTCAGCGCGAGCGTCACGATCAGCGCGGCCACGGCGAGCGCTCCCCGGCCCCGCCCGGGCGTGAGAGGTGTCATCGTGAGTCCTCCTGCAGGTTTCGCTGGGTCCGAAAAATGACGGACACGGCCCCGAGCCTGCCGGTCGCGCAACCCGACGCGCATCGATGAAAACCCTGAAGCTCAGCTCCGCGATCGCCCGGGGGCGACCGGCCCACCTCAGGGCTCGACACACCCCTGATCCAGGATGCGGGCCACCAGGCGCTCGGCCGCGTGACCATCGCCGCGAGCGTTGAACCTGTCCCGCCAGACGGCGTAGCGGTCCGAGAACTCGGTCGGATCGCCGTCGAGCAGTGCGCACCACATCGTCCTGTGTCTGCACAATCGGCCCAGGGGCGTGCGCTGCCAGATCGAAATAGAACCCGCGCAGCTCGCCTCACCGGCGCAGAACAGTCCGCGCCGACCTCCACGGAAATCGGGGGACACTTGGGGTCCGTCCAGCTCCGGAATGTGCCCTCAGCAGCGGGGCCCGACAAATGGCGAATTCCCGACTGACCTGGGCTTTTATGGCGGAGACGGAGGGATTTGAACTCCACCGATCGAAGGGTGATGGGCGGTGGTTCAGGTAGATTGCCGCGGAATCACGCGGGTTCGAGGGGAACTTGAGGTGATCAAGAACAGCTCGGAGTCGCTCAAGTTTTCACAAATCTTTCTCACGTCTCGCAGCTGACGACGTAACGCCCGATCTCGGTCACCTGGGCGAAACCTGGAACGACGACGCGCCCTCAACCCTCGCGCGCAGGCGTGGTTCTGAACCACGCACTCGAGATCATCACGGAACTCCCATACGGCCTGGACGGCCGTTGTCTATATCGTCCTGGCGGATCCAGTTCGAGAGCGTGACAGGGGTGGATACCGAGTTCGACGGCGGTCTGCTTGGCCTGCTTACCGGCACGCACGAGCGCGACAGCGCGAGCACGCAACTCCGGCGGAGAGGGACGTGGCATGAGGATGAGCCTTCCGAATCAGGCCGCCAGTTAGCCACCGAACCTGGAACCCTTTCCGTGGGGCAGGTCATCTGAACTGTGAGGATTCGTCCTCGCTGGAAGGATGTTCCTGTGGCAAAGCCCTACCCGAAAGAGTTCCGCGACGATGTCGTGGCAGTGGCCATGGAGAGCTTTTTCAGCCTGCTCCAGAAGAACGTGTTGAACACCCGGCGTTGGGATAGTCGCGAGGAACTCCGCCTCGCGATGGTCGTCTGGATCGAGACGAAGTACAACCGCCGACGCCGTCAGCGCGGCCTCGGCAGACTCACCCCCATCGAGTTTGAGATGATCTATCAGGACGCAGAAGCGGCCTGATCACCCCAACCCTCGACTGTCAACAAGACTCGGGGCAGACCCAGGCGTCGCTCCAGGGAGCGCCGCCTCCACGCTGATGCAGCGGCCATACAGCGACAGTTGCGGAACTCGCGACGAGGCGACGAACACCCGCGCGCGCCGCTCATTCGCTTCGGCGACAGCGACGTCGCCGCTGACATGCGGAGCGGGCGGGAGTACAGTGACTCTCGCCCGCTCCTGTTGTTGGGTCAGCGTGCAAGTGTGGCGCCGGTCTGATTCACCTTCACGCTCAGCCCCGTCAACCCTGCGAACTCGCCGATCTTCAACATGAATCCAGCTTGCAGCCTCCCGTAAGAGGAGAGTCAATCTGCACGTCTTCAACACCTCGGCGACTACAGTCAGTCGATGACGGCAGGCCCCCGAGCACAAACCCAGAAGCGGTCTGCCGAGGCCGTCGCTGGCTGGACTATCCGTTGGTTTACGCACGCTTTACGCACGCCGCAGAGACGAACTCCCGCAGACTTTACGCAAGTCTTACGCAAGTCCGGAAAACCGGCATCCGAGATGTGCCGCGATCCCAGTGTTTACAAGGGAACCGCACCAGGAAATGTGGCGGAGACGGAGGGATTTGAACCCTCGGTCCCCATAAGGGGACTCCACCTTAGCAGGGTGGTGCACTAGGCCGGACTATGCGACGTCTCCGTGCGAGCACTCGAAAAGCACCCGCGCTCAGCCATCATAACCGGTCAAGCCCTTGCCCACGAACGTCAGCGTTCAGGGACCGTGCAGGTGACCTGCGCCGCCGTCTGGCCGGCAATGCTCGACGGCAGATCGACACGGTCCTCGGGCACTGCTGGTGCACCCGTGTCAGCCGGCGTCGGCTCGGCGTCGACTCCAGGCTGCGGCGCCTCGCCGGTCACTTCGACACCCTGGCCCTGGCTGGCTTCGCCCGTGAGGTTCAACGCCTTGTTCTCGCGCAGCGCGGTGAACAGCTCGTCCGCAGCATCCCGAACCGGCAGCACGCGTGAGAAGTGGTCGCCATACTCGGTCGGGTACTGCACGAAGACGATGTCTTCGTAGGGGACGTCCTTCACTGCCATCGCGATCTGCGCCATGAGCGTCGGGTTCGCAAGCGACTGGCTGAGCACCAGCTGTCCCTCATTCACCTGCGAGATCGCGGTCGTCGCGAGCGAGAACAGCGTGCCGGGATTGCCGAGTACACCGTCGCCTTGCAGCTTCCGCACCATCGACGACATGAACTGCTGCTGGTTCGAGATGCGGCCGAGGTCTGACCCATCGCCGATCCCATGGCGGATGCGCAGGAACTGGAGCGCCTCGACACCCTGCAGCGTGTGCGGCCCGGCGGCGAGGTTCAGGCCCGTATGTCCGTCGCTGATGTCACCGGCGACGCACACATCGACGCCGCCGATCGCGTCGGACATGTTGATGACGCCGGTCCAGCGAATGGATGCCGCAAAGTGGATGGTCTCGCCCGTGAGCTCTTCGACGGTCTTGACGGTGCACGGCAGACCGCCGTACATGTACGACGCGTTGATCATCTGCGCGCTCATCGCGGAGTGCTCGCCCCCACCGTCTTCGCGCGGGCACGCGGGGATCGGCACGATCATGTCGCGGGGAAACGAAACGACGGTCACTCGCCGCGGTGCATCCGAGATGTGCACGAGCATCGTGACGTCGTTGCGCTCACCCTCGGCATCCTCGTTGGCACAGCGCGGAAAGAGCGCGACGTCCTGTCCCTCGCACGAGTCCGATCCGACGAGCAGCAGGTTCACGCCACCCTCGATCGCGCCCAGCGACGGGGGGATCGCGTCTTCGTCGCCGATCGCGACCGAGCTGTCGGCGACCGCCTGCGCGGCATTCCAGACAGCGAAGGCCCCGACCCCGCCAGCACTCAGCCCGACGACCGCGAGGACGACACCCAGGATCGCGAGCATGCGCGTGAGCGGATGCAGCGCACCGAAGCGGGCGTGCCGCGCGAACGGACGCCCACCTTCCGGCCGAACAGACGTCGTCGACATCAGCCGTTCGACTTCAGGTTGCCGGCCGAGCAGGTCTGGTCTGCGGCCGACGTACCCGGAATCGAGTTGGGCAGCGCCACCGCTGTCTCGGACGGCGCGGGATCCGTCACGTCGGGTGCGGGCTCGGTCGGCGCCGCGTCGATCGCATCCTCGGACGGCTCGACCGTCACGACACCGCCACCGCGGTTCGGGTCGTTCGTGACCTCGATCGCCTGGTTCGCCGCGAGCGCGGCCCACAGCTGGTCGGCGGCGGCATAGTCCGGCACGACCCGATTGGGGTCGGCAGGATCGGTCACGACGGGGTACTGCACGAACACGATCTGATCGAACGGCACATCCTTGACGGCCAGGCCGATCTGGGCGAGCGTGACGGGGTTCGCGAGACTCTTCGACAGCGTGATGTTGTCGACCGCGGTCGTGGCGAGGCGGTACAGCGCCCCGAAGTCCGACAGCACCTCTTCGCTCACCAGCTTGCGCGCGAGGCGGGACATGTACTGCTGCTGATTCGAGATGCGGGCGAGGTCACTGCCGTTCTCGAGGCCGTGGCGCGTGCGCAGGAACTGCAGAGCTTCGACGCCCTGCACGTTGCGCATGCCGGCCGGCCAGTCGATGTTCGTGTAGCGATCGCGAATCCCGCCGTTGCCGATGCAGACATCGACCCCGCCGATCGCGTCGGTGATGTTGATGACGTTGCCGAAGCTCACCTTCGCCGCCATCGGGATGCTCTGTTCACTGAGCGCCGAGATCGTCTTGGCGACGCACGACAGGCCGCCGTACGACCACGCCGTGTTGATCTGCTGCTTGCTCATCGCCGCGGTCGTCGAGCCGTCCTCGCGCGTGCACGACGGGATCGGAACCATCAAGTCACGCGGGAACGACACGACAGTGACGCGCCGCGGATTGTTCGAGATGTGCACGAGCATGTTGACGTCGTTGAGTTGGCCGTTGGCATCCGGGCCCGTGCAGCGGTCGCCGAAAAGGTAGGCGTACTCGGGCTCGCACTCGTCGGTGCCGACGACGAGCAGATCGACGCCCGTCTCGATCGCACCGATGTCGGGCGGCACAGGAGCCTGGCCCTCGAGCTCGACCGCGTCATCCGTGACGCTCGCCGCGAGATCGTAACCGGCGTAGGACGCGACGCCCAGACCAGAGACGAGCACGACGCCGAGTATGACTCCGACGATCTTCAGCAGCATCGACATCGGATGCGGAGACGTCAGAGCCCCGTGACGCGCGACGGTGCGACGGCCACGCTTGACGGGCTTGGTCGTCTGGCTCACGGGGTCCTCTCAGGACATTCGGTTCGGATCGGTTCCCGCACACCCCTTGAATACGCGGAGGGTGTGGGATTCGAACCCACGGGACATCTCTGCCCACTGGTTTTCAAGACCAGGTCCATCGGCCGCTCGGACAACCCTCCCGGCGGATGCCACCGGCATCCGTCGAACAGGCGTCGAGTCTAGCCGACGGCACTGCTGAGTCATTGTTCCAGCGGCGGCTGTGCGACTTCTGAAAGCCGCGCCCGCCGCCCCGCGCCGTCCCGCGCCCGCCCCGCCGCGCCGCGCCCCGAACCATACCGATCCCGCCGAGACCGACGTCGTCGGCGTGCGGTTCGGCGCGATCGGTGCGGTTCGACGGAGAGCGAGCGGGCGGCAGACGAACCGCGGCGTCGGAGGCCGGGGGTCAGAGCGCGCGGAGGATGGCGGCTACCCCGCCGGCCTCGACCGACGCCGTGACCTCACCGGCGGCGTCGCGCACTTCCTGCGGACCCTGCTCCATCGCGACGGCGCGGCCGCCGTGCTCGAGCGCCCAGGCGAACATGCCGACGTCATTGCGTCCGTCGCCGATGACGAGCACGTTCTCGGGCTGGATGCCGAGCGTCGTGCGCACGCGCTCGAGCCCCGTGCTCTTGTCGACGCCGCGCGGGGCGATGTCGAGCCACGCCGTCCAGCCGACGGCGTACGAGACCTGGTTGAGGCCGATCCGCGCGACGAGCTCGACGAAGTCCTGCTCGGCCTTCTCGGGCGAGACCACGACGATGCGGCAGACGTCCTGCGTGCCCAAATCATCGAACGGCACTCGCTGCGCCGCGACGAGGTTCCAGTCGTCGAGGTACTCGGTGTAGAGCCGGTGCCCGTCGGGCAGTTCGACGAGGTACTTCCCATCGGGCAGGTGCTCGCGCAGCAGCGTCAGCACTTCGCGCGGGTCGAATGTCTCGATGTGCCACCGCTCGTACTGCAGATCGTCGGCGTCGATTCTGCGCAGCACGACGGCGCCGTTGGAGCACACGACGTACTCGGGAGCGATGCCGAGCACACGCAGGATGCCGCGCGTGCCCTCCCAGCTGCGGCCCGTCGCGATCATGACCTCGTGCCCCGCGAGGTGCGCGTGCTCGACGGCCTCGACGACGCCGGGGCTCAGCGATTCGTCTTCGAGGATGACGGTACCGTCGATATCGAGCACGATCAGCATGTGCTCGACACGGATGCCGGCGGCCTCGGTGTCGCGCGCGAGCTCGTCGACGAGCTCAACTGCCTCGGCCGGCTCGACGACGTCGATCTCGCCCGTTGCGGGCAGGCTCGACAGCTCGTCGTCGGTCATACGACCGGCTCGATGATGGCGAGCCCGCCGAGATAAGGGCGCAGCACCTCGGGTACGACGACGGATCCGTCAGCCCGCTGGTGCGTCTCGAGCAGCGCGACGATCCAGCGCGTCGTCGCGAGCGTGCCGTTGAGCGTCGCGACGGGCTGCGTCTTGCCGCCTTGATCGGCGGGCAGGCGGTGGCGGATATCGAGGCGACGAGCCTGGTAGGTCGTGCAGTTCGAGGTGGAGGTCAGCTCGCGATAGGCCCCCTGCGTCGGCACCCACGCCTCGATGTCGTACTTGCGCGCCGCGCTCGAGCCGAGGTCGCCCGCAGCGACGTCGATGACGCGATAGCTCAGACCCAGGTCCTGCAGCATCCGCTCCTGCAACCCGACGAGCCGCAGATGCTCGGCCTCGGCGTCGTCGGGCAGCGTGTAGACGAACATCTCGAGCTTGTTGAACTGGTGCACCCGGATGATGCCGCGGGTGTCCTTGCCGTACGAACCGGCCTCGCGGCGGTAGCACGTCGACCATCCGGCGTAACGCTTCGCGCCCTTCGTGAGGTCGAGGATCTCATCCATGTGGTAACCGGCCAGCGGCACTTCGCTCGTGCCGACGAGGTACAGGTCGTCGTCTTCGAGGTGGTACACCTCGGCCGCGTGCTCGCCCAGAAAGCCCGTGCCGCGCATGACTTCGGGGCGCACGAGCGTCGGCGGGATGAGCGGGGTGAACCCCTCTTGCAGGGCACGATCGAGCGCGAGCGACATCAAAGCGAGCTCGAGACGCGCGCCGATGCCGGTGAGGAAGTAGAAGCGACTGCCCGACACCTTCGTGCCGCGTTCCATGTCGATCGCGCCGAGCTTCTCGCCGAGCGCGAGGTGATCGAGGGGCTCGAAGTCGAATGCCGGCACATCGCCATGCGTGCGCAAGGTGACGAAGTCGGCCTCGCCCCCGGGAGGTACGCCGTCGATCACGATGTTCTCGATGCGAGCGAGGGCCGCATCCGCGGCCTCTTCGGCGGCGGTGACGGCGTGCTGGGCTTCTTTCACGCGCTCGCTGAGCTGTTTGGCCTCGGCCACGAGGGCGGCCTTCTCGTCTTTGGGCGCGCGTGCGACGGTCTTGCCGTGCGCATTCTGCGCCGCGCGCAGCTCTTCGAAGGTCGTGATGGCAGCACGACGCGCACGGTCGGCCTCGAGCGCAGCGTCGACGGTGTCGGAGGAGTGCCCACGCGCCTCCTGCGAGCGCTTGACCAGCTCGGGATTATCACGGAGAAGGACGGGATCGATCACCCGACAATCCTCGCATGCGGGCTCCCGCACGGCATCCTGCGCATAATGGTCGAATGGCCACCCCCGATCGGAACAGTTCTCACAACGCAGACGCACCCGATCCGGTGACGGCGGCGGCCCCTGACGATGTCATCCGCGAGCCCGAGGACATCGCCCCCGACAAGACCGACGGCGACACCGGCGAAGCGCGCCGCGTCGACGCCGAGGGCGACACCGGCGAAGCGCGCCGCGTCGACGCCGAGGGCGACACGGCCCGCATGGCGGGGGCCGGTGACAAGCCGGTCCCGAAGGCGGCGCTGGTCTACAACCCCATCAAGACCGATGCTGACCAGCTGCGCGACACCGTGTCGCGGATCTCGTCGGATGCCGGGTGGTCGGAGCCGCTGTTCTACGAGACGACCGTCGACGACCTCGGCGACGACATCACTCGTCAGGCCCTCGACGCGGGAGCCGATGTCGTGCTCGTCGCGGGCGGTGACGGCACCGTGCGCGCCGTGTCCGAGGCCATGGCGGGCTCGGGTGTTCCCCTCGCCATCGTGCCGAGCGGTACGGGCAACCTGCTCGCCCGCAATCTGCGCCTGCCGCTGACCGAGCCCGAGGCGATGATCCGCGCCGCGTTCGAGGGGGACAGGCACCCGATCGACATCGGCTGGGCGCGCCTGCGCCGTGCCGACGGCGAGCGCGCCGAGCATGCGTTCGTCGTCATGGGCGGCATCGGCCTCGACGCCGCGATGATCGCCAACACGAGTCCGCAGCTGAAGAAGACCGTGGGGTGGGTCGCGTACGTCGACGGCGCCGCGCGCTCGCTCGCCAAGGCCAAGCGCTTCCGCGTCATGTACCAGCTCGCCGGGCGGCGTCTGCATTCGGCCCGCGTGCAGAGCATCCTCTTCGCGAACTGCGGGTCCCTGCCGGCCGGACTCGAGCTCGTGCCCGATGCGTCGCTCGTCGACGGGGCCCTGGACATCGTCATCGTGCAGCCGAAGGGCGCGTTCGGCTGGCTCTTCGTCTGGCGACGCGTCGCATGGGACAACAGCGTGCTGCGGCGTTTCCGCGCGGGGCGGCGTGTGCTGGCGATCCGCACGAAGGACAGCTCGATCATCTATTCGCGTGGAACCGGGATCGCGATCGGCGCGAGCGAGCCGCACCCTGTTCAACTCGACGGCGACGAGTTCGGCGAGGCCGTCGAGGTCGACACACGGATCGACGCCGGCGCACTGACGATAGCGGTACCCCGCGGACACGACCTCAGCGGGCTCTGACGCCGTGATCGCCCCGTCGGTCGTCTGGTTCCGCGACGACCTGCGCCTGGCCGACAACCCCGCGCTGCACGCGGCGATCGACCGGGGTGGACCGGTCGTGGCGCTCTACGTGCTCGATGAGGAGTCGCCCGGCGTCCGCGCACTGGGGGCAGCGGCGCGCTGGTGGCTGCATCACTCGCTCGCTTCGCTCGGGGCGCGCCTGCGCGAGCGGGGTTGCAGACTCGTGCTGCGCCGCGGACCCGCCGGCCGGGTGCTGCGCCAGGTCGTCGCCGAAACGGCCCCGGCCGCCGTCTTCTGGAACCGCCGCTACAGCGAGCCCGAACGCGAGATCGACACCGAGCTGAAGTCCTCCCTGCGGGACGCGGGGATCGACGTCGCCTCGTTCGGGGCTTCTCTCCTGCACGAACCATGGGAGGTGCGCACAGGAACCGGGACACACTATTCGGTCTTCTCGCCGTTCTGGCGCGCCTGCCTTGCACTGCCCGCTCCCCGGTCCCCTCTGCCGGAACCGCACGAGATCCCGGGCCCCGGCCGTGCGCCCGCGTCGGACGACCTCGACGACTGGGCGCTGCTTCCCACCGCCCCGGACTGGGCCGGGGGCCTGCGCGAGACGTGGGAGCCGGGCGAGCCGGCAGCCCGCCGACGCCTGTCAGAGTTTCTGAGGAACGACGTTGCCTCGTATGACCGTGCACGCGACGAACCCGCGGCAGGAGCGACGTCGCTGCTGTCGCCGCGGCTGCGCTGGGGCGAGGTGAGCCCGCACACCGTGTGGCACGAGGCGATCGCGGCGGGCGAGTCGGGCGGCTTCCTATCCGAGCTCGGCTGGCGCGAGTTCGCCTGGCACACCCTGTTCCACAAGCCCGACCTGGCGGGGCGCAACCTGCGGAGCGAGTTCGATGCATTCCCGTGGCCGGCGCTGAACACCGCTCACCTGCACGCCTGGCAGCGGGGTGAGACGGGGGTCCCGCTCGTCGATGCGGGCATGCGCGAGTTGTGGCGCACGGGCTTCATGCACAACCGCGTGCGGATGGTGACAGCGTCGTTCCTCATCAAGAACCTGCTCATCGACTGGCGGCGCGGCGAGGAGTGGTTCTGGGACACGCTCGTCGACGCGGATGCCGCCAACAACCCGTTCAACTGGCAATGGGTCGCCGGGTCAGGCGCCGATGCTGCGCCCTATTTCCGGGTCTTCAACCCCGAACTGCAGGCGAAGAAGTTCGATGCCGACGGCCACTACGTCTCGCAGTGGGCCGGCGACGCGCCGACCGAGCCCATCGTCGACCTCGGCGAGACACGAAGGGCCGCCCTCGCGGCATACGAGGTCGTCAAGCGGAGCTGACGATCAGCGTCCGAGCGAAGCGAAGACTCCCGCGATGACCCGGGCGACGAGTTCGCTGAGCCACTCGAGCGACGGCGGCTCGTGCTCGGTCACGTCGAAGGCCGACGTGACGGTGCGGGCGCTGCCGGCTGCGTCGGTGACCGTCGCGCTGATCGTGTACGCACCGGCAGCGAGGTCGGCCGGCAGCGCGTACGAGCCGATCCAGGTGTGCGCACCGATCGAGGCGGTGGCCGACGTGGAGCCGACCGCTGCGATGAACGTGCCGTTGGCGTCGTAGAGGTCGATCGTGAGCCGCTCCAGCGGTGCGGCGTGCGCCGCCGACAGCGTGACGTCGCCGAGGCTGCCCCGCACGAGCGACGCGCCCGCGGCGGGCGACTCGATCGCGAGCGCCGGCGAGGCGGTGCCCACGGAGTCAGAGAACCCGGTGGCGGTGGATGCGACGGCGGTCGCCGGAACGGCGATGAAAAAGGCTTGCGCGACGATGACTGCGGCCAGGCAGCCCACGACAGCGCGCCCACGACGGTGCGTTAGCAAAGGACAACTCCCCAGCTGTGATCTTGCGATCAGTTCCCCAAACGGAAGCCCCGCGCTCCCGCATGCAACGTATCAAGAACCCGGCGAATCCGGAAGCATTCGATCACCCTCCAATCGCGGTCGCCGAGATCACGAGTGCCCCGCCGGGAGTGAGCAGCGGCATCGGCAGGCCCAGCGACGTGAGCACCGACCCGGGCAGCTCCACACCCTCCGCCAGCCAGGGCGGTGGCGCATCCTGCACGACCCGAGGCTCAGCCCCGATGTCGAGGGTCTCGACGCGGTAGCGGCGGTGGGGGTGGAGACCGCAGAGGCGAAGCGGCGCCGGGAGCGCGGCATCCGTCGCCGCGACGACCCCGTACGAGAAGAGCGCGCGACCGCCGTCGTGCGCGACCACCCCGTGCGCCATGATCGCCGGGTCGGAGTCGTCCAGTCGCACGACGCGGCCCGTGTGCAGCAGATCGCGGTGCCGGCGGTGCACGCTCGTCCACCGCCGGAGCGCGTCACGCTCGGCGAGGGTGATCCCGGTGAGGTCGGACTCGATACCGGCATGGCCGAAGAGGGCCGTGGCGAGGCGGAACGAGAGGTCGGACACGCGCCCGGTCGTGTGGGCGCGGGCGTCGCCGACGTGCGAGCCGAGGTATTCGGGCGGCACGAGCACACCGGTCCAGCGCTGGATGCGCTGACGCTCGAGCGGGTCGTTCGTGTCGCTGGTCCAGACCCGGTCGACACGGCGCAGGATCTCGAGGTCGATGCGGGCGCCGCCGGACGCGCACGACTCGATCTCGAGCAGCGGGTGTGCCGTGCGAAGGCGGTCCAGCAGGCGGTAGAGAGCGCGCACCTGGTCACGTGACCCCTCGATGAGCAGATCGCGGTTGTGGTCCCACTTCAGGTATGAGATCGGGTATTCGCGCAGCAGGGCGTCCAGCCGGGCGAAGAGGTGGTCCTCCACCTCGGGGTTCGCGAGGTCGAGGACGTGCTGCCAACGCCACGTCACCGATTCGGGATCGGTGAGCAGCCACTGCGGATGCTGCCGCACGAGGTCGGATTCCAGGCTCGCCATCTCGGGCTCGACCCAGAGCCCGAACTGCATGCCCGCCGCCGTGACCCGCTCGGCCAGCGGCGCGAGGCCTTCGGGCCATTTGGCCGGGTCGACCACCCAGTCCCCGAGCGCGCGCCGGTCATCGGTGCGCCCGGTGAACCACCCGTCGTCGAGGACGAAGCGTTCGACACCGACGTCGGCGGCCGCTGCGACGAGCGGCTCGATGCGCGACAGGGAGTGATCGAAGTAGACGGCCTCCCACGTGTTGAGCGAGACGGGACGCGGACCCTGATGCGTCGACCACGACCGCACCCACGGGTGCAGTCGATCGGACAGCCCGTCGATCCCCTCGTCGGACCAGACCGCGACGACGGTCGGCGAGACGTAGTCGTCACCGGCGGCCACGTCGAGGTGCTCGAACCGCTCCCCCGCGCCTACGACGGTGGGCCCCAGGGCGGTGCGCTCGAACCACTGACGCCGGTCCCCGCTCCAGGCGACGTGGGTCGCCCAGACTTCGCCCGCGCCGAACCCGAACCCGGTCGTGCCCGCCATCATCAGGAACGGGTCGTCGTGCCCGCCGCGGCCGTGCCGGCTCTCGCGCAGCCACACCCCGTGCGCGGGGTGAAGTCGCTGCGGTTCACGCTCGAGGGCCCAGCGGCCCGAGAAGTCGACGACCTCGCGGGCGCGCGCGGGCACCGGAAGCACGACGTCGGCTGCGCGCAGCCGCAAGGGCGTCGAGCCCAGGTTGCGGACCATCTGCCGCACGAGAAGCACCCCGTGCACGGTCATCTCGAGGCGGGTCGTGACCGCGGCATCCGCCCACCGACTCGTGACCTCGACGACATCGCCCTCGCGCGTCGTCGAGACATGTCGAGGAATGCCTCGTACGGCGTCGATCGACAGCGCCGGGCGACCTGACCACCCCTCGCCCAGAGCGGGCAGGAGGGGCACGGCAAGTGGGGCATCGATCGAACTCGGCCCGACGGCGGGGATGCCCGCGTCGCCCAGAGCGGCGAGGTCGGCGTCGGTGAGCGCCCCCAGATCGCCACCCCAGTGGGTGACACGGGGAACGCCCGCGCCGCGGGAGTCGAGCACGAGGCTGACTCCCGCGGCGCGGAGGTGATGAATCACGCGCAGATCACTCCGCGACGGGGATGGACTGCGCCTTGAGCGTCGAGATCGTCGACGACTGCGCCGACTCGAGCGCCTGCAGGAGCGTGCCCTGACCCGTGACGGCCTTCTGGAAGCCGTCCGAGACGTCGGCGTAGGTCTGCGTCATGGTCGGACCCCACACGAAGTCGGGGTTGACCTGCTCGGCGGCCTCGGCGAAGACATCGTAGATCTTCTGCCCGCCGTAGAACTCGACCCCTTCCTGCAGCGATGCGAGGCTGAGCCCCTCGGTCGTGGCGGGGTAGATGTTCGCCGAGACGTTGAGCGCCGTCAGCGACTCCTCAGACGTGTTCAGCCACAGCGCGAACTTCGTCGCCTCGTAGAGGTGATCGGTGCCCTTGAAGACCGCGATCGACGAGCCGCCCCAGTTGCCGGCGCTCTGCTCGCCGGCTTCCCACTGCGGTGCCGAAGCGACCGACCACAGACCCGCGGTGTCGGGTGCGCCGCTGGAGATCGAGTTGGCACCCCAGACGGCCGAGACCCAGCTCCAGACCTCGCCGGAGTTGTAGGCGTTGTTCCATTCCTCGGTCCATGCCGGGTACGTCGCGACGAGGTCCTCGTCCAGGAGCTCCTGCCAGTAGTCGGCGACCGTCGTCGACTCCTCGCCGGTCAGGTCCACCGTCCACTGGTCGCCGTCGTTGGTGAACCAGTCACCGTTGGCCTGCCAGACGAAGCCCGCGAACTGGTTGATGTCGGCGGTGGAGAAGTTCGTGATGTAGCCGCCGGCCTCGCGCACCTTGACGGCGGCATCCTTGTACTCGGCCCACGTCGTGGGAACCTCGATGCCGTTCTGCTCGAACAGGTCGGAGCGGTAGAACAGCGCCATCGGGCCCGAGTCCTGCGGGATGCCGAACACGCCGTCGTCGGTGCCGAGGGTGACCTGGCCCCACGTCCACGGGATGAACTCGGATTCGGCGGCGACGACGTCTTCGCACGCGGCGAGGTTCTCGAGGCCGTCCTGCACGCGGAAGCTCGACAGCGCGTCGTACTCGATCTGGCCGAGATCGGGGGCGTTCCCCGCCTCGAGCTGGCTGAAGAAGCTCTTGTAGGTGCCCGAGTTGCCGTTGGGGCCCGTCTGCACGCGCACCTGGATGTCGGGGTTCTCCTCGTTCCAGACCTCGACGACATCTTCGATGCCGGGGATCCACGACGTGAAGTCGAGCGTGACGTCGCCGTCGGCGGGGGCGCACGCGGCGGCGTCGACGCCGTCGCTGCCACCGTCACCGGCGGCGCATCCGGTCATCGTGATCGCGGTGAGCAGTGCGACGCCCGTGGCGACTGCCCTCTTGGTGTTCTTCATGATGTTCCTAACTTGGTGGGGGTGTTCTGCTGTATTTCGGATGCCGCCGGCCGGGGCCGACCGCGGGGATCACTTCACGGAGCCGCTGCCCAGTCCGTTGCGCCAGAAGCGCTGCAGCAACAGGAAGGCGATGATGAGCGGGACGATCGAGAGGAACGAGCCCACGAGCACGTACGTGCGCAGCTCGGGGATCTGGTTCAGTTGCGTGTTCCACGCATAGAGGCCGTAGGTCACCGGGAAGAGCTCTTCGCTGCGCAGCATGATGAGCGGCAGGAAGAAGTTGTTCCAGATCGACACGAACTGGAACAGGAAGACCGTCACGAGAGCGGGCATCATGAGGCGCACCGAGACTGTGAAGAAGGTGCGCACTTCGCTCGACCCGTCGATCCGACTCGCTTCGATGAGCTCATCGGGCACCGACGACGCGGCGTAGATGCGACTGAGATAGACACCGAACGGGCTCACGATGCTCGGCAGCAGCACCGCCCAGAACGTGTTGGTGAGGTTGACCTGGCTGAACAGCAGGAAGAGCGGAAGCGCGAGCGCCGTCGCCGGAACGAGGACACCGCCGAGCACGATGTTGAAGAACGTCTCACGCCCGCGGAAGCGGTACTTGGCCAGCGCATACCCGCACATGCCGGCCACGACCGTCGCCAGCAGCGCGCCGATGCCCGCGTAGCCGAGGCTGTTCAGCAACCACCGCAGGTAGACCCCGTTGCCATACGCCAGCAGGTCGCCGACGTTGTCGAACAAGTTCCAATCGGCGAACCACAGTGCGGGAGTGGTCAGCAGATCGCCGCGGTCCTTCGTGGAGGCGATGAACAGCCACCAGATCGGAACCAGGAAGTACAGCGTGAACACGCCCATGACGATGAGCGCGGCCCCGCGGGACAGGATGCTCTCGCGCGGCCCTCGCGACGGGGCGAGGTCGTCCGCGGTCGCGCCGCGGGTGCGGGTCAGGAGGCTCATGGGTTCGCCTTCCGCTGGGTGAGTCTGAGGAACACGAACGAGAGCGCGAAGGTCGCCAGGGCCAGCACGACCGAGAAGGCCGCGGCGAGGTTCGTGTTGGGGATGGCGCTCGTTGCGTAGATCGTCATGTTCGGCGTGAAGCTCGACGAGACGGCGGCGCTGAACGAGCGGAAGACCTGCGGCTCGGCGAGCAGCTGCAGGGTGCCGATGATCGAGAAGACAGCGGTGAGGATGAGCGCGGGGGCGACCATGGGGATCTTGATGGACCACGCGATCCGGATCTGTCCGGCTCCGTCCAGTCTCGCTGCCTCGTACACCTCGGACGGGATGGCCAGCAGCGCCGAGTAGATGATGAGCATGTTGTAGCCGACGAACACCCACGTGACCACGTTGGCTATCGACCACAGGACGAGTTCCGGCGAGAGGAAGTTGATCGCGCGCGTCACGTCGGTGAACGGCGACAGGTTGGGCGAGTAGAGGAAGCCCCACATGATCGCCGCGATGACCCCCGGAACGGCATAGGGCGCGAAGAACGCCAGCCGGAAGAACTTCTTGCCCTTCAGGGCGGGCGAGTCCAGCAGCAGCGCGAACAGCAGCGCGAGCCCGAGCATGATGGGCACCTGCACGACACCGAACAGCAGCACGCGGCCGACCGCCTCCCAGAACGGCGCATTCTGGAAGACGTAGATGTACTGCGTCAGTCCGCCGAAGACCTGCTGTGGCGCGCCGTATGTACCCTCGCGCTGCACGACCAGCAGCGACTGCCATACGGCGTAGCCGATGGGCAGGAGGTAGAAGAGCAGGAAGAGCACTCCGAAGGGTGCCGTGAAGATCGCGATGGCGCCCTTGTGCGGGGTCTTGCGGCGGGGCGGCCTGTCGGCGGGTGCCCGTCGGCGGCGAGGCGCCTGTGCCTCGAGAACAGTCATGCCCTCTCCTCTCGAACGACACGCACGGCGCCGGCCGGCACGACGACGGCTCCGGCCGTCGGCATCCCGGTGATCAGCTCTGTGCCGGCGACGGTCGCCGTGATGTCGACGTCGCCGTGGTTGACGACGAAGACGTAGGAACGGTCGTCGGCGCGACGGCGCACGATCTCGTAGCGGCCACCCTCTGCGCTGACGGCAGCGGGAGCCGAGACACCGGCGGCGGCGACGAGGCGTGCCATAAGTGCACGGTACGCCTGCGGGTCGGGCAATGTCGCGACGTACCACGCGTCGCCGTCGCCCCAGGTGTTGCGCGTGACGGCGGGGGCCCCCGCCGAGGGGCCGTCGACGAAGGATGCCACGACCTCTGCCGTCGTCGTGCGCGTGCGCTCGGACCACAGCGATGCCGTGGTGCCGTCGTCGAGGTTCAGCGTCGTCTCGGGGGCGGTGGGTGCGAACTCCTCTACCCGGATGCCGAGAGCGTCGCGGAAGGGACCGGTGTACCCACCCGTCCACACCCGGTCCTCGGCGTCGACCGTGCCGCTGTAGAACGTGACCAGGGCCGTGCCGCCCGCAGCGACCCAATCGGTGATGACGGCGGCTTCCTCGGCGCGCACGAGGTGCAGCCCCGGAACGACGACGAGACGGTACCCGCTCAGGTCGGCACCGGGCGCGACGACGTCGACCGTGACGCCGAGCGCGTGCAGCGCGTCGTAGGCGGCGTGCACCTGATCGAGGTATCCCACGGCCTGGCTCGGGCGCGACATCGACTGCGTCGCCCACCATGCCTCCCACGAGTAGACCAGCGCCACCTCGGCGACGACGCGGGTGCCGGCGACCTCGCCGAGACGCTGCACCGCCTGACCGAGCTCGACCACCTCGCGCCACAGCGCCGAGTCGGTGCCGGCGTGCGGCAGCATCGCGGAGTGGAACTTCTCGGCGCCCTGCACGGATGCCCGCCACTGGAAGAAGCACACGCCGTCGGCGCCGCGAGCGACGTGGGTGAGGGAGTTGCGCACCATCTCACCGGGCTGCTTGGCGAGGTTGAGCGGCTGCCAGTTGACCGCGCCGGTGGAGTGCTCCATGAGCAGCCACGGCGCGCCATGACCGAGCCCGCGGGTGAGGTCGGCGGCGAAGGCCAGCTCGACGGTGGGATCGGCCAGCCGGTTGTCGAGGTAGTGGTCGTTGGCGATGACGTCCATCTCGGGTGCCCACGACCAGTAGTCGAGGTTCTCGATGTGCGCCGTCACCATGAAGTTCGTCGTGATGGGCCGGTCACTGCGCGGTCGGATGACCTCGGCCTCGGCCCGGTAGTAGTCGAGCAGCTGGTCGGAGCTGAAGCGGTGGAAATCCAGCGCCTGGCCGGGATTTCCGAGCGACAGCGTGGACCGCGGGGGCAGGATCTCGTCCCACTCGCGATACGTCTGACTCCAGAAGGCCGTGCCCCACGCGGTATTGAGCGCCTCGATCGTGTCGTAGCGGGCCTGCAGCCAGCGACGGAAGGCGGCGGCGCTCTCATCGCAGTAGCAGAGGGCGTTGTGGCATCCGAGTTCGTTCGAGACGTGCCACAGGCTCACCGCGGGGTGGTTGCCGTACCGACCGGCGACTTGTTCGACCAAGCGCAGCGCGGCTTCGCGGAAGACCGACGAGCTGGGGCAGAACGCCTGGCGGCCGCCGAACGAGTGGCGCGTGCCGTCTTCGGCCATCGGGAAGAGCTCGGGGTGCTGTCGCGTCAGCCACGCGGGCGGTGAGGCCGTGCCGGTGCCGAGATTGATCCGGATGCCGGCGGCGTGCAGTCGCTCGAGGATGTCGTCGAGGCGGGAGAAGTCATATTCGCCGGCGCGGGGCTCGATGTGCGACCAGCCGAAGATGTTGATCGCGACGAGATCGACGCCCGCCTCGCGCATCAGCTCGATGTCTTCTTCCCACACCTCCGGAGCCCACTGCTCGGGGTTGTAATCGCAGCCGAAGGCGATGCCGTCGTGCTCGAAGGGGCGGTGGGGGCGGGTCATGCTGCGGTCCTCGACTCTGTGAACGTGCACAGCTGGAACCGAGATGCATCTGCGTTACGACGCTGTGAACGTGTACAGAGTAAGCACGGCCCTCGACGCTGTCAACACCGCGCCAGCCTTCCGGCGACTGGCCAGGCCGCATCCGGGCGGGCATACCGCGTCGTCCCGATCGTCCGCCCTGGCCTCACGGCCGGATGGCGGCGGCGCGGCCGGGTGCGCGCGTGCCCCTACGATGGGCGTCGTGGAGAGCACAGGTCGCCGCCGTCGAGCCACGGTGAAGGACGTCGCCCTTGAGGCAGGCGTCTCACGCGGCACCGTCAGCCGGGTTCTCAACGGACAGCGCTACGTGTCCGACGAGGCCCGCACCGCCATCGACGCGGCGATCGAGAAGGTCGGATTCGTCCCCAACCGCGCCGCGCGCAGCCTCGTCATGCAGAGCTCGCAGGCCATCGGCCTCGTCGTGCACGAACCCCACTCGCTGTTCGTCGAGGACCCGAACATCGCCTCGATCCTGCTCGGCGCGAACGCCGCCCTGTCCGAGGCCGACTACCAGATGGCATGTCTCATCGCCGACTCGCCGCGCGACATCGAGCGGCTGTCCCACTACCTCGGCGCCGGGCTCATCGACGGCGTCATCATCGTCTCTGCCCGCGTGGGCGACCCGATCACGCAGGCCGTGCAGAAGCTGCAGCTGCCCGCGGCCTTCGTCGGCCACCCGCGCGACATCGGCGAGGCCGCATACGTCGCGATCGACAACCGGGGCGCCGCGCGGCAGGTCACGACGCGCCTCGCGGAGACCGGCCGCGCACGGATCGGCATGATCGCCGCCGCCCTGGACCGCGACTCCGGTTCGGACCGCCTGGCGGGTTTCGTCGACGCGCTCGGGCACCACTTCGACCCGCAGCTCGTCGAGAGCGTGCCGCTGTACTCCTTCTCGGACGGGCAGAAGGGCATGCGCGCCCTCTTGGAGCGCGCGCCCGACATCGACGGCGTCTTCGCCTCGAGCGATGCGGTGGCCGCCGGCGCGATGGAAGTCCTGCAGGCAGCGGGGCGCGTCGTGCCACGGGATGTCGGCATCGTCGGGTTCGACGACAGCTCCTGGGCGCTGCGATGCGACCCGCCGCTGTCGACCGTGCATCAGCCGGCGAACCAGCTGGGACGCGCCGCGGCCGAGTCGGTACTGCGCCAGCTGCGCGGCGAACCGGCCGCGAGCAAGGCGACGGTGCTGGACTGCCCCATCGTGTGGCGCGCCTCAGCCTGACCGATCGGCCATCGCGCCAGACGGTTGACAGTGCCGGGGCCCGGTGTCACCCTGTGTACGTGCACAGGGCCAACCGCTCGTACCTGTGAACGTGCACACACTCGGAACACCCCCGCCGAGGCGCATCGCACCGATGACGCGCTCACCCACAACGAAGTAGGAGCACGTGAACATCACCGTCCCCCCGCGGCGCAGAGCCGCACTCGCCGGAGGGATCGCCGCCGCCGTGGCGGTGTCCCTCCTCGCTTCTCCTCCCGCGACCGCGCAGACCCCCGCGCCGGTCCCGCAGGCCGTGCAGACCGCACCGCCCGTCTCGGTGTCGATCGACCTCGAAGGCACATGGAAGTTCACCAAGGGCGACGACCCCGCCTTCGCCGCGCCGGGCTTCGACGACTCGGCCTGGTCGGACATCCGCGTGCCCGGCGACGGCACGCCCTTCGCCGACTACGACGGCTTCGGGTGGTACCGCCTGGACTTCGTCCTGCCCGCAGAGGCGCAGGGCGCCAACCTCGTGGCATCCCTCGGGTTCCTCGATGATGTCGACGAGGCATTCCTCAACGGCGTGCGCATCGGCGGGTCCGGCACCATGCCGCCCGCCGCGAGCAGCCAGTGGTTCGAGAAGCGCCTCTACCCCGTGCCCGCCGACGCGCCCGTCTTCGGCGGCGAGAACACCCTCGCCGTGCGCCTCTACGACATGAGCGGCGGCGGCGGCTGGTACGAGGGGCCGGTCGGCATCTTCTCGAAGGACGCCGTGCGCGAGAACGTCTACGGCATCTCGGGTCCGCTCGCCGATGACGCGCAGACCGCTGCCGTCAGCGCCGTCCTCGCTGCGCAGCGCGCCGCGCTGGCCGCCGGCGATGCCGACGCCTACCTCGCGACCCTCGAGCAGTCGTACTTCCACGACGGCCGCACGAAAGAGCGGCGGGACCGCGAAGTGCGCTCATGGCTGGCCGAGTCCGGAACGCTCTCCCTCAGCGACAGCGAGGTCGAGGTGGTCGCCGGTCCCGATGGAACGCTCATCGTCGACACGAACCGTACGATCACCGGCACCCGCGACGGCGCGAGCCACGTCTTCCAGCCGGCCGCGCAGGAGTTCCTGCGCTTCTCGCCCGAGACCCTGCGCGAAACCGGCAACCAGTCGCGCTTCTTTCGCGAGACCGTCGATTCCACGCTCGAGGGTGCCCCTCGGGAGTTCGTGACCTACCTTCCGCCGTCGTACCTCGAAGAGCCGAACCGGCGCTACCCCGTGGTCTATCTGCTGCACGGCATCAACGGCGGCAGCCGCGAATGGGAGCCGCGCGACATGGATGACGTACTGGACGCGCTGTGGGCCGACGGGCTCGCCGAGACCATCGTCGTCATGCCCGACGGCGAATCCCTCTGGTACGCCGATCAGCCCGGCGGCACGCCCTGGCGCAGCATGTTCCTCACCGAGATGATGCCTCTCGTGGACGCCGAGTACCGCACGCTGCCCTCGCGGGAGTTCCGTGGCCTGTCGGGGGTTTCGATGGGCGGGTTCGGCGCCTACTCCATCGGCTTCGCCAACCCCCAGCTGTTCTCGTCGCTCGCCTCGCACATCGGCGCGTTGAGCTTCTCGTCGGCGGGGTTGTCGACGCCGCTCTCGCAGGCGGCCGCCATGAGCACCGAGCAGCTGTCGCAGTACTCGTTCTACTTCGATGCGTGCGAGTTCGACGAGTACCGCTTCGACAACGCCGCCCGCACCATGAGCGCCACGCTCACCGCGAAGGGCGTGCCGCACACGTGGCTCGTCGAGCCCGAGGGCCGGCACAACGACGCCTGCTGGATGCCGCACCTCAGCGACTCGTTCGGCATGCACTCCGACAGCTTCCGCTCGTCGGGCCTGATCGAGGAAGCGCTCACGGTCGACGCGACCCCGCGCACACTCGGCGGCAAGGTGTACGTATCGGTCTCGGCGACCAACAACCAGACGACGCCGGCCGACATCGTGATCACGACGCCTTACGGCGCCAAGACGTTCGCCGCGGTGGCACCGGGCAAGACCGTCGCCGTGTCGGTGAACTCGCGTCTGGCCGCGGTGCCTGCTGGCCAGGCCAGCGTCACGGCGACCTGGACCGTCGACGGCGATACCGTGACCGAGACGCGGACCGCGCCGTTCGGCGTGTTCCCCTCCCGCTGAGTCGGACGATCGTGAGGGGCGGGGCTGGCAAGCAGCCCCGCTCCTTCGACTGTCCGGAATCATCCCCGGCACCGGCGGGTTGTGCCAGAGGATGTCTGCTTCCGCCGCTCCTGCCCTGTCCGTCCTCGACCTCGTGCCCGTGCGCACGGGGCAGACCAGCCCCGAGGCCGTCGCGGCGTCGCTCGGTCTCGCGCAGCACGCCGACAGGCTCGGCTATCGCCGGTACTGGTTCGCCGAGCACCACAACATGCCCGCGGTCGCCTCGACGTCGCCGCCCGTCCTGATCGCAACGGCGGCAGCACGCACGACGACGATCCGCGTCGGCTCGGGCGGGGTCATGCTGCCCAACCACTCGCCGCTCGTCGTCGCCGAGCAGTTCGCGGCGCTCGAGGCGATCGCCCCCGGGCGCATCGACCTCGGGATCGGCCGTGCCCCCGGCAGCGACCCGGTCATCTCGCAGCTGCTGCGCATGTCCGGAACGACGAGCGACGTGGAGCGGTTCCCCGAGCACATCCGCGACATCCTCGGACTCGTCTCGCCCGACGGCGCTACCGTGCGGTTCACCTCGGGCGGCACGTACGACGTGCATGCGACCCCGGCGGCGCGCACCGTGCCCGAGGTCTGGCTGCTCGGCTCGAGCGACTACTCGGCTCAGCTGGCGGCGAGCTTCGGCCTGCCGTACGTCTTCGCGAACCACTTCTCGGGTGAGGGCCTGGACCGAGCGCTCGATCTGTACCGCTCGCGGTTCCAGCCCTCCGCGCTGCTCGACGCCCCGCGGACGTTCCTCACGGCGAACGCGATCGCAGCTCCGACCTCAGACGAAGCCGAGGAGCGCGCTCTTCCGCAGCTGCGGATGATGGCGCGGCTGCGCACGAACCGGCCGCTCACGGCGCTCGAGTCCGTCGAACAGTCGATCTCGGGGGCGGCCGACTTCGACGCCCTCGCGCAGTCGATCATGGCGTCGTCGCGCGCGAACTGGTTCATCGGCACGGGTGCCGAGGTCGCGGCATCCGTCACGGCGTTCGCCGCGAAGCACGAGGTCGACGAAGTGATGATATCGCCCGTCGCCGGCTCGTACGAGAACGAGCCGATGGACACCGCGCACGGCCGCGCACAGACGCTCGAGCTTCTCGCCGCCGCGATGACCGCGGCGTGACCATCAGGCCGCGGGCTCGCCGCTGACGAGGGCCCGCAGCCAATCCCGCGCTTCGACGAAGACATCGTCGGCATACCGGTCGGGATAGCGCACGACCTGGCGGTCGGCCCGCGGGTACGAGCCGAGGAAGATCACGCGAGGGCTGAACCGGCGCAGCCCCATGAGGGCGTCCGCGACGCGCTCGTCGCGGATGTGCCCGTCCGCGTCGATGACGAAGCGGTAGCGTCCCATCTCATCTCCGATCGGACGCGACGCGAGCAGCGACAGGTTGATCCCCCGCGTCGCGAACTGCTCGAGCATCTCGAGCAGCGCGCCGGGGTACTCCTCGGGAAGCTCGACGATGAGCGAGGTCTTGTCGGCGCCCGTCGGCTCGGGCGGCTGCACCGTGCGACTCACCAGCACGAAGCGGGTCACGGCGTTCGGGTTGTCGCCGATCTTCGATGCGAGCAGCTCGAGATCGTGATGATCGAGGATGCCGGGCGGCGCGATCGCGGCATCGGCGTTGCTGGAGCCGTCCACGATGCCGACAGCGCTGGCGACATTGCTCGCGGCGGGCAGATGCGCGTGCGCGGGAAGGTTCTTGGTGAGCCATTGCAGGCACTGCGCGTAGGCGACGGGGTGCGCCGCGACGAGTGAGACGTCGTCGAGCCGCGTGCCGCGCGCTGCGACGAGCACGAACTCGACCGGCACGAGGTACTCCCCCACGATCCGCAGCCCCGGCACGGTGGCCAGGGCATCCTGAGCCGTCGAGACCCCGCCGTCGACCGAGTTCTCGATCGCGATCATGGCGGCATCCGACCGCCCCGTGACGACGTCGCCGAGCGCTTCGCCGACGTTGCGCACGGGCCGCCAGCGCTGGCCGCGGGCCTCGGGAACCTGCGCGAGGGCTGCTTCGGTGAAGGTGCCCGCGGGCCCGAGGAAGCTGTACGTGCGGGTTCCGGGCTCGGCAGTCACCCGCTCAGCCTACGCCGCACCCGCATCCGGGCACCGGGTGTCCTGCGGCTCATCGGACGTGTCCCGTGCGTTGCAGGCCCGCTGCGGGCAGACTGGGACGATGAGCCGAGCTGGACAGCCCGCCGAAGCATCCGACCTGATCGACGTCGACGACCTGATCGCGGCGTACTACGACCGCAGGCCCGACCCCGACGAACCCGCGCAGCGCGTCGCCTTCGGCACGAGCGGCCACCGCGGCTCGTCGCTGTCGTCGAGCTTCAACGAGGACCACATCCTCGCCACGACCCAGGCGATCGTGGACTACCGCCGCAGCCAGGGCATCGAAGGGCCGCTCTTCCTGGGCCGGGACACGCACGCCCTCTCCCGCCCCGCCGAACGCAGCGCGATCGAGGTGCTCGTGGCCAACGGCGTCGACGTGCGCGTGGACAGCCGCGATTCGTGGGTGCCCACCCCAGCCCTCTCGCACGCGATCCTGACCTACAACCGCGGTCGCGACATCGCCGACACCGGGCGCGCCGACGGCATCGTCGTGACGCCGTCGCACAACCCGCCGCGCGACGGCGGCTTCAAGTACAACCCGCCTCACGGCGGGCCCGCCGACACCGACGCGACCGGATGGATCGCGACGCGCGCCAACGAGCTGATCGCCGCGGGATTGGCCGGGGTCGCCCGCACCCGTTACGCCGACATCGAGGCGGAGTCGATCGGCACGTACGACTTCCGTGACGCCTACGTGCGCGACCTCGTGACGATCATCGACCTCGACGCGATTCGCCGGGCGGGCGTGCGGATCGGCGCAGATCCCCTCGGTGGCGCCTCGGTCGACTACTGGGCGCTCATCGCCGATATGCACGACCTCGACCTCACGGTCGTCAACCCCGACGTCGATCCGACGTGGAGCTTCATGACGCTGGACTGGGACGAGAAGATCCGCATGGATCCTTCCTCGCCCTCAGCGATGGCCTCACTGGTCGCACGGCGCGACGAGTACGACATCCTGACGGGCAACGACGCCGACGCGGATCGCCACGGCATCGTCACCCCCGACGCGGGACTGATGAACCCGAATCACTTCCTGGCGGTCGCGATCGACTACCTGTACGCGCATCGGCCCGGCTGGCCGGCCGATGCCGCGGTCGGCAAGACACTCGTGTCGTCGATGATCATCGACCGGGTGACGGCGGCGCTCGGCCGGCAGCTGTACGAAGTGCCGGTCGGCTTCAAGTGGTTCGTGCCCGGACTGCTCGACGGGTCGATCGCGTTCGGCGGCGAAGAGTCTGCCGGCGCCTCGTTCCTGCGCATGGACGGCTCGGTCTGGACGACCGACAAAGACGGCATGCTGCTCTGCCTGCTCGCCGCCGAGATCCTCGCCGTCACGGGCAAGACGCCGTCCGAGCGCTATGCCGAGCTCGAGGCCGAGTACGGTGCATCCGCGTACGAGCGGGTCGACGCGCCCGCGACGCCGGAGCAGAAGGCCACGCTCGCCCGGCTCTCGCCCGACGCCGTCGCGGCGTCGGAGGTGGCGGGCGAGCCGATCACGGGCAAGCTGTCCCACGCTCCCGGCAATGGCGCGGCGATCGGCGGACTCAAGGTGCAGACCGCCGATGCGTGGTTCGCCGCCCGCCCCTCGGGCACCGAAGACGTCTACAAGCTGTACGCCGAATCGCTGCGCGGACCGGAGCACCTCGCTCAGGTTCAGGCCGAAGCGCGCGCCGTCGTCGCCGAGGCCCTCGACGGCTGATGCTCAGGGCGCGCTGTCGCGCACGATGAGCGTCGTCGGGGTGACGTGCGCTGCGACGGGTGCGCCGTCGATCGCCGCCGTGAGGGCCAGCACGGCGCGCTCGCCGAGCGCCTGGAAGTCCTGGCGGACCGTGGTCAGCGGCGGGCGGAACTCCGCGGCATCCGGCACATCGTCAAAGCCCACCACGGCGACGTCTTCGGGGATGCGGCGACCGGAATCGGCGAGAGCGCGCAGCAGGCCGAGCGCCATCTGGTCGTTCGCCGCGAAGACGGCCGTGACGTCGGCGGGCAGCGCCGCGGCCGCGCGGTGACCGGAAGACGCACTCCAATCACCGCGGAGCACCTCGGGCCGGGCCGCCCCCGCCGCGGCGAGCGCTTCGCGCCAGCCCCGCTCCCGCTCATCTGCGGCGAACGACCCCGCGGGGCCCGCAATGTGCCAGACGGTCTCGTGCCCCGACGCGAGCAGGTGCCGGGTGGCGGCGAGGGCGCCCCCGGCGTGGTCCGAGTCGACCACGCCGAAGCGCGGGTCAGGAGGCGAGTCGACCACGACCAGGTGCAGCTGCGCGGGCGCTTCGGCGTCGCGCGCCAGGGCGGTCGCCTCGTTGAGCACGATCGCCCCATCGACGCCCTGGTCGCTCAGCCGCTCGAACGCGTCGGTGAGTGAGGCCCGCTCACTGGCCATGACAAGAGCGAGCGCGTAGCCGCGCACCGCAGCGGCGTCGGACACGGCCTGCAGCATGCGGAAGTTGCCGACCGTCGCGAGGGTCGACGCGACGACGCCGATCGTGCCGCTGCGGCCGGTCCGCAGAGCGCGCGCGGCGCGGTGCGGGCGATAGCCCAGTGCGGCCATCGCCGCCTCGACCCGGGCGCGGGTCGTGGGGTCGACGCGCGGGCTGCCGTTGACGACCCGGGACACCGTCTGCCCCGACACCCCGGCTCGCGCGGCGACGTCGGCCATCGAGACGCGGCGCCCGTCGGCGGCGGGTCGGGGCCGGGGGCTGCGCCCGCGGCGAGCCTCGTGGTCGCGTTCGAGACGCTCGAAGGCACGCATCTCGGGATCCACCGGCACCTCCGCGTACAACTCAGGAGTGTTGACGTTACCACGGGTTCGCGGGTACCGTGTTGACGTGAACACTCCGGAGAACGACACCCCCGCGGCCGGCGAAGTGCTCGGCGCCGGTGTCGTCAAGCGGTCCACCGTCCTCGCCGACGGCCGCGAACTCATCTACTTCGACGACCCCGACACGACCCTCGGCCCGGAACGCGCCGTCGACGCCCGTGTGAGCACGCCTCGCCCACCGACAGCGTCGATGCGCCGCGACGTCCTCACCGGCGACTGGATTTCGATCGCCGCGGCGCGGCAGAACCGCGCGTTCCTGCCCCCGGCCGAACTCGACCCGCTGGCCCCGCAGACTCCGACGAACCCGTCCGAGATCCCCTCGCGCTACAACGTCGCCGTCTTCGAGAACAAGTCCCCCTCGTTCGGCCCCGCCCTGGCCGAGGCGCACGGCGATGCGCCGGCCGCGATCGATCCTCCGCGCGGCACCGACGATCTGACGGCGCCCGGCCTCGGCCGCACCCGCACGTCGGTCGGTCGCTGCGAGGTCGTGTGCTTCAGCCCCGAGCACGAGGGGTCGTTCGGCACCCAGACCCGCACCCGCGCCCGCACCGTGATCGAGGCGTGGGCTGATCGCACGGCGGCACTGTCGGCCCTTCCCGGAATCGAGCAGGTGTTCCCGTTCGAGAACCGCGGCGAGGCGATCGGGGTGACCCTCGCCCACCCGCACGGTCAGATCTACGCCTACCCCTACGTCACTCCGCGCACCGCGACGCTTCTCGCCTCGATCCGGCGCGAGGGCGCCGACCTGTTCGAGCGGATCCTCGACTTCGAGCGGGCCTCCGAGCGCGTCGTGCTGGCGGGCGAGCACTGGACGGCGTTCGTGCCCTTCGCCGCGCGCTGGCCCCTTGAAGTGCACTTGCTGCCGCATCGCCACGTCGCCGACTTCGCCGAGACGAACGACGCCGAGCGCGACGAGCTCGCCCCCCTGTACCTGCGCCTCCTGCGCGGCATCGACGCCCTCTATGACACGCCGACGCCGTACATCGCCGCCTGGCACCAGGCTCCGGTGCACGAGGGCCGCGACACCGTGCGCCTGAATCTGCAGCTCACGAGCCCGCGTCGCGCCGCGGACAAGCTCAAGTACCTCGCCGGCTCGGAGGCCGCGATGGGGGCGTGGATCGGAGACATCCCCCCCGAGGTCGCCGCAGAGCGTCTGCGCGAGGCCGTCGCGACGATCCCCGAGGTGCAGGCATGAGCGCCGCGCGTGAGCTGTTCGAGACCGTCTACGGCCGCGAGCCCGAAGGCACCTGGTCGGCACCGGGACGAGCCAACCTGATCGGCGAGCACACCGATTACAACGACGGGTTCGTCCTGCCCTTCGCGATCCAGCACCGCACGCAGGTCGCCCTCGGCACCCGCGACGACGGCCGCATCCGCGTCGTCTCGCAGTTCCCGGGCGGCTCGCCGCACGACAGCGCGCCCGTCGAGCTCTCCCTGGCCGACCTCGACGCCCTTTTCCCCGCTCGTCGCGACGAGGTCCGCGAGTGGGCCCGATACCCGCTCGGCGTCGCGTGGGCGCTGATGCGTGCCACGGGCGTCGACTCCCCGACCGGCGTCGACCTGGCCTTCACGACCGAGGTCCCTGTCGGGGCAGGGCTGTCCTCGTCTGCGGCGATCGAAGGTGCGACCGCTGCCGCCCTCAACGACATCTGGCACCTCGGACTCGAGGGCGAGGCTCTGGCCCAAGCGGGTCGGACGGCCGAGAACGAAGCGGTGGGTGCGCCCACCGGGATCATGGATCAGATGGCCTCGATCAAGGGCCAGGCGGATGCCGCCATCTTTCTGGACTGCCGCACCCTGGACGCGACCGTGGTCGACCTCGGCTTCGCCGCTGCGGGCTTGCAGCTCGTCGTCATCGACACGGGCGTCCGGCATGCGCACGCGAGCGGAGGCTACGGCGAGCGCCGGGCGGCCTGCGAGCGCGGTGCCGCGATCATGGGCGTCCCGGCCCTGCGGGATCTGCAGCCCGCCGACCTCGGCCGCGCGCGCGACCTCATGGACGACGTCACCTTCCGCCGGGTCCGCCACGTCGTGACCGAGAACCAGCGGGTGCTGGACACCGTGCGCACGCTGCGCGAACACGGTCCCGCCGCGATCGGCGACCTCCTCATCGCCTCGCACGCCTCGATGCGCGACGACTTCGAGATCTCGGTGCCGGAACTCGACACCGCGGTCGATGCGGCGCTCGCGGCCGGGGCGATCGGTGCGCGCATGACCGGCGGCGGGTTCGGCGGCGCCGCCATCGCCCTCGTGCCGCACGACCGCGTCGACGCCGTCGCGGATGCCGCGCGGTCGGCGTTCGCCGCATCCGGTTTCACCGCCCCCACGGTGTTCACCGTGACGCCGTCCGCGGGCGCAGGCCGCGACGACTGACGCGGTCAAGGCCTGGCACTTCGCACCCACCGGCCCTAGCGTCAGATGGTGCCGGGATCCCGCCCGGCCGGAAGGAGTGACCGTGGCGCACATCACCGTCGGCACCGAGAACTCGGCCGACATCGACCTCTTCTACACCGATCAGGGCGCTGGCCAGCCGGTCGTGCTGATCCACGGTTTCCCCTTGGACGGAGAGTCGTGGGGCAAGCAGCAGGCAGCGCTGCTGGATGCGGGCTATCGCGTCATCGCGTATGACCGCCGCGGATTCGGCCGGTCGTCCAAAGCCGGCTCGGGGTATGACTACGACACCTTCGCCGCGGATCTGCACGCGCTGATGGACGACCTCGACCTCACCGACGCGGTGCTCGTGGGCTTCTCGATGGGAACGGGTGAGATCGCGCGCTATCTCTCGCGCTACGGCACCGAGCGTGTCGCGAAGGTCGCCTTCCTGGGCTCGCTCGAGCCGTACCTGCTCAAGACCGACGACAACCCCGACGGCGCCGGGCCGCAGGAATTCTTCGACGGGATCGCGCAGTCGGTGCGTGAGGACCGCTACGCCTTCGCGCGCGGATTCTTCGACGACTTCTACAACCTCGACCAGAACCTCGGCTCGCGCATCTCACAGGACGCCGTCGACGCGAGCGTGCAGGTGGCGAACACCGCCGGCAATACCGCGATCGCGGCAGCACCCCTCACCTGGCCGACCGATTTCCGGGCCGACATCCCCGCGATCACGGTGCCGGCACTCATCCTGCACGGCACCGCCGATCGCGTCCTGCCCGCCGACGCGACGGCGCGGCGCTTCCGTGACCTGCTGCCCGACGCGACCTACGTCGAACTCGAGGGTGCCCCGCACGGCCTGCTGTGGACCCACGGCGCCGAGGTCAACGACGCACTGCTGGCCTTCCTCGCCGCCTGACCCGACGGCAAGAGAAGGGGATGCCGCGAGTCGCGGCATCCCCTTCTCTCACTTGACCCTGATCTTCGTCTGCTCGGCAGGCGTCGCCCGCAGAGCGTCGGACTGCAGCGTCGCGAATGTCGACCACGTGCCCCACAGGAGCCCCTTGAGGGTGTAATCGAACGTCACGGTGCCACCCGCCGAGGGCGGGGCCGTCGTGACCCGCACCGTGTCGCCAGCGGCAGGAAGCGTCGCGAGAGTCGCCCCGCTCGTGCCGTCGCGGTTCTCAGCACCGACCGCGGTCGCAGCCCCCGCACTGCCGACGGCGGCGGCACCGTAGGCGAACGTGATGTCCTCCTCGCCTCCGAGCCGGATCCACACCTGGAACGTGTTCGTCGCGTTGCCGGCGTACGTCGGCACGCCATTCCAGTCGACGACGAGCCACGACGACACCCCGTCGGTCAGCGATCCGACGCGCAGCGCGCCGCCTGCCGCGGGGTCAAGGTCGGTCCACAGCGGAGCGAGCACGTTGTTCGGCGCGACGGGATTGGGGATCCCGTTCGGCTCGAAGCGGTGGTCGGCGGCCGCGCCACCCCCGACGACGACGTAGCCGTTCGAGTCGACCCCCACCTGCGTGTACGTCTCGCCTCCGTAGGGGAAGGCGGGCACGGTGAAGTTGAGCATCTCCTCGTCGCCGATCGGCGTCGGAGAGATGCCGAACAGCGACAGCGGCAGGTAGCCGCCGCCGGGCGTCGATCCGGGGGCGACGAGCGCGACGGACGAGACGGTCGGCGGGATCGCCGGCGCCAGGGTGCCGCTCCACTTCGCTCCGAGCAGCGTCTTCTTGGCCGGCGCCGTGGCCGAACGCACCTGCAGCAGCGGACTCGCCGCGACGTCGATCTTGGCGGAGACCTCGACCGGCAGGTAGTTCGACGCCGTGACGGTGCACGTCGTCGTGGAGCCGCGCGTGATCGTCGTCGGATCGCACGTCTGGGAGAAGGTCACCTCGGCCTCGCCGACGTTGGCCGCCACGGGCAGCACCACGGGGTTCCCCGTGCGGGGCGTGATCGTGATCTGCCCCTCGTGCCACCCCTCGGTCGCCTTGAGCGCGTCGAGGACGATCTTGAGGTCTCTGGATTTCTTCGGCGCCAGCGAGAAGCTGGAGGGGATGACGGTGATCCGCACCCCCTCGGCGCTCGTGGCCTTCACCGTGAACTGCTGCGTCTTGCCGCTCACGTTCGTCACGGTGCGCGTGGTCGCGATCGCTCCGGGGAGCGGGTCGACATAGACGCTCGGGATGTTGAGGTCGACACGGTGCAGTGGATCGGTCGCGCTCGCGGCGAAGTCGGCCGCCGATTCGCTGATCGTGAGCACGGGCGCAATGGCCCGGTCGGCGCGGATCGATCCTGCGCCGCGGTCGAACACACCGGCGGGCGAGCCGTCGACGTTCACGACCGACTGCAGCGACGAGGTCATGAGCGCGGATTTGATCTGACCCGGCGTCCACGACGGATACGCCGCCTTGACGAGTGCCGAGACCCCCGCAGCGTGCGGCGCCGACATCGACGTGCCCGCGATGGCCTGGTACTGCTCTCCCGCAGGACCGCTCGAGATCTCGGACGGTGTCGGCGTGTGCCCCGCGATGACCTGCACGCCGGGCGCCGTGACATCGGGCTTGAGGAAGTCGCCGGCGGGACCGCGCGAGCTGAACGCCGCCATGACGTCACCCGGCGAAACCGTGGCGGTGCCGGCCGCCCACGTCGCCGTCGCTCCCGCGTTCGCATCGAGGAACGCCACGAGGTCGCCGTTGGGCCCCTCGAGCTGGATGGTCGGAAGGAAGTGGTTGTCCGTCTGCAGATCCTGCGGTTGGGGGTTGATGAGGATCATGCCCGCCGCCCCTCCCTGCAGCGCGTAATACCCCTTCTCGACCCGTCCGCCGCTGTTCGCGCCGCCGCGGACGCAGAGCACGACCTGTCCGGCGACCGACCCGGGTGCGAACGGCTTGTCGCAGTACTCCGTGCCCGGGTAGCCGGCGACGTTCTTCGTCTGGACGACGGGTGCGTCGGTGACCCCGGCGGTGATCGTCGTGCCGGGCTTGACGAACGTCTCGCCTGCGGCGCCTGCGAGCACGAGAGTCGAGGTGAAGGCCCGGTCCGACGTCGAGGCGGCGACGGTCGTCGTCCACGGGCTCGCGTGGTCGAGCGTCGAGGCGCCCGGCCCCGAGTTGCCCGCCGACGAGTTGACCGTGACTCCCGCCGCGAACGCGTCGAGGAACGCGAGCTCGACGGCGTCATACGGATTCTGGCTGCCGCTGATCGAGTAGTTGATGACGTCGACGCCGTCGAGAACGGCCTGGCCGATCGCGGCGAGCAGATCGCCGTCATACCCACCGAGCTCAGCGAGCGCCCGATAGGCGATGACGGATGCACCGGGGGCGACACCGCTGATCGCGCCCCGGTCGACGCCGAAGATCTCAGCCGATTCGACGTGGCTGCCGGCCGCCGTCGTCGCGGTGTGGGTGCCGTGGCCGTTGGCATCGCGCGCCGAGCAGACGTCGACCGTGCAGTACTCGCCCTCGAGGGCAGGTCCATGCAGCGAGACGTACGTGTCGAGAAAGGCGTGCGCGCCGATCAGCTTGTCGTTGCACTCGAACGCCGCGCCGACGCTGCCGTCGCCGAACTCGCACGCCCACGGCCCACCGTCCGGCCGGTCGATGCCGTTGTCGCGCAGCATCGGGTGCTCGGGCCAGATGCCCGTGTCGATGACGCCGATGATGACGCCTTCACCGGCCTTGTCGCGGCCGCCGAGCTTGGGCCAGACGGCATCCGCTCCGATGAACGTCGTCGCGTCGGCATCCGGCGCGGGCGTCGTGGGGGGCAGGGTGACCGCGGCCCGCGGGGCGACGGGGGTCGCCGGCGGCTTCGTCGCGGGGGCTTTCGTGGCCGGGGCCTTCGCCGGGGCCTTCTCAGGCGTCGGCGTCGGGGTCGACGGCTCGGGGGTCGAGAGCGGGTCGGCGGCCGGGGTCGCGGCATCCGACTGGCGCAGCTCGTTCTCTTGCACGGCGGCGACCGATCCCAGGGCGAGGACATCCTTCGCGCGGTTCGCCGGGATCGTCATGGCGTAGCCGCCGTACACCGTCGCGTAGGTGGCGATCATGCGGGCATCCGGCACGAGGGCGAGCGCGTCGGCCTGCGCCGCCGCGATCTGGGCTTCGACGTACTCGGCGTAGCGCGCGACCGCGGCACCGCCGTCAGCGAGGGAACGCCCCGTCACCTCAGGGCTCGTCGCGTTGTAGCCGTCGACACCGCCGGCGTACGAGGCGACCGGGTCGACGTCGACTTTGACGAGCACCGGCACGACCGCGGCGTCCGAGCGCGCGAGCAGGTCGTCATCGCTCTTCGCGAGGTTGCCCGACGCGGATTTCGCACCGACGTGCGGAGGTCCGTCCGGCGCGATCGGCGACGCGGTGAAGTCCGACGGCGGCGGTGCTGCCGACGCGGGTACGGCGATCGCGCTGACCAGCAGCCCCACCACAGATACACCGACGATGACGGCGCGAGCGTGGCGAAAACGGGAATTGCTCATGGCACTCCTCAGAGGTGATCTGCGAAACGCGCCGAGCTTGGGGGAACAACATGGCGTCCCGCTGTGCAACGGAGAATAAGCCCATTCCGTCGCGGGCACCAGAGGCCAAGGCCAGTCCGCACCCAGGTCCCCCCGAGCGACCGTGTCAGCTGAGCGCGGGGATGACCTCGCGCTCGAACAGCTCCATGCCGGAGAGGTCGTAGGCCGCCTCGGGGAAGTAGTGGATCGCGTAGTCCATGCCGTGCGCGGCGCGCTCGGCCAGCCGCTCGGCGATCTGCTCGGGCGTGCCGAACGCGGGCGACGCGAGGTAGTCGCGCTCGACAGCCGCGGTGTGCTCGTCGCCGAGGTGCGGGCGCAGTCGGTCGATCACCGCGGCCAGTCGATCGCGGACCTCTGCTTCGGTCGCCCCGATGATCGTGTTGAAATTGGCACTGCGCGTGATCTCACCCGGGTCGCGGCCGATGCGCTCGCAGTGCCCGCGCAGCACGGCGCTCTTGTGGTCGAAGACATCGAGGTCGTTCGCCCCGAAGTTCGTGTACGAGGCATACGTCGCCGCGATCTTGAGCGTCACCTTCTCGCCGCCGCCGGCGATCCACATCGGGATGCCACCGTCCTGTACGGGGAGCGGCTGCACGATCGCCCCGTCGACCTGGTAGTGCGTGCCGTCGAGCGTGGCGCTGCCGGTGGTCCAGGCCTGTCGCATGATGTCGACGCCTTCGCGAAGCATCCCGAGTCGGTCGCCGATGGCGGGGAACCCGTAGCCGTACGCGCGCCATTCGTGCTCGTACCAGCCGCCGCCGATGCCCATCTCGAGGCGTCCGGCCGAGACGTGGTCGATCGTCGCGGCGACCTTCGCGAGGTAGGCGGGGTTGCGGTACCCCATGCAGGTGCACATCTGTCCGAGGCGGATGCGGCTGGTCGAGGCGGCGAAGGCCGCCATGAGCGTCCACGCCTCGTGCGTGGCCTCTTCGCTGGGCACGGGCGTCGTGTGGAAGTGGTCGTACACCCACAGCGACTCCCACGGACCCTCGTCGGCGCGACGCGCGAGGGAGTCCATGACGCCCCACTGCTCGGTGGGGTCGATGCCCACGAGGTCGAAGCGCCAGCCCTGGGGAATGAAGGTTCCGAATCGCATGGGGCCGAGCCTACCGAGCGGGGGCGTCGACAACTCCGGAGAAAACGCCGTTTCGGGTCTGGGCTGCCGCCCCGACCCACCCCTCATCCGGAGTAGTCGACCACCGTGGCGTGCGCCATGCGCTTGCGCATCACCGCGATCGCGTCGGGGTTGTCGTCGACGAGCACGGCGTGGCGACCGAGCGCGACCGCGACGGCTCCGGTCGTGCCCGACCCGGCGAAGAAGTCGAGCACACGGTCTCCGGGGCGGCTCGAGGCCTGCACGATGCGACGCAGGATCCCCTCGGGCTTCTGCGTCGGGTAGCCGGTCTTCTCGCGCCCGCTCGTGGGCACGATGGTGTGCCACCACACGTCGGTCGGCAGCTTGCCGCGCGCGACCTTCTCGGGCGTGACCAGGCCCGGCGCCATGTACGGCTCGCGGTCGACCGTCTCCGAATCGAACCAGTACGCGTCGGGGTTCTTGACGTAGACGAGGATCGTCTCGTGCTTGGTCGGCCAGCGGCGGCGCGTCTTCGCCCCGTAGTCGTACGCCCAGATGAGTTCGTTGAGGAACCGGTCGCGCCCGAACAGCGCGTCGAGCAGCACCTTGGCGTAGTGCGCTTCGCGGTAGTCCAGGTGCAGGTAGAGCGTGCCGTCGTCGGCGAGCAGGCGCCACGCCTCTTCGAGCCGCGGCTCGAGGAACCCCCAGTAGTCGTCGAACCGGTCGTCGTAGGCGCGCAGGTCACCCCGCAGCCGCTCATAGTCACGGCCGTGGAACCCCCGACGCACGACTCCGCGCTCCCCCTCGCCTGCACCCTCCGCACCGGCGGACGGCACCGGGTCATCGACACCGGGGGCATCAGCCACCGTCAGGGGGTCTGCCGCGAGGGGGGCGGATGCCGCCGGCCGAGGCACGCGCGCCGTTTCGAGCGCGCGCTCACGCTGGCGTCCCGTATTGAACGGCGGATCGAGGTAGATGAGCGTGAACGAGCCGTCGTCGAAGCCGCGGATCACGTCGAGATTGTCGCCGTGGTGGATCGTGACCGACCCTGCGGCGAGCGCGGGGACCGACGCCGACGCCGGGAGGGAGCCCGGGGCGGGGGCCGCGGTCACGGCACGCGCTGCAGCCACGCGTCGGTGGCGAACTTCGACGCGACGAGTTCCTCGGCTGCGGCGTACTCGTCGTCCGAGATCGACCCCGGCACGGCGCCGTACAGGTTCGCGAAGGTCTCTTTGAACCGTTCGATGATCGCCTCGCGCGACAGGCCGGTCTGCCGGCGCAGGGGATCGACGCGCTTGGCCGCCGACGTCGTGCCCTTGTCGCTCAGCTTCTCGCGGCCGATGCGCAGCACCTCGGTCATGACCTCGCCGTCCATGTCATAGCTCAGCGTCGCGTGGTGCAGCACGCCGCCGTTGGCGAGCCGCTTCTGGGCGGCGCCGCCGATCTTGCCCTGCGGCGATGCGATGTCGTTGAGCGGCTGGTAGGTCGCCTCGACCCCGAGCGAGCGCAGTGCCTGCAGCACCCAGTCGTCGAGGAACGCGTACGAGTCCGCGAACGTCATGCCGGCGACGAGGGATGCCGGCACGTACAGCGAATACGTCACGATCGAGTTCGCCCCCATGAGCATCGCGCCGCCGCCCGAGATCCGGCGGACGACATCGAAGCCGTGGCGCGCAGCGCCCTCGGGGTCGACCTCGTTGCGCAGCGACTGGAACGACCCGATCACGACGGCGGATTCATCCCACTCCCAGATGCGCAGTGTCGGACGCCGGCGACCGTCGCCCACCCGCGTCGTGAGCACTTCGTCGAGCGCGAGGTTGAGCTGCGGAGAGACGGGGCGCTCGTGGACGATCTCCCAGTCGAAGTCCCGCCATCCCGGAGCCGTCACGAGCGCGCGGCGCACCGCCGTGCCGACCGATTCGGGCGTGAAGCCCAACAATTGGGCACCCTGGGGCAGCGCACCCCGCACCGCGGCGGCGATCGCCGCCACGTCGGACTCGACGGGCATCCCGTTGACGGCCGCGTCGATGTCGGCCAGAGCATCGTCGGGCTCGAGGAAGAAGTCGCCCGCGAGGTGGAAGTCGACGATCCGCCCATCGCGCTCTTCGAGGTCGACGACGACGAGCTTGCCGCCCGGAACCTTGTACTCACCGTGCATGGACCTCAGCCTACGGGCGGCCGACGCGCCGTCGCGCGGGTGGCTCGCAGGTTCGCGTCCGGCCGGACTGCTATCGTTGTGCCGCGGCCATGTGCCGTTGCGTCGTCGTCACGCTCCCCGGCATCCGAAGCCGTGGCTCATTACGAACGGCGAACCGATGCGCGATCCCGCGCCGTCGCCACCTCAGCACTGCTGCCTTTCCGCACGCGTGCACCACCGAAAGCACTCATGTCTTCTTTCCTCTCTCTCGGCGTGCCCGAGAACCTCGCATCCGTCCTCGCCGCTGATGGCAAGACCGAGGCGTTCGCCATTCAGCGCGACACGCTCCCGGACTCGCTCGCCGGTCGCGACGTGCTCGGCCGCGGCCGCACCGGCAGCGGCAAGACCATCGCGTTCGCGCTGCCCCTCGTCGCCCGCCTTTCCGGAGCAGGGGCAGCCAAGCGCCGCCCCGGTCGCCCCCGCGGGCTCGTCCTCGCCCCGACGCGCGAGCTTGCGACCCAGATCGCCGCGACGATCAAGCCGCTGGCCGACGCTGCCGGACTGACCGTGACAACCGTGTTCGGCGGCGTCAGCCAGAAGCCCCAGGAGCAGGCCTTCGGACGCGGCGTCGACATCGTCGTCGCGTGCCCCGGCCGCCTCGAAGACCTCATGAAGCAGGGCGTCGCCAAGCTCGATGCCGTCGAGATCGCCGTGCTCGACGAGGCCGACCACATGGCCGACCTCGGATTCCTCCCGGGTGTCACCCGCATCCTCGCCGCGACGCCGTCGGGCGGTCAGCGCATGCTCTTCAGCGCCACGCTGGACCGCGGCGTCGACAGCCTCGTGAAGCGGTTCCTCTCGAACGAGGTCCTGCACGAGGTCGACGAGGAGAGCGTCCCCCAGGGCGTCATGACGCACCGTGTGTTCGTCACGAACTCTGACGACAAGCTCGCGCTCGTGCGCCACCTCGCGTCCGGCCACGGGCGCCGCATCCTCTTCACCCGCACGAAGCACCAGGCCAAGAAGCTCGCGAAGCAGCTCACGGCAGCGGGCATCCCGTCGGTCGACCTGCACGGCAACCTCGGTCAGAACGCACGCGAGCGCAACCTCGCCGCGTTCGGCGCACCCGTCGAGAAGGGCGGCGTGCGCGTGCTCGTCGCGACCGACGTCGCCGCGCGCGGAGTGCACGTCGACGAGGTCGAGCTGGTCGTGCACGTCGACCCGCCCGTCGAGCACAAGGCGTACCTGCACCGTTCGGGTCGCACGGCCCGCGCCGGCGCCGAGGGCGTCGTCGTGACGGTCGCGACCGACTCGCAGCGCGGCGAGGTCAAGGACCTCCTGCGCAAGGCCAAGGTCACCGCGCCCCTCGAGGCCGTCCACGCCCAGCACGCCGCCGTCGCCGAACTGGTCGGCGAGCCCGCCCCGCACGTCACGCCGGCTCCCGTCCAGCCGCCGCAGCAGCAGCGCCCCTCGACCAAGAGGAAGCCCGCCGTCTCCGGTGAGAGCCAGGGCCGTCCGGCGCGTGGCCGTTCGGGCGGACGAGGCAAGAGCACGACGGATGCCGCGCGCCAGCCCGCTTCGGACCAGTCCCGCTCGGGCGCAGGACGCTCCGGCCAGGGTCGCGCACGCTCGTCCGAGCAGACCCGCAGTGCGGCTCCGGCCGTGCGCACGGGAACCTCGTCGAGCCAGCGCTTCACGACCGGTGCGACCGTCTCCGACATCCGCCGCAGCGCACGCACGCCGAACCGCCGCGCCCGCGGCTGAGCACAGCATCCTGAGACACCGCGGTGTCTCACCCACGACGACGCGCCGGGAGACCCCGGCGCGTCGTCGTGGTTATGCGGGGGTCAGTCCCCTCGCGGGCAGGCGGGCGTCGAGCCACGCGATCAGGTCGGCGCGCACCTCGGCCTGGCCGACCTCGTTGAAGATCTCGTGGCGGGCGTCGGGGTAGACGAGCGTCGTGACGTCGGTCAGCCCTGACCGCTTGCGGTACGCATCGGCGAGGCGGTGCACGCTGCGCGGCCCGCCGACCGTGTCGTCGCGGCCCACCATGAGCAGCACGGGCACGTCGTGCCCGAGATCCCGGCGCGGCAGCCCGTACAGGCGCGCCGCGTCGCGCAGCCCGAACAGCTTGAGCAGCGGGGTCGTCGTGGTGAGGGGGTCGTCGAGGAACGCCGCTCCCACGGAGAGATCCGACGACAGCCACGCGGTGCCCGTGGCATCCTTCGCCTTCCACGGCGCGTTGAGGTCGCCCCCGTTGAGCGACCCCGGCCACCGCAGCGCCGACCCCGACAGCACGACGGCGTCGTACGCATCCGGGTGCGCGTTGAACAGCATCTGCGCGAGGAACGACCCCCACGAGTGACCGAGCAGCACGACAGGCAGCCCGGGGTTCTCCTCGCGGATCAGCTGCGTGAACTGCCACACGGCGGCGAGCGTGGCCGGCATCCCGCCCGGTCCGAGCCGGCCGAGCTTGGTCGCGTCGCCGTTCCACTGCCCCATGCCCGTGCGCCCGTGGCCTCGATGGTCGTCGGCGTACACCGCGTAACCGGCATCTGTGAGCGTTTCGATGAGGGCCGTGTAGCGCCCCGCGTGCTCACCGACGCCGTGCAGCAGCTGCACGGCCGCCCGAGCCTCACTCTTCGCGAGGTGGACGTCGTAGACGATCGGAACGCCGTGTGCATCGATGAACTCGGGCATGCGCTCGATTCTAGGCAGGCTGCCGCCGCATTTTTACTTAACAACGATAATGACCTATGCTAAGGACTTATGCCTGATCACGATGCCTCCGATCTGCGCACGGCTGTCTTCCGGCTCGCGCGGCGCATGCGCACCCAACGCGCCGTCGACACGATGAGCGATGGGCAGTACGCCGTGCTCGCAGCGCTGTGGGTGCACGGCGCACACACCCTGGGCGAGCTCGCCGACCGCGAGCACGTGTCATCCCCCGCGATGAACCGCACGGTCAACTGCCTGCAAGAGGCCGGCTACCTGCACCGCGCCGCCGACGCGACCGACGGCCGCAAGGTCGTCATCGACCTGACCGCGGAAGGCCGATCGGTCGTCGAAGAGACCTCTCGCCGTCGTGACGCCTGGGTCGACGCGGCCCTGGCAGACCTCACCGACGACGAACGGGCGACCATGGCCCGCGCGGCGGGGATCATGCAGCGGATGGTGACGCGATGAGCCGCAGACGCCGCGGCACCCCCGCGATGTTCCGCTCGTTCTCGGTCTTCAACTATCGCGTCTGGTTCATCGGCGCGCTCGTGTCGAACACGGGCGCCTGGATGCAGTCCACCGCCCTCAGCTGGGTCGTGCTGACCGAGCTGACCCCGAACGACGCCAGCGCGATGGGCATCACGATGGCGCTTCAGTTCGCTCCACCGCTTCTTCTCGTGGGCGTCACGGGCTGGGTCGCCGACCGATTCGACCGACGGCATCTGCTCATGGTCACGCAGAGCCTGCTGCTTCTGCTGGGCCTCGTGATCGGGATGCTGCTGCTCATGGGCGTCATGACCCTGCCACTCATGTACGCCTTCGCGCTCGCGCTCGGCGTCGTCGCCGCTTTCGACAATCCCGCCCGCCAGGCATTCGTGTCCGACCTCGTGACGCGCGAGAACGCTTCGAACGCCGTCGCGCTCAACGCGGCGTCCTTCAACGGCGCGCGCATGATCGGCCCGGCCGTCGCGGGCATCGTGATCGTCGCGGTGGGCACGGGCTGGGTGTTCGTCGTCAACGCTGTGACGTTCATCGCCATGATCGCCGCGCTGCTGCTCATCCGCACCGACGAGCTCGTCCCGCGCGTGCGGGCACCGGGGGCGTCGCGCCTGGCCGACGGCTTCCGCTATGTCGCGCGCCGCCCCGACCTCGTCGTCACGTTCGCGATGGTGTTCCTCATCGGGGCGTTCGGCATGAACTTTCCCATCTTCGCCTCGACCATGGCCCTCGAGTTCGGCCAGCAGGCCGACGGCTACGGCCTTTTGAGCTCGATCCTCGCGATCGGTTCACTGTCGGGTGCACTGCTCGCCGCCCGACGCGACCGTGCGCGCATCCGCGTCGTCATCGCGGGCACGCTGCTGTTCGCGACGGCGGCATCCGTGTCGGCCTTCATGCCGACCTACTGGACGTATGCCGTGACACTCATGTTCACGGGATTCGCCGTCGTCACGATGCTGACGACCGCGAACGGGTACGTGCAGACGACGACCGATCCTGCGCTTCGCGGTCGCGTGCTCGCGCTCTACATGGCGATCCTGATGGGCGGGATGCCGGTGGGCGCACCCATCGTCGGATGGGTCGCCGCCGAGTTCGGCCCGCGCTTCGCCATCGGCCTCGGCGCCCTCGCCGGCTTCGCGGCATTCTCGATCGGCGCGATCTGGATGCTCGCGTCGGGGCGGCTCAAGCGCCGCAAAGACAGCCGCTTCCGCCTCACGATCGACGAGACGCTGCCGCTCACCGTCGTCACTCAGCCCTCGCCGGAGGAGTTCAGCGACGAGGTCGCCCAGACGACCCCGATCGGCGTTCCCTCCCCGCATCACCGCCCGCCGGAAGGGCGCTGAACCGGGCCGACGAGATCGCGACGCGCGGACGAGACGAGGCGACCCCGCCGACTCGGCGTCGCCGGCTCTCGGGAGAGGGTCAGCGAGTCAGGACGAGACGGCGTCGGCGCGACCCGTCGACTCGCGGATGACGAGTTCGGGCTGGAAGACGATCTGCGCTCGGGAGCCGCCGGCGTCGACCTCTTCGAGGAGAAGCTCCACGGCGCGGAAGCCGATGAGCTCGCTCGGCTGGCGGATCGATGACAGCGGCACGACGGCGGCGGCGGCGAAGTCGATGTCGTCGTAGCCGATGATCGCGATGTCGCCGGGCACAGAGGCACCGCCGAGCATGACGAGCGCCTGGAGGACCCCCATGGCGAGCAGATCGTTCCCCGCGAAGACGGCGTCGGGACGATCGCCGGGGGCACGAGCGTGCAGGCGTTCCCCCGCGGCGCGGCCGGCCAGCACGCTCATCGCGGGGGTCTCGATCACTTCGAGAGTCGCCCCACCGTGCGCCTCGACAGCGCGTCGTGCTCCTTCGAGGCGGTCCGCCACCTGACGCACCGAGACAGGCCCCCCGATGAAGGCGATGCGGCGGCGTCCCGTCTCGAGCAGGTGCTCGACCGCGAGGCGGCCGCCGGCGACGTCATCGACGGAGACCGACGACACATCGAGGTCGTCGCTCGGGCGATCCACGAGGACCGTTGCGATGCCGCGCGCGCGCAGCCGCTCGAGCCTGTTCGAGATGTCGTCGACGGGGGTGATCAGCACACCCTGCACCCGCTGCTCTTCGAACAGATCGAGGTAGCCCGTCTCACGCGCCGGATCATCGTCGCTGTTCCCGAGCAGCACCGTGAGGTCGCTCTCGGCCGCGCGGCGCTCAGCTCCGCGGGCGACATCGGTGAAGAAGGGGTTGCGCACGTCGAGCACGACGAGCCCGATGCTTCGGCTGCGGCCGGCGCGAAGCTGACGCGCGGCGTCGTTGCGCACGAAGCCGAGGTGGGCGATCGCGGCGTGTACGCGCTCGACGGTCGCGGGGGCGACCCGTTCGGGCCGGTTCAGCACGTTCGAGACCGTGCCGACCGAGACGGATGCCGCGGCCGCGACGTCTTTGATACTCACGGTCATCTGGGCTCCCGCTCGAATGCATGTGCAGTCCGGAGTTTATGCCACGTGTGCCGCTGCGACTCGCACCGCGGCGCCCTCGAGGGCCCCGGCTTGCGGATCATCCCCGGGCCCTCTAATCTTGAAACGATTCATGAGCGGGTGCCGCTTCGCTGAGAGGATCTGTCGATGTCGAATCTGAGATCACCCCAGCGCGTGTGCTTCCAGCTGCAGGTGCGCCCCGAGCTCCTCGACGAGTACATCGCGCTCCACAGTCCGGTGCATCCCGAGATGCTCGCCGTGATCGCCGCCGCCGGCCGGCGCAACTACTCACTCTTTGTCGGCGACCAGGGCACCCTCATCGGTTACTACGAGACCGACGACGACGCTGCCGCGCAGGCCTACCTCGCCGCGTCGCCGGTCGCCGCCGCGTGGGAAGCCGAGATGGCCCGCTTCTTCGTCGATCTCAGCGGGCGCCCCGACCAGGCGGCGACGCCGCTCGATGAGATCTTCCACCTTCACGACCAGCTGGCCGCGGCCTCCGAGAACGAAAGCTCCGCATCATGACGACGCTGACCCCCGAGATCCTCGCAAGCCTCGAACGCCAGGGCATCGAGCTGCCCAGCTGGGCATTCGGCAATTCCGGCACCCGCTTCAAGGTCTTCACGACCCCGGGAACCCCCCGCGACCCGTTCGAGAAGATCGCGGATGCCGCAGAGGTGAACCGCGTGACCGCTCTCGCCCCCGCTGTCGCACTGCACATCCCGTGGGACAGAGTCGATGACTATTCCGCGCTGCGCCGCCATGCCGAGGACCTCGGCGTCGAGATCGGCACGATCAACTCCAACACCTTCCAGGACGACGTCTACAAGTTCGGCGCCCTGACCCATGAAGATGCAGCCGTGCGCCGCAAGGCGATCGACCACCACCTGGAGTGCATCGACGTCATGGATGCCACGGGCTCGCGCGACCTCAAGATCTGGCTCGCCGAGGGCTCCAACTATCCCGGCCAGGCGGACCTGCGCGGCCGCCAGGACCGCCTCCAAGGGTCGCTGCAGGAGATCTACGCGCGCCTGTCCGGCGAGCAGCGGCTCGTGTTGGAGTACAAGTTCTTCGAGCCGGCTTTCTATCACACCGACGTCCCGGACTGGGGAACCTCGTACGCGCAGGTCGCGGCGCTCGGAGAGCGCGCCATGGTGTGCCTGGACACGGGCCACCACGCACCCGGCACCAACATCGAGTTCATCGTCATGCAGCTGCTGCGCCTCGGAAAGCTCGGCTCGTTCGACTTCAACTCGCGGTTCTATGCCGATGACGACCTCATCGTCGGCGCCGCCGACCCGTTCCAGCTGTTCCGCATCCTGTTCGAAGTCATCCGCGGTGGCGCGCTCAACAACCCCGCCGTGACCTTCATGCTCGACCAGTGCCACAACATCGAGCAGAAGATCCCCGGTCAGATCCGCTCGGTGCTGAACGTGCAGGAGATGACGGCGCGCGCGCTCCTGGTCGACGGCGATGCCCTGTCGGCGGCTCAGAAGTCCGGCGACGTCCTCGCGGCGAACGCCGTGTTCATGGATGCCTTCTACACCGACGTGCGCCCAGCGCTCGCCCAGTGGCGCGAGTCGCGCGGACTGCCCGCCGATCCGATGGCCGCCTACGCGGCATCCGGATACCAGGAGCGCATCGAGGCCGAACGCGTCGGCGGCGTGCCGGCGAGCTGGGGCGCCTGAGGCAGCGACGAGAGAATTCGGCCGCCGCACCGGCGCGCGTTCGGGCGCGGGTCACGCGCCGCGGTTGATGCTCGCCAGTCGCGCGTAGCGTTCACGGGATGCCGCGTACGCGGCATGACGCTCCGGATCCGGTGCGAACCGGCGTTCGACGGCACCCGCGAGGGCACGGATGTCGGCGAGCGAAGAGATGACGCCCGTCGCCAGCCCCGCGAGAAGAGCCGCACCGTGCGCGGCTCCGTGGCCTTGCACCGGACGGTGCACCGGGATCCCGAGCACATCCGCCTTGATCTGCAGCCATGCGTCGGACGTCGCCCCGCCACCCGTGCTCGTGATGCTGTCGAGAGTGAACGCGTGGGCGCGCAGCGTGTCGAGGTCGTGCGCGAGTGCGAGCGAATTGCCCTCCATCGCCGCGATCATGAGGTCGATGCCGTCCGTCGTGAGGTCGAGTCCGTCGAGGATGCCGCGCGCCTCGATGTTCCAGCTGGGCGTGCGCTCGCCCGCCAGACTCGGCACCATGACCGCGCGCCCGGGGCGCGGGCGAGAGAGCAGGGCCCCGGCATCGCGGAGGTCGCGCGTCGGATCGAGCGAATTGACCCAGTCGACCGTCGCACCGGCCGTCACCTGAGCGGTGATGAGCAGGTCGACGCCGGGCACGCAGTGGCGGGAGTGGATGAAGCCGGGAACGCTCGTGCCTCGCGGCACCGTGAGCATCGTGACGCTCGAGAAGCCGGTCATGTCGACGAGGGGGTCGCCGACCGCGAGCGCGCCGGCTTCGAGCGCCGACCCGATCGCGTCGATTCCGCCCGCGACGACGGGGGTTCCCACGGGGATTCCGGTCGCGGCGGACGCCGCCTCGGTCACACCGCCGACGACAGCCGATGCGGAGACGATCGGCGGAAGGTATCGGAGTGAGGGCACGGCCGCGCGCAGGTCAGGGGCGAAATCCCCGCGCTCCTCGTCGAAGCCTTGCATGAGCGACGCCGTCGTGTCGTCGAGTGAGGCGACCCCGGTGAGGCGGAAGACGATGAATCCGTTGGCCGAGAGCACGTGCGCCGCACGGCTGAGCACATCGGGCCTGTGCTTGTCCCACCAGGGCAGCTTCGCGGTACCGAAGAACGGGTCTGCACTGTTGCGGGACCGGGGGGCGAGACGTCCGATCTCGGCCGCCTCCGCGGTCGCGCGACGGTCGAGCCACGTGAGCGCGCGCCCGGTCGGTTCGCCATCGGCGTCGACCGCGACGAACGTGGGCGCCTGGCTCGTCACCGCGACGGCTGTCACCGTGCGGCCTGCCGTGAGAGCGCTCGTCGCGTCGACGACGGCGCTCCACCACGACATCGCGTCCTGTTCGGCACCGGCACCGCTCGTCTCGGTCGGGTACGGCACCGACCGATCGGCGAGGCGCGTGCCGGCGGCATCCGTCAGAACGACCTTCGTCGAACTCGTTCCGACGTCGATGCCGAGGAGAACCTCGGTCACCGCGCGTCCGCCCGCGGCAGGTCGACGAGGGGATGCAGCAGCGGCTCGCCCGCGAGGTAGCGCCGCACCTCTTCGGCGACTCCGTCTGCCGCGCGCTGCGCGGTCTCCTGGCTCGCGCCCGCGATATGCGGCGTCACGACGACGTCGGCGTCGCTCTTCGCAAGCTCGAACAGACGGTGCCCGAAGTCGACGGGCTCGTCGGGGTACACGTCGAATGCGGCGCCGCCGAGGCGGCCGGCGTCGATCGACGCCGCGACGGCGTCGTAGTCGACGAGTCCGCCGCGCGCGGCGTTGACGAGAAGGGATCCCGGCTGCATGAGCGCGAGACGCTCGCTGTTGACCAGGTGTCGAGTCTCGGGCGTGAGTCGCGCGTGCACCGAGATGAGGTCGGCGCGGCGGAAGACGTCGTCGATGTCGGAGACGCGTTCGACGATGTCATCCAGGACACCGGCCGGAAGGTAGGGGTCGAACACGAGCACGCGTGCGCCCATCGCGGCGAAGACGCGGGCGACGTGCGCGCCGACGGCGCCGGCGCCCAGGAGGCCGACGACCGACCCGGAGACTTCGCGGCCCACCGCGTCCGAGCGGTAGAGGTCGCCGCGCCATTCGTCGCGGAGCATGCTGGCCTGGGCGAGGGGGATCCGGCGCAGCAGCGCGAGGGCGAGGCCGATGGACATCTCGGCGGTCGCAATGCCGTTGCGGCCGGGCACGTTTGCGACGGCGATGCCGAAACGTCGCGCCGCGTCGAGGTTCACGTTCGTGGGGCCGCCGCGCGAGACACCGATGATCTTCAGATCGGTGGATGCCGCGAGGACGCGCTCGGTGAGCGGCGCGAGCTGCGTGACGATCGCCGTCACTCCCTCGAGCGCCGCGATGATCTCGTCCTCGCTGCCGGAGGCCTCGTCGACCTCGCCGACCCGGCCGAAAGGCTCGTCGGGCCAGATGAACTCGAGCTCGGCGATGTCGAGGGGCTGAGGGATCGCCCGCTCGAGCGACGAGCGGAAGAGGCTGGATCGGATGAACCGGTCGCCCGCAGCGAGGATGCGCGGCATGATCTGTCCTTTCGCCGACGACGTCGCGTCGGCAGTCTGTCGTGAGGCGGGAGCCCCGCGGTTCGCCGCGCGGACGCGGCTTTGACGCGGTGGTGCCGCCCCGCCGGTGCATCATCGGCGGGGCGGCCGGCGATCATCCGCCGAAGACCTCGTCGTAGTACTCCTGAGCGTTGTCCTTGTCGATGACCGTGACCGGCATGAACTGGTCCTTCTCGATCTCCTCGCCCGCGAGGAGCGCAACTGCCATGTCGATCAGCGTGCGCCCGTGAGCCTTGCCGCCGCCCAGGCTGATGGTCGTCTTGGCGGGGTCGCCCTTCAGGATGTTCTGGATCTCGTTCTCGGTCGCGTCGATCCCGAAGAGACCGAACGACTCGTAGTCGGTGACACCGGCCGACTTGACGCCCTCGTTGCCGCCGACGGCGCCGCCGCCGCCGATCGTCGCGATGACCTTCATGTTGGGGTTGGCCTGCAGGAAGTTCTCGGCGTTCGAGACGCCGTCCTCTGCGGTCAGCGCGGGAGCCGTGGCGACGAGCTTCGCATTGGGCGCGAGCTCGGCGATGGCGTCCTTAATGCCGTTCGCGCGATCGATGATCTCGGGGAAGGTGGGCAGGTCCATGAGGCCCCACTCGACCGTCTCCGCGGCGTCGAAGTTGGCGTTGATCCACTTCGCGGCGGCCTCGCCGTTGGCGTAGCCGGTGTTGTAGGCATCGACGAGGTACTGCGCGTCGTAGTTGTCGAGGACCTGGGTGTAGCCGATGACGTCGATGCCGGCATCCTGCGCCCGCTTGGTCACGTCGACGAGAGCCTTCGAATCGACCGCGCAGATGATGATCGAGTCGACACCCTGCTGGATGAAGTTCTCGATCTGCGTGACCTGCTTCGATGCGTCGCTCGTCGCGTCGACGTAGGTGACCTCGAGCCCCTGCTCGGCGCCGTAGGACTCGGCCTCCTGCACAAGCTCGGCCCACACGGGGTTGCTCAGGTCCGAGAAGGTGATTCCGACGGTGTACGTGTCGGAGTCTCCGGCGGTCGATCCGCCGTCACCCGATCCGGGTGTCGTGACGGCGCCGGCGCAGCCGGTCAGGGTCAGGGCCGCCACGGCGGCGACGGCGAACATGCCGAGCTTCTTCATTGAGGTTCCTTTCATGGGGTTCGCTCCGGACTCGCGTCCGGCGTCGAGGGGAGAGTTCACGCGGTCGCCGGGATCTTCGGCGTGCGCAGGGCGACACCGCCGATCTGCTTCGGGCGGCCCTTGGAGTTCTTGGACATCGCGTCGTAGATGACGGCGGTCATGAGGATGACACCCTTGATGACGAGCTGGACGTACTCGCTGACGTTCATCAGGACGAGTCCGTTGTCGAGGACGCCGACGATCATGACGCCGACGAAGGCGCCGAACAGGCTTCCGCGGCCACCCATGACGCTGATGCCGCCGAGGACGCAGGCCGTCAGCACACTGAACTCGAAGCCCGCGCCGGTCGCGGACTGCGCCGAGTTGAGACGACTGAGAAGCAGGACGGCGCCGATCGCGGTGAACAGGCCGCTGAGCGCGTAGACCAGGATGATCGTGCGCCGCGTGTTGACGCCCGAGAGTCGGGCAGCCTCGGCGTTGTTACCGATCGCGTAGAAGTAACGACCGACCGACGTCTTGTTGAGGATGAACAGACCGACGGCCCAGACCACGAGCAGGATCAGCAGCGAGATCGGGATGCCGTACAGAGCACCCTGCCCGATGAGCGAGAACTCCGCGGGGAACCCGAAGATCGGCAGGCCCTTGGACACGAGGTAGCTCGCACCGTTCAGGATCATCATCATCGAGAGCGTGACGATGAGCGGTGCGACGCCGGTGTAGGTGATGATGAGGCCGTTCACGATGCCGATCAGCGTGCCGAGCACGAGAGCCGCGAGCACCGCGAGGTACCAGGGCAGACCCACCTGCGCCATCAGGATGCCCGTCACGACGACGTTGAGCGAGATCTGGTACCCGACGGAGAGGTCGATACCGCCGGTGATCAGCACGAACGAGAAGCCCACCGCGACGATGCCGAGCGTGGCGATCTGACGCGCGATGTTGAAGACGTTGTTCGGATCGAGGAAGTTGGGCGTCAGGATGCTGAACGCCACGACGAGGGCGACCAGCACGAGGACGATGCCGAGATCCTTCAGCCTCGGCATGAATTTGAGCTTCATTCCACCACTCCTTCAGCGGCGAGGACCATGACGGCCTCCTGATTGATTTCGCCCTTGCGCAGCGTGCCCTGCTGTTCGCCTTCGCGAAGCACGACGATGCGGTCGGACATGCCGATGAGCTCCTCCATGTCGGAGGAGATCATGAGGATCGTCTTGCCCTCTTCGGCAAGGCGATTGATGATCTGGTAGATCTCGGCGCGAGCGCCGACATCGATGCCGCGCGTGGGCTCGTCGAAGATCAGCACCGAGGGGTCTGTCGCGAGCCATTTCGCCAGCACGACCTTCTGCTGGTTGCCGCCCGACAGGTTCCCGACGATCTCGTCGGCCGACGGCGCCTTGATGCGCAGCTCCTCCATGTACCGGGCGGCGAGGTCGTCTTCGACGCGGGGCCTCAGCACACCCGCGCGCGCGATGTCCTTCAGAAGCGGCAGCGTGATGTTGTCGCGGATCGAGAAGGGCAGCACGAGACCGTGGCGTTTGCGGTCCTCGGGGACGAGCGCGATCCGATTGCGGATGCCCTGGATCGGCGTGCGCGAGATGACGGATTCGCCGTCGAGGGTAACGGCGCCGGCCTCGATGGGCTTGGCGCCGAAAAGCAGCTCCATGAGCTCGGTGCGGCCGGCGCCGATGAGGCCGGCGAAGCCGAGGATCTCTCCCGAGCGCGCCTCGAAGGAGATGTCCCGCACGCCGTTGCCCGTCAGGCCGGACACGCGCAGCGAGACCGCGCCGGGTTCGAAGTCGCGCACCGGGTAGCCTTCGGTGAGCTCGCGTCCGACCATGAGGGTGATGAGCTCACGACGGTTCGTCTCGGCGGTGTCCATCGTCGCGATGTACTGGCCATCGCGCAGCACGCTCACGCGGTCGGACAGGCGGAAGATCTCCTCCATGCGGTGGGAGATGTAGACGATCGTCATCCCCTCGGCCTTGAGGGCGTCGACGACGAGGTACATGGCCTCGACCTCGGCAGCCGTGAGCGGCGCCGACGGCTCGTCCATGATGAGCAGTCGCGCCTTGCGCGAGAGGGCCTTGGCGATCTCGACGATCTGCTGGTAGCCCGTCGTCAGATCGCTCACGAGCACAGCGGGGTCGATCTTGACTCCGAGGCGCTGGAAGAGCGCGGCGGATTCGGCCGCCATGCGCTTGCGGTCAAGGACCGGTCCGCGCTTCGGGTAGTGCCCGAGGAACACGTTCTCCATCGCGTTGAGCGTCGGGACGAGCGTGAACTCCTGGTAGATGACTGCGATGCCGAGCTCCTGCGCCGACGCCGGGGTCAGCGCCGCGTGCTCCTCGCCGTCGACGACGATCGATCCCGCAGAGGGGGCGACGGCGCCCGAGAGCACCTTGATGAGCGTTGACTTTCCGGCGCCGTTCTCACCGACGATGGCGTGGACCTCGCCGGGGCGCAGGTCGAGCGAGACGTCCTGGAGGGCCGTGACGCCGGGATAGAGCTTTGTGATCCCCGATGCCTGCAGCGTGATCGGTCGGTGCTCGACGGCATGCGCGACGACGTCGGTCATGGGGTCGGCCTTTCCCAGCGGGTCGCCTGCAGGTTCATCACCACGGAGCACTCCTTTGTGGATTTGCGGTGTCGTCAGTCTGTGACACCGTGTTAGTTTTTGTCAACTTTGCTGCGCACGCTCACACAATCGCACAGCGGCGCGCGTGACGAGGCACGCCGAGCGCCGGTGCGCGCGAGGCGCCTCAGAGGATGGTCGCGACGATCTGCGCGTAGGGCCGCAGTTCTGCGGACGACGGGGTCAGATCCGTCGCGAGGACGGAGAGTCGGGCGAGGCCGATCGATGCCGCGGTCGCATCCCCGTCGAGCTTGTCGGCGTGCGCACCGACCACGACGGTCGACGAGGAGCGGGCGAAAGCGCGCTTGATCTCGGCCTCTTCGAGCGTGTCCTCGTAGCATGCCCGCTCGTCGAGCGCGGCCGTCGAGGCGAAGAATGCACTGAAGCGCATGCTCTCGAGGAACGCCGTCGCGACGGGACCCACGAGCGAATCCGACCGCCGGTCGGCCGCCCCGCCCGTGAGGATCGCGGTGACACCGGGGATGTCCTGCAGCGCCTGGAAGGTCGAGAGGCCGTTGGTCACGACCGTGAGATCTTCGGCCGCCGTGAGCGCGAGCGCGAGCCGGTGCATCGTCGTCGACGAATCCATCGCGATGACGCCCGCGGGCGGCACGAGCGCCAGGAGCTTCTCGGCGATGACCGCCTTCTCTTCGGAGTGCGATCGCTCGCGACCCGAAAAGCTCACGGGCCCGAGATACACCGCGCCTCCACGCACGCGACGGGCGATGCCCGAGGCCTCAAGATCCGAGAGGTCGCGACGGACCGTCATCTCACTCACGTCGAGGGCGGCAGCGGCGTCGGAGAGTGTCACCGACTTCGACGTCCGCAGCTGCTCGAGCAGCCAGGCGGCACGTTCCTCTGCGGCGAGCGACTTCACACTCACATCATAGAGACTTCACACCCTGAATCGCACAGGTTCTCACACAAGCCAACACCCCGAATCGGCGCGGGGAGCAGCCCGCGGCGCTACTATCGTTCAATGAACCAGCCCCGCGACGACGAGCGGACTTTCTGATGGCAACGATCCGCGACGTCGCACGGCTTGCCGGCGTTTCGGCCGGCACGGTCAGCAACGTGCTGAACCGCCCGTCCTACGTGCGCGCCGAAACGCGCGAGAAGGTCGTCCGCGCGATCGCTGAACTCGATTTCGTGCCCGACCAGAGCTCGCGGCAGTTCCGCGCCGGCCGCACACGCACGATCGGCGTCGTGGTCGCCAACCTCGACAATCCGTTCTTCGTCGATGTCGCTCTCGGCGCCGAGCAGCTCAGCCGCGAGCTGGGACTCGGTGTCGTCGTCTGCAACAGCGCGTACGACGCCGTGCGCGAGTCGCAGAACCTCGACCTGCTCGTGCAGCAGCGCGTGCAGGGCATCATCATCTCGCCCGTCGACGAGAACAGCTCCCGCCTCGAGATGCTGCGCGATCGTGGCGTGCCGATGGTCTTCGTCGACCGGGTCGGCGATGATCGCGACTGCTGGTCGGTCGTCGTCGACGACGGGCACGGCGGGCGCGCGGGAGCACAGCACCTCATCGACCGCGGGCACCGGCGCATCGCGTACGTCGGGCACCCGCACCGCTCCCCCAAGGTGCGCATGCGCTACGAGGGGGCGCGCGAGGTCGTCGACCGCACGGCGGGCGACATCACTCTCGAACTGCTCTCGACCGAGTCCTGGACCGTCGACGAAGGCCGTGCGGCGGGGCGGGCCCTGCTGGCACGACAGCCTGACAAGCGACCGACGGCGGTGCTGTGCGCCAACGACGTCATCGCGTTGGGCCTGCTCCAGTCGGTCACGCACGGCGGACTGCGCGTGCCCGAGGATCTCGCGATCGTCGGTTACGACAACGTCGTGTGGTCCGAAGTGGGCGCCGTGCCCCTGACGACCGTGGCGCAGCCGCGCGCACAGCTGGGCCGGACCGCGGTCGAGATGATCATGCATCTCATCGACAGCCCCCAGCGCAGCCCGAGGACGAATCACGTCGTCCTCGAACCCGACCTGGTCGTGCGCGAATCGACCTGACAGAACACGAAGGGGCGGATGCTGCTGCAGCATCCGCCCCTTCATAAGAGTCCGACTCAGAAAGCGGGCTCCACGTCGTCGACATTGTCGATCGTGACCACGGTAAGCGGGATCGGCAGACGCGCGTCGACCGTCTCGCCGCCGGCGACCTTGAGGATCGTCTCCAGCGCGAGCTGGCCGTCCTCGACGGGCGACTGCAGGATCGTCGCGTAGAAGTGACCGGCCTTGATGGACGCGAACGCATCCGCCTGGCCGTTGATGCCGACGATCACGGGGATGTCGGCGAGGTCACGGCCCGACTCGGTCCACGCGTCGATGAAGCCGCGTGCCATCGTGTCATCGCTCGCATAGACGCCGTCCATGTCGTCGCCGAAGCGCGTGATGAGGTCGCGGCTGGCGACGAGCGCCTTCTGCTGGTCGAAGTCGGCATTCACCGACTGCAGGATCTCGATGCCCGATCCGAGCTCATCGAGACGGTCGGTGAAGCCGTCGCTGCGACCGATGCTCGTGCCGTTGCCTGCCTGGCCGGCGATGATGACGACGTTTCCTTCGCCTCCGAGCGCGTCGTTCATCGCGTCGGCCGATAGCACGCCCTCTTCGTAGACGTCGGGGCCCGTGAAGCTCGCGACGAGCTTGAGCGCCTCGTCATCCATCGGCGAGTTGATCAGCACGACCGGGATCTGAGCCGACTGCGCCTGGATGAGGCCCGGGATGTAGGCCTGCGGGTCGAGCGGCCACAGCACGATGCCGTCGGGGTTGCGGCCGATGCACGTCGAGAGCTGCTCGGTGCCGGTCTGGACGTCGAAGTCCTGACTGAGCATCGTGACCTTGGCGCCTGCCTCCTCGGCGGCGGCGAGGAAGGCCTCGTTGGCGGGGGTGGCGTAGGCGTGCGATTCGGCTGCCGTGATGTAGCAGATCTCCTTGCCGGAGCCTGCGGCCTCGCCGTCTGTCGAGCCGGATCCGGTGTCTGCCGAGCCGGCGCATCCGGCGAGCAGCATCGCCGCTGACAGCACGGCTCCGCCGAACAGGAACTTCTTCTTCATGCGATCGTCCTTTCGATCTCTTGGGTGGTGTCTTTCTGCGCGCCCGACCTCCGTCGTCGGAGCCGTCGCGCGAGCGACGACAGGGAGAGGTCGACACCCTGCTTCGCGAAGGTGAAGCGGTCGAGCAGGATCAGAAGCAGCAGGATGCAGCCGGTCACGATGTCCTGCACGTAGGCGGGCACGCTCTGGTACTCCATCGCCGTCGTCAGCGCCGCGAGGGTCAGCAGACCGCCCAGGGTTCCCAGCGCCGAGCCGACGCCGCCCTCGAGCCGCGTGCCACCGATCACGACGGCCGCGATCGCAGTCAGCACGATCGTGTCGCCGAAGACGGGTGAGCCGGTGTTCGAGGCGATGCTGAACGTCACACCGGCGACGCCGGCCATCATCCCGCTGAACACGAAGGCGCCGAACAGGTACGCGTTGGAGCGCACGCCGCTGGCCGTCGCGCTGGCCGCGTTGCTGCCGACGGCGAACAGGTTGCGTCCGCCGACGCTGCGCGTCAGCCAGAAGTGCAGCAGGACGATGAGCGCGAGGAACAGCAGCACGCGAGCGGACACGGTGCCCGCGACGGGCTGGGTGAGCGGGATACCGAAGAACGGGTCCGTGCCGCTGAGGGGCCGGGAGTCGGTGATGAGGTGGCATACGGCCCGGAAGAACACCATCGTCGCGAGGGTCGCGACGAGCGAGTTGATCTTGAGCACGACCACGAGCACGCCGTTGATGGCGCCCGCGGCCATGGCGACCGCGACGCCGACGAGGGCCGCCGGGATCTGACCGAGAGCGGGCTGCAATCCGATGGCGGCGATACCCGAGAGGGCGAGGATCGCCCCGCCCGAGAGGTCGAGCTGGCCGGCGATCAGCACGACGGTCAGACCGATCGCGAGGAGTCCCATCGTCGCGACACGGTCGATGCCGAGGCTGAGCGTGCGGCCTTCGAAGAAGCCGGGCACGAACGAGGCCGACAGCACGAGGGTCGCGACGAGGATGACGATGACGCGATAGCGCACGAGGCTCAGGAACACGACACTGTCGGTGATCCGATTCGACGAGGTACGGGTCATGATCGGCCTCCCTTCCGGCGGAGGTAGACATCGAGCGAGACGGCCGCCACGATGAGCGCGCCCTTGGCGATGCCCTGCACCGCGGTGGGCACGCCCTGCAGCACGAGGATGTTGTTGAGGAGCGCGACGAAGAGCAGTCCGCCGATCGCGCGCGGGATGCTGCCGGATCCGCCGAGGAGGCTGACGCCACCCACGACGACGGCCGTGATCGCGTCGAACTCGTAGCCGATTCCGATGCCGGGGCGCGCGGTCTGCAGCGTCACCCCGAGCAGCACGCCGGCCATTCCGGCCAAACCTGCGGTCAGCACGAAGGCCGCACCACGCGTGAAGAAGAGAGGCACGGCACTGGCCCGCGTCGCGTCCGGGTTCCCACCAGCCGCATACACCCAGCGCCCGAGAACGGTGCGCGAGAGCACGAGGTGCCCGATGATCGCAACCGCGAGGAAGACCAGCACGATGACGGGGATGCCGAAGATGCGACCGTTGAGGAAGGCCTGCGCCTCGGGGTCGCTGCCGTAGACGATGACGCCACCCACGCTCCACTGCGCGATGCCCAGCACGATCGTGCCGACGGCGAGCGTTGTGATGACGGGGTTGATGCCCGCATAGCCGATGAGGAGACCATTGACGACTCCGGCGGCGAGGGCCGCGAGGATCGCCACGAGCGCCGCCGGGATCGTGCCCATCATCGGCTGCAGTCCGAGCACGAGGATCGCACCGACGGCGACGGTCGCCGGCACCGAGAGGTCGGCGAGGCCGCGGGTGATGAAGACGAAGGTCATCCCGACGACGATGACGCCGAGGATCGAGATGTTGATGAGGACGTTCGTCAGGTTGCCGATGCTCAGGAACCGGTCCGACAGGACCGACCCCACGATCAGCAGCAGAACGATGCCGACAGGCATGCCGATCCAGGGGCCGATGCGCGAGAGCGCGCTGCTCTTGGTCAGGCGGTCGCCCGATCGGGTCGTGTTGGTCTGCGCCCGCGTGGGCGCGGTCGATGAGGTCATTGCGATACCTCTCCGGTAGCGGCGTGCATGACGGATCTTTCGTCGGCGTCGGCGCGGTCGAACTCGGCCGACACGCGCCCTTCGTGAAGGACATAGACGCGATCGCTGACGGCGAGAACCTCGGGAAGCTCGGACGAGATGAGCAGGATCGCGACCCCCTGGGCGGCGAGCTCGCCGATGATCGTGTGGATGTCGGCCTTCGCGCCGACGTCGACCCCGCGCGTCGGTTCGTCCAGCAGCAGCACGTCCGGGTGCGTCGCGAGCCATTTCGCGATGACGACCTTCTGCTGATTGCCGCCGCTGAGCGTGCTCACGGCGCGCTCGATGACGGGCGGGGAGACCCCGAGTGCGTCGACCTCGTTTCGCGCGAGGTCGCGCTCGCGCCGCGACGAGATCCAGCCGGCCGAGCTCACCTTGGGCAGCACGGGCAGGGCGATGTTGTCTTTGATGGATGCTTCGGGGATAATCCCGTCGCGCTTGCGATCCTCGGGGACGTAGGCGATGCCCGCGTTGACCGCTGCGCGCGGACTGCGGACGCGCACATCCGCGCCGTTGATACGCACCGTTCCGGCATCGGCGGCGTCCAGGCCGAAGACGGCGCGCGCGACCTCGGTCCGGCCGGCACCGACGAGGCCCGCGAGACCGACGATCTCGCCGGCGCGCACCGTGAGCGAGACGTCGTCGAAGGCACCCGAGCGGCTGAGGCCGTCGATCTCGAGCACGACGTCTCCGATCGGCACGTCGCGCTTGGGGAAGACGTCGGTCAGATCGCGCCCGACCATGAGGGTGATCATCTCGGTCGCGGTCAGCCCCGATGCGGGCCGCGTCTCGATCTGACGGCCGTCGCGCAGCACCGTGACCTGGTCGGCCAGGTCGAGCACTTCGCGCAGGCGGTGGCTGATGTAGATGATGGCGATTCCGTCGGCGCGCATCGTGCGGATGACACGGAAGAGCGCCTGCGCCTCGTGCTCGCTCAGCGACGACGTGGGCTCATCGAGCACCATGATCTGGGGGCGGGCGGCGTAGGCCTTGGCGATCTCGACCAGCTGCTGCTGGCTCACCGTCAGCGATCCGAGACGTGCGCGCGGGTCGATCCGAGCGTCGAGAGCGTCAAGGACCGCACGGGCGGACTCGAAGAGCGCGCGACGGCGCACGATGCCGAGTCTCGACGGCGTGGCCCCCAGGGTGATGTTCTCGGCCACGGATAGGTCGGGCACCAGGTTGAGCTCCTGATAGACCATGCCGATGCCGCGGCGCCGCGCATCCAGCTGACCCGAGATCCGCACGCGTTCGCCCGCCAGGGCGACCGAGCCGGCATCGGGCTGGTAGACCCCGGCGAGGATCTTCATGAGGGTGGACTTGCCGGCGCCGTTCTCACCGACGATGGCGTGGACTTCGCCGGGTTCGACGACCAGGTCCACGTCTGACAGCGCCTTGACGCCGGGGAACGACTTCGAGATCCCCCGCATCTCCAGGGCGGGCACACTCATGCCGACTCCTTCCTCTTCGCGCCGCGCGCGCGGCTGGGCCCGGCATCGATCTCGATGGCATAGGACACCGACTCCCCCGGCTGCAGCTCAGGCAGGACGCCTTCACTGCGCGCGGTGGCGCGCCCCCTGCTCCAATCGACGTTCACGGGTTCGAGCCCGAGCACGTAGTGACCTTCGCCGAGCATCTTCCACTGGTGCAGGCCCGGCAGCGTCTTGGTGTCGAACCTGATGGCGAGACGCACGTCGCGTTCGGGGTTGTCCACCGAGACTTCGGCGAAACCCTGATCGCGGAAGTCATGACGGAACACCTGCTCGGCGTAGTCGCGCGTGGGTGCCGACAGCTCATGCCAGCTCGCGACGCCGGCTTCTGCGGCCGCGTCCCGCGGAGTGACGGCCGCGGACGGGATCCGCAGCACGGCGTCCTCCGAGAGCAGCGGCCAGCCGAGATTGCAATGGTAGAGCACCATGTGACCGGCCGAGCGCGAGTCCTCGTTGGTCACGGTGTCGTCGATGCGGATGACCGAGCCGCCGAGGTCAGCGTGGATCCGGCGGCGCAGAACGAGGTTCTCCCCGAACACCGACGCCTGCCGCACCTCGCCCTCGATGACGATCCCGTCGTCAGCGACCTGCGCGCGCGTGATCGTCGCAGGTATCGAGCTGATCCGGCCGTGCATGGGGTAGTCCACGCCGTCCTCGCTCGTCGGCGGACCGAACGAGTCCAGACCGCAGGTCGTGAGGAGCCCGCCTCCGAACGCCCGCAGCCAGTCCATGCCGACGTCGTGCGTGTGGGCGGGCGCGCCGATGCCGACCGGCGACATCCAGGCCAAGGGAGTTCCGCGGAACGTCACCTGGCCGAGGTCCATCGCCCGATCCGGGTGCACCTCGAACGACAGACCGCCGCCTGTGTCGACACGGATGCGGCGAGCGCCGCGCGCCGCGCCCTGCGTCTCAGTGAACTCGTCGATCCGGGCGATCTGCGCGAGCGTGCCGATCCGCCGCCGCGCCTCGGTGAGGTCGACGCCGAAGAGCTCCGCCGTGCCGGGCATCTACAGTCCCAGCTCTCCGCGCTCGGCGTTCAGCTGCGCGCTGCCGGGGCCGAAGTGCTTGAGGATGACGAGGTCTTCGGTCGCGGACTCGTTGACGACCGTGACGCCCGCCGAGGCTGCGGATGCCGTGACGAAGAACTCGTCGGACGAGAACTGGCCGTATCGGATCGAGCTGATCGCAGCGAGGGACTGGCCGTTGATGGTTCCGCGGCCGCCGACCGCGACGAGACCGTACGCATCGTTCTCGTCGACCGTGACAGCTCCACCGGGGCGCACCGTGAGCTCCTTCGCGCTGAACGCGGGCGAGCGGTAGGTGATCCACTTCTCGACGTAGTCGGGCGTTGCGGCGCGCGCGCTGGCCACCGTCTCGACGGGGGGCGTGAAGCGGTGGCTCCAGAAGTCGGGGTCGACGTTGCGCTCCCAGTCGACCAGCTCGACGATGAAGTCGAGGTCGCCGACGCGGTCGTCGGGCACGTCCTTCCACAGCAGCTCGTCGCCGACCTCACGGTTGTTCGACCAGGACTCGGTCATCGCGAAGACGTCGCAGGCGGCCTGCGGCTCGTACGTGCACATGCTGGCCGGGGCGTGCAGGATGCCGGCGGGAACGTCCCACCCCGTGCCGGGCGTGATCCGGTAGGCCTTCGACAGGTCGGTGATGCGGTTGTCTCCACCGCGCAGGAATCCGGCGAGCTTCTCACGCAGCTGATCCTTCGTCACCTCGGGGTGGAGGCCGAAGAACGTGTACGGGAACTGACCGCCGTGGTTGTTCATCTGCGCCGGGAAGTAGTACGCCTCGGGCTTGCCGGGCTTGCCGACCAGGGCGGCGTGCTCGTCGCGGTGGTGGATGTGGAAGGGCAGCGGGAACTCGTTGTCGAAGAACTTCGAGTACATCGGCCACAGGCCGTGCGAATCCCACAGCCCGCCGATCGCTTCGCCACGGAAGTGCGCGATGAACTCGTCGAACGGGATGACGTTGCCGTCGGGGTCGCGCACGAGGCTCAGTCCCTCGAACGGGTCGGTGCGCGGCCCGTTCTCGGCGCGGATGGCGCTTGCGAGCCAGCGCTCGTCGATGCCGCCCCGGTCTTTGCCGAGCGGGAAGTAGTCATCCGGGTGCAGGCGGATGCGGCGGCCCGGGGTGCAGAACGAGCGCGGCACCCAGGCGGGCGCGAGCGAAAGGACGCCACCCGAGGCGTCCATGGCGCGCTCGATCGCGGTCTCCGCACTCGTGACGTTCTCGTAGGGCCCGGCATTCGCCATTTCTCACTCCTTTGTGACGTCTCCGTTCGACGTCGCTGTCTCTCAGGCTGCACTTGGGTTCATTGAACCTTTTGTGATTCAGTGAATCTAGCAAAGGCGCTCGTGCGATGCAACAAGTACGTCGGATGCATCCAGAAGTTGTGCGATGACCGCTGATGGAGCAATGTCGACGTCATGTCGACCACGAGCTCCCTGGACAGCGAGAGGCGACGGCAGGCCCTGGCCCACCTCGTGGAGGAACAGGGAGCAGTGAGCCTCACCGAAGCGGCGGCGGCATTCGACGTGTCGGCCATGACGATCCGCCGAGACCTGCTCGAACTCGAGACCTCAGGCCTGGTGCGCCGCGTGCGTGGGGGCGCGATCACCGCTCCGGGACCGCAGAGGTTCGGCGTGCGCAGCAATCTGCAGCGCGACGCGAAGGCGCTCATCGCCCGCAAGGCCGCCGACCTCGTGCCGCGCGCCGGCGCGATCGCGATGGATGCGTCGACGACGGTGGGAGCGCTCGCGGCCACCCTCACCGGCACCGACGAGCTGACGGTTGCCACGAACTCCTGGGAGAACTTCTCCGCCGTGCGTCGCGCCGGTTCTGTGAACGCTCTGCTCACGGGCGGCCAGGCCGAAGCCTCTACCGACAGCCTCGTCGGGCCGCTCGCCTGCCGGGCGGCGGCATCGATGAGCTACTCCACCTTCTTCACGAGCGCGAGCGGGGTGCACGCCGAGCTCGGATCGATGGATGTGTCGCTGTCCGAAGCTCAGGTGAAGCAGGAGTTCGCCCGCGCCGCGGAGCGCATCGTGCTTCTCCTGGACTCATCGAAGATCGGTGAACGCGATGTCGCCCGCAGCTTCGACTGGGAGCAGATCGATCTTCTGGTGACGGAGCTCGACCCGACAGACGAGCGGTTGCGCGCGCTGCGCGATGTGGTCGACCTGCGCTGACCATTGCAGGCTTGATCATTTCTTGTCATACTTCACACGAATGAACATCCGCGTACTGGAGGCTCCGTGATGACCGACTCGATTCCCGCACAGCTGATCGCACGCAGCAACCGCCTCGGTGCCGACGCCCGCAACACCAACTACGCCGGCGGCAACACGTCGGCCAAGGGGTCCGAAATCGACCCCGTCACGGGAGAGCCCGTCGAGCTGCTGTGGGTCAAGGGCTCGGGCGGTGACCTGGGCACCCTGACCGAGACGGGTCTCGCGGTGCTGCGCCTGGACCGATTCCGCTCGCTCGTCGACGTGTACCCCGGTGTGGACCGCGAGGATGAGATGGTCGCAGCGTTCGACTACTGCCTGCACGGCAAGGGCGGTGCTGCCCCGTCGATCGACACGGCGATGCACGGCCTCGTCGATGCGGCGCACGTCGACCATCTGCATCCGGATTCGGGCATCGCGATCGCGACTGCAGCTGACGGCGAAGAGCTCACGGCGACGATCTTCGAAGACAAGGTCGTCTGGGTCCCGTGGCGTCGCCCCGGTTTCCAGCTGGGTCTGGACATCGCCGAGATCAAGGCGAAGAACCCGCAGGCGATCGGCACGATCCTCGGCGGCCACGGCATCACCGCGTGGGGCGACACGTCCGACGAGGCGGAGGCGAACTCGCTGTGGATCATCGAAACGGCACAGAAGTACCTCGATGAGAACGGCAAGGCCGAGCCGTTCGGTGGTGTCCGCGCCGGATTCGCCGCCCTCCCCGAGACGGAGCGCCGTGCGAAAGCGGCGGCTCTGGCCCCCACGATCCGCGGCCTCGCGTCGACCGACAAGCCCATGGTCGGCCACTTCACCGACTCCGATGTCGTCCTGGACTTCCTCGCGTCCGAGAAGGCACCCGCTCTCGCCGAGCTCGGCACGAGCTGCCCCGACCACTTCCTGCGCACCAAGGTCAAGCCGATGCTGCTCGACCTCGCCGCAGATGCGTCGATCGAAGACTCCATCGCGCGCCTCAAAGAGCTGCACGAGCAGTACCGCAAGGACTACCAGGCGTACTACGACGCCCACGCTTCGGCAGACTCCCCCGCGATCCGCGGCGCCGACCCGCTCATTGTTCTCGTGCCCGGTGTCGGCATGTTCTCGTACGGCGCGAACAAGCAGACGGCACGTGTCGCCGGCGAGTTCTACGTCAACGCGATCAACGTCATGCGTGGCGCCGAGTCGCTGTCGACGTACGCTCCCATCTCCGATGCCGAGAAGTTCCGCATCGAGTACTGGGCTCTCGAAGAGGCCAAGCTGCAGCGCATGCCCAAGCCCAAGACGCACCAGGGCCGCATCGCGTTCGTGACGGGTGCGGCATCCGGGATCGGCAAGGCCATCGCCACCCGTCTCGCCGCCGAGGGCGCGTGCGTCGTCGTCGCCGACCTCGACCTCGAGAAGGCGCAGGCCGTGGCCGCCGAGCTCGGCAACACCGACGTCGCGATCGGCGTCGCCGCGAACGTCGCCGACGCCGATGGCGTCCAGGCGGCGATCGACGCGACCGTGCTGGCATTCGGCGGCATCGACCTCGTCGTCAACAACGCGGGCCTGTCGCTCTCGAAGCCGCTGCTGGAGACCACCGAGAAGGACTGGGACCTGCAGCACGACGTCATGGCGAAGGGCTCGTTCCTCGTCTCGAAAGCCGCCGCGAAGGCGCTCATCGAGCAGGGCATGGGCGGCGACGTCATCTACATCTCGTCGAAGAACTCCGTCTTCGCGGGTCCCAACAACATCGCCTACTCCGCGACGAAGGCCGACCAGGCCCACCAGGTGCGGCTCCTCGCGGTCGAGCTCGGTGAGCACGGCGTGAAGGTCAACGGCATCAACCCCGACGGCGTCGTGCGAGGCTCCGGCATCTTCGCCAGCGGCTGGGGCGCGAACCGCGCCGCGACCTACGGCGTCGCCGAGCAGGACCTGGGTCAGTTCTACGCCAACCGCACGATCCTCAAGCGTGAGGTCGTGCCCGAGAACGTGGCCGACGCCGTGTACGTCCTCACCGGACCCGAGCTGAGCCGTACGACCGGCCTGCACATCCCGGTCGACTCCGGCGTCGCCGCGGCATTCCTGCGATGAGCACGACGGGCGCGGTCGCCGCCGTCGACCTCGGCGCCACGAGCGGCCGTGTCGTCGTCGGCCACGTCGGCACCGACACGCTCGAGCTCACGCAGGTCGCACGGTTCGCGAACGACCCCGTGCAGACCTCGGACGGGCTGCACTGGAACATCCTGGGGCTGTACGGCAGCGCCCTGAACGGGCTGCGCGAAGCGTTCCGCCAGGCTCCCGGCATCCGCACCATCGGGGTGGACTCGTGGGCCGTCGACTACGGTCTGCTGCGCGATGGGCGCCTGTTGGGTGAGCCGTTCCACTACCGCGATGCGCGCACCGAGCGCGGTGTCACGGCGGTTCACGAGCGGATGCCGCACGCCGAGCTCTTCGCCCGCAACGGCCTGCAGTTCCTCCCGTTCAACTCGCTCTATCAGTTCGCCGCCGAGCCGCGCGACGTGCTCGAGTTCGCCGACGCGGCGTTGCTCGTGCCCGACCTCATCGGCTACTGGCTGACCGGCATCGCCCGCGCCGAGCTGACGAACGCCTCGACGACCGGGCTGCTCCGCGACGGCGACTGGGCAGCCGACCTGCTGGCGGCTGCAGGCGTGCCGCGCGGCATTCTTCCCCCGCTCATCGCTCCCGGCGAGCGCCTGGGCGCTCTGTCGGAGCGGGTCGCCGCGTCGATCGGCGCACCCGAGGGCGTGTCCGTGACCGCGGTCGGCTCGCATGACACCGCATCGGCGGTCGTGGCGGTGCCGATGCAAGCGGATGCCGCCGCGTACATCTCGTGCGGAACGTGGGGCCTGGTCGGCGTCGAGGTCGACCGCCCGGTGCTGTCGCCCGAGGCTCTCGCGGCGAACTTCACCAACGAGGGCGGCGTCGATGGCCGCGTGCGACTGCTGCACAACGTGATGGGTCTGTGGGTGCTGAGCGAGACCGTGCGCACGTGGGAGCGCGCCGGTGAACGCATCGACCTTGCGTCACTGCTCGACGCGGCCGAAGACGTCTCGGGCGACGTGCCCGTCTTCGACGTCAACGACCCGCGCTTCATGCCGCCCGGCGACATGCCCGCACGGATCGACGCGTGGTTCGATGAGCACGGCGTCGCTCCCCCGCGCTCGCGGGCGGAGTACGCCCGGTCGATCGTCGAATCGCTGGCCCAGGCGTTCGCCGACGCATCTCGCCGAGCCGCCCGCATCGGCGGCGTCGACGTGCGCACGATCCATATCGTCGGGGGTGGCGCGCTCAACGAGCTGCTGTGCCAGCGCACGGCCGACCGTTCGGGCCTGCCGGTGCTGGCAGGGCCCGTCGAGGCGACGGCGCTCGGCAACATCCTGGTGCAGGCCAGGGCCGCGGGGCTCGTGGCGGGCTCGCTGGAGACGCTGCGCGACCTCGTCGCGCGCACGCACGCACCGAGGCGTTACGACCCGGCCCGCTGACTACTGCCCGGGGTATGCCGCGTACGGCGCGGTCCGCGTGACCGACGTGCTGCCGGCGTTCGTCGCGATGGTGACCGCTCCGGCAGGCACGGCGGCGAGGCGCGAGTTGATGCTCGCCGCGACCGAGTCCCCGGGTGCGACGCCACGGAAGGTCTTGCCACCATAGGCCGTCGTGACGACGATGTCGGCGGGCACCGCGAGCGTGTTCGTCGCCGTCACAGACAGGTAGACATCACCGGCGAGAATGCGCGGCACGACCTCGACCGGGTACCCGCCGTAGGGCACGGTCTCGGTCTCGCTCGCGGTGCCACTCGTCGCCGTGATCGTGGCGAATCCGGGCGGGATGATCGTGAGGCGGGTGTTGATCGACGCTGCGACGGTCCGGCCCGGCGCGACGGCGGCGAAAGTCGGGCCGCCGTAGACGGTCGAAAAGACGATGTCGACGGGGGTCGACGAGACGTTCGTGGCCGTGATCGACAAGAAGACGTTGCCCGCGAGGATCCGCTGAGTGAGGTTGACGCTCACAAGATCGGGCGCCGCCACCTCGGCGACCATCGCGTGAGATGGAGCCGCCGTCGCCGCTGTCGTGCCACCGAGAACCAGTGCGCAACTCGCGATTCCGATCGCCCCCGCCATCGCCGTCCGGCGCCATCGTGCAATCATCGACATCGTCTCTCCTTTGAGCGTTCGACGAGCGCTGCATCGGGGCGTCCCCAGGAACATCCTGGATCTCCCGCAGCTGGAGCCGAGTCAGGCAAAGCTATTGGCCGCGGCCACCCACTGTCAACGCCCATCACCGGCGGAGAGGCTGCAACGGTCGCCGAAACCGGGGGTCCCACCCGCGCTCTCGGCGCCCTGTTGCAGTCTCGCGAGCCGAGGGTCAGCGTTGGACGGAGAAGGCGCCGTAGGGCACCGTCTTCGTTTCGCTCACGGACACACCGTCCATGACACCCGCGACCTCGACCGTGGCCTCGCCCGCGGGCACTTCGGCCAGCCTCGTGTTCACCGACACCGATACCGAGGCGCCTGATGCGACCTGTGTGAACGACTTCTTCCCGTACAGCGTGGTCACTGACACATCCACCGGAACGTCCGCATCGTTGGTCACCGACACCGACAAGTACGCCTTGCCGGCGAGCGTGCGCTGCGCCACATCGACCGACGCCGGCAGACGCTCGACCCCGGTGAACACCCACGTGCCCGACCCGACACGGAAGCGCTCGATGCCGCCTTCGACACCCAGCGACTCAGCCGTCGCGCCATCGGGACCGTCGATCGCATAGTCGATGCCCACCCCGTTCGGCACCTCGACGATCGCCGACACGTTGACCGGGATCGTCGCGCTCAGGGTCACGTTGTTGCCCTGACGGGTCCACGAGGACGACACCCGGCCACGCTGCGTGACCTGCGAGCCCTCCGCATGCTGGAGTCCCGTGTCGGGAACACTGATCCGGATGCGGGAGGCACCGGCATCCGTGACCGCGATGCCCAGCACCGAATCGAGGATGTCGACGACGCCCTGCGCACCCCAGCCATGCGAGCCGCTGTTGGCCGAACCGCTCAGTTCCCATGCCTCCGGGGTGAACGTGCCGCCCTGCTTGAGCCACTGCGCCCAGCCGAAGTCGTCTTCGTTCGTCAGCAGGTTGAGCATCCCCTCACCCTGCCCCGACGCGGCGAGCGCGGCGAGCAGGAAGTGCGACGTCATCGGACCCTGCTTCATGCCCATCGAGGCGATGTGCGCGCCGAGGGCGGGCAGGTCCTCTTCGGGCGCGATGCCGAAAGCGATCGCATACGACGTCGAGTGCTGACCGGCGTGTGCGGACTGCGTGCCGTCGGCCGCCAGGCCGTCTACGTAGATGCCGTCCTCGCCGCGGAGCGTCTCGTTCATGCGCTGGGCGAGAGCGTCGGCGTCGGTTCGGTACGCCTGGACTTCGTCGGCGGGCCGTTCGAGCACCTCGGCGACGAGCGCGACCTTTCGCAGCACGTTCACGCCGAGGGCATTGACGGTCGTGCGGGCCGCTGCCCCCATGTCGTACCCGAAGCGGCCGTGCGCGGGCCAGTCCACGATGCCGTGGTTGTACTGACCGCTGCCGCCGGTGAGGCGTGTGACCAGTCCCGCAGTCGGCCCTTCGGTCGGGATGTGACGACGCACGTAGTCCGCCGTCGCGCTGATGTTGTCGTACACGTCCTCGAGCAGTTCACGGTCGCCCGTCTCGTGGTAGTACTGCCAGATCCAGTCCGGCACCACCTGAGTGAAGTCGGGGATGTCGCGCTTGCCGTCGCCGTTGGGATAGACCGCGTTGTAGCGGCCGCTGTCGGCGAGCGTCGCGCTCCACCAGCGTTCCTGGCTCAGCATGAACTCGCGGATCGCCTTGCGCGTGGCGTTGCGCTCGAACTGAGTCGCCATGAGCCCGTCGGAGATATTGATCGTGTCGTGCAGGAACTGGCCTTGCTCACGCGTGGGGGTGTCCACGAATGTCTCCTGCACCGAGTAGCGCAGCGACCGATCCATGAGGTCCCAGACGGCGTTCAATGTCGGGTTCGAGCTTTCGAACGTCGCCGCGCCGTCCTCGGGGTAATCGACGTGCACGATCGTCGCCGTCACATCCTCGGTCGTGATCGGTTCACCGGCATCCGGGATCTCGAGGTAGCGGAACGCCAGGTGACCGAACGCCTCGTACCGCTGGGCGCCGGCGACCTGGGTATAGGGCCACGACATGTTGGTGCCCTGCGTGTCCACGCCGGCGGTCGAGACGCGTCCGTTCGGGGCGAGACCGAGGCTCCCGCGGATCGGGATCACTCGACCTGCCTGGCCGTTCTCGAAGGTCACGGCGGGTCGCGCGGGGATGACGACACCGAAGTCGGCGACCGGGGTGCCGTCCTGGGCGATGAGGATCTGCTCGGGATGCACCACGGTCTCGCTCATGCGGGTGATGTCGCCCTCGAGGGTCGTCCAGGGACCCGTGGGGTGCTCACCGAGCACGACCGCGTCGGCCCAGTCGCTGTCGTCGTACGACGGCTGCTTCCATTCGCCGATCGCCGCGACGGCGGGGCCCTCGAGGTGTTCGATGTAGAGTCCCTCGCCGTTGCGCGTGCCGACCATGCGGTACGGCCCCCGGCGCACGTTCCACGAGTCGTCGGTGACGACGACGAACTCCGACCCATCCGCGTATTCGACGACGATGCGCGCGAGCAGGCCCGGTTCGACCCCAGCGCGACCCTGGCCGCTGCTGAACCAGTGCAGCATCGCCCCGATCGCGAGTTCTTCGCCCGGCTCGACCAGCGACGTCACGTCGGCGACGTGGTAGTAGCCCTCGCCCGGGTAGCCGAAGTTGCTCACGCGATCAGCGGTCTCGCCGTTGAGGTAGAGCTCAGCCGTGTGGCTTGCCGCGAGGTAGCTGCGTGCCCGAACGATCTCGCCCTCGGGGAGGTCGACAGCCGTGCGCGCGAGCGTGTACTCGTCGGCTTCGCGGTTCGTCGTGCCTCGGACCCACTGGTCGAGGGCGCCGTCGAAGTTCTCGGCGAACAGCACCTGACTGCCGTCGAGCGACGTGACTCGGATGTTGTCGAAGTCGGCCACCTCGCCGCTGGCCATGCGCAGCCCGATCGTGCCCTGCGTCGAGCCCGTGTTCGACGCATCGGTCCAGGTGTCGACGACCTCGCCGTTGATGCTCGTCGTGAAGGCCTGTCCCTCGATCCGGATGCTCGTCCGGTAGGTGATCTGCGTGTCGATCGTGAGCGGCACCGAACGACGCGCGTCGGTGGGGAAGCCGCCGGCGATCATGCGGTGGGTCTTCAGTGCGTTGTCGTTGGCGTGCAGCTGCCACATGTACCCGTTGCGGTCGCCGCTGCCGCGGAAGACGAGGGCCGCGGCGCGGGTGATCGGCGTGACGTCCATCGTGACGACGTAGTCGGTCCAGTCGGCACCGGTCTTGACGAGCGTGACGTCGCCGCCGCTCACGCGGCCCTTGCCGTCGATGATGCTGAGCGAAGATGCGTCGGGGTTGCCGGGCTCGCGACGGATCCACTCCGCCCCGCCCCAGTCGCCATCGCCGAGGCCGGTGTCGAAGCTCGCCTCTTCTGCCCACGGCGACGCCAGATCGTCGCGATCCCAGGTCTGTACTGTCCAGGAGTAGGTGCTGCCCGGCTCGAGCGCCTCGCCGCCGTAGTCGATGTACGACTGATCGGATGCCGCGACCTTGCCCGAATCCCAGACGACATCATCGGCGTCGTCGACGACGCGGATGCGGTAGGCGCTCTGCACTTCGTTGCCGTCTTCGTCTTGTGGCAACCACCCGAAGCGAGGCGTCACGTCGGTGCCGAGCGGTTGCACGTCATCCTCGACCGTGAGGCGTGTGGGCGCATCGGGAGCGTTCGTCTCGGCGCTGGCGGCGGCGCTCGGCAGGGCGAGCAGCGCACCGGTCAGGGCCGCGACACTCAGAGCGGCGGTCGCGACGAGGCCGCGGTGGCGTCTGGAGTGGACGGGGGTCAGGTCGTCAGGCATGGATCCGGCTTTCCGGCGACGGCGGCATTGCGTTCACACCTCTTCATCCGCGGTGCGTCATCGCCCTGGGGTGGGTGGCCAAGTGCCTTGGCGGGCACGATTGAAACGATAAAGCAGCCCGACGCCACGGTCAAGGACTCGTGCGAGCGGACCCGTGGGGCGCGCACTCCCACGAGGATGTCGGTGCACGCGAAAGCCCGGCATGCGGACGCAGACCGGGCTTTCGTGCGTTGGTGACGACTTAGAAGTCGAAGTCGCCGATGTTGTCGGCGTCGAAGACGAAGGGGTCTCCGAGCAGCACGCCGTTGTCCGGGCCGACCTCGAACGAGCCGAGCTTGCCGGCCTCGAACGTGTCGCCCTCGGCACCGGTGATCTCGCCGGTGATGAGCGCCGCCGTGGCGAACGCGGCAAGGTAGCCGAGGTCAGCCGGGTTCCACAGCGCGAACGACTTGACGGTGCCGTCTTCGACGTACTCGCGCATCTGGTTCGGGGTGCCCAGGCCGGTCAGCGCGACCTTGCCCTGGTACTCCGAGGTCGACAGGTAACGTGCCGCAGCGGCGATACCGACGGTGGTCGGCGAGACGATGCCCTTCAGCTCGGGGTAGGTCTGCAGCAGAGCGGCGGTCTTGTCGAACGACGTCTGGTCGTCGTCGTCACCGTAGGCGATCTCGACGATCTCGATGTCCGGGTAGCTCGCGGCGAGCTCCTCTTCCATCAACTCGATCCACTCGTTCTGGTTCGTCGCGTTCGCCGACGCCGACAGAACAGCGATCTCACCCGAGCCGCCGATCTGGTCCGCGATCAGCTCAGCCTGGACCCTGGCGATACCCTCACTGGCCGCCTGGTTGATGAACAGGTCGCGGCAGTCGGGGTTGGTGTCCGAGTCGAACGTGACGACCTTGACGCCTGCCGACCGCGCCTCGTCGAGTGCGTCGCAGATCGCCTCGGGGTCGTTCGCCGACACGATGAGTCCACCCGCACCCTGCTGGGCAGCCGTCTGGATGTACTGCACCTGCGACGTCGGCGAAGCCTCGGTCGGGCCGACCTCTTCGAACGTGCCGTCGAACTCGGCGGTCGCCTCTTCGGCGCCGCCGGTCGAGGTGTCGAAGTACGGGTTGCCGAGGTTCTTCGGCAGCATCGTGATCGTCAGGTTCGCGTCGCCGTCGCCGCTGTCGCCGCCGTCGGTCGAGGTGCCGCCGCCGTCGCCGCCCGAGCAACCGGCCGCGACCAGCACCACGCCGAGAGCCAGCGCGGCTGCAACACCAGCACGCCGCTTACGCTTCAATCCGAACATCATTGTTTCCTTCCTTGGTGCGAGGAGCTCTCGCGGGGTTTGTGATTACGGCGTCGGGTCGACGGCTGTCGCTCGCTCAGCGACGCGTCTTCCTCTTCGCTTTCCGATGGCCGCGGTACGTCGCTTGTGCAGCCATGCGAGGAAACTTGCAGACACCACCGACAGGATCAGCAGAACACCGGTGACGACATTGATGATGTCGCTCGTGACACCGGCAAGGCGCAGCGCGCTGCCGAGGGTGCCGATCAGCAGAACACCGGCGATGACACCGTGAAGCGCACCGCGACCGCCGAAGATCGACACGCCCCCCAGCAACACGGCGGCGATGATCTGCAGCTCCATGCCCATCGCGTTGTCGCCCCGGGCGTTGGAGTACAGCAGCGTGAAGTAGACGCCCGCGAAGCCCGAGACGGTGCCCGACATCACGAACAGCAGGAACTTGGTGCGGCCGACGTCGATGCCCGAGAAGTGCGCGGCCTCCTTGTTGAGGCCGATCGCGTACAGCGAGCGCCCGAACGGAGTGAAGTGCAGCAGGATCGCGAACAGGATCGCCAGCACGATGAAGGGGATGATGACCACCGGGATCGGCGTACCGGGGATGTTCGCCTTCGCGAGGGCGGTCCACTCATCCGGGAAGTCGGTGATTGCCGTCGTGCCGAGCAGGCCCACCGCGATCCCGCGGAACAGCGCGAGCGTGCCGATCGTGACCGCGAGTGAGGGCAGCCCGACCACCGTGATGAGAAAGCCGTTCACTGCGCCCGCTACGGCACCGACGAGAATCGCCAGCACGGCGGCGACGGGGAACGGCAACCCCGCCTGTGTGAGGATGCCCGTCATCACACTCGACAGCCCGACGACGGATGCCACGGAAAGGTCGATCTCTTCCGTGATGATGATCAACGTCATGGGCAGCGCGATCAGCAGGATCGGCGCGACGTCGCGCAGCAGGTAGGTGACCGTGAGCGGACTGTCGAAGTTGCGCACCGTCGCCAGAGCGACCACGATCACGATGACGAGCAGCGCGATGATCGCGGACTCGCGCGTGAAAAGGATGCGTCTCCACGCCGGACGGGCGTGCGCCTGATAGAGCCGGACCGGGGTGGTCTCGGTGGCCACGGCGCTCATCGGCCCTCCTCCCGTTGTGCGATGAGTCGTCGGTGCTGGCGGACCGCGAGGACGCGGTCGAGCACGATCGATCCGATGATGAGGATGCCGACGACGGCGCGCTGCCAGAAGTCGTCGATCCCGAGGATGGGCAGGGCGCGGTTGATCGTGAGCAGCAGGAACGCGCCGATGGCGGCGCCCCACACCGTTCCGACACCGCCCGCGATCGCGACGCCGCCGATCACCGCGGCACCGATCGCCTGCAGCTCCCAGCCGGTTCCGGCTGCGGATGAGACCGTCCCGTAGCGCGCTGCGTACAGCACACCGGCCAGACCCGACAGGGCGCCCGAGACGACGAATGCCGTGATGATGCGTCGGTTCACCTTCAGCCCGTAGAGGTGCGCGGCTGCCGGATCGGAGCCGATCGCGTAGAACTCACGGCCACCGCGCGTGTTGCGCAGATACCAGGCCGCAGCGATCAGCACCACGACGGCGATGATCGTGAGGACCGGGATCCCCAGCAGCTGGTCGGTTCCGAGACCGCGGAAGTCCCGTGGCAGATCCGACGCGTTGATCCGATCGCTTCCGGTCCACGCCACGTTGATGCCGCGATAGATGTACATCGTGCCGAGGGTGATCACCAGCGCCGGCACTTTGGCCCACGCCACGAGCAGTCCGTTGATCGCGCCGAGGAGGCCCCCCAACACCACTCCCGCCACGAACACGACGATCGGCGGGATGCCCTCGAAATCGATGAACAAGCGGCCCGTCAGGTAGGCGGTGAGCCCCACGACCGAACCGACCGACAGGTCGACGCTGCGAGTGATGATGACGAAAGCCTGACCCACAGCCACAAGCAGCAGCAGGGACGGCGTCAGCAGCAGGTCGCGGAAACCGTCGTTCGAGAAGAGGAAGGTGGGATTCGCGGCGGTCGCGACGACCACGATCACGATCAGCGCGATGGCGATACCGGCCTCGCGCGCCGTGGCGATGCGCCGCACGAGCCGTGCCGCGCCGCTCGTCCCCGGCTTCACGGCGGAGGGTGTCAGAGTCGCGCTCACGCGGCGACCTCCGCATCCGCCGTCGCTGCGAACATGACGGCTTCGGGCGTCGCGGCTGCCCGCGGGAACTCCCCGGTCAGGCGGCCCTCGCGCATGACGAGTACACGGTCGGCCATGCCGAGCACCTCCGGAAGTTCGGACGAGATCATGAGGATCGCCAGCCCTTGCTGTGCCAGTTCGCTGAGGAGCCGATGCACCTCGGCCTTCGTTCCCACATCGATGCCGCGGGTCGGCTCGTCGACGATCAGCACTGTGGGCTCCGTCGCGAGCCACTTGCCGATCACCACCTTCTGCTGGTTGCCTCCGGAGAGAGTCCCGGCCTCGGCGTCCAGGGCTGCCGTCTTCACCTCGAGGCGACTGGCCCACGTCTTCGCAGCCTGATTCTCCAGGCCGTTCCAGATGAGTCCCCATTTTGCGAGCTTCGAACGAATCGCGAGTGTGATGTTGCGGGACACTCCATCGTCGAGCACGAGTCCCTGCTTGCGGCGGTCTTCCGGTACCAGTGCGACGCCTCGCGTCGTCGCGAGGCGGGGGTTGCCCTTCGGGAGCACCTTGCCCTCGAGCGTGACGACCCCGGACTCGTAGGTGTCCACGCCGAAGACAGCGCGCGCTACCTCGCTGCGCCCGGCGCCGACGAGCCCTGCCAGACCCACGATCTCGCCCGCACGTACGTGGAAGGAGATGTCGGAGAACACGCCCTTCCGAGTCAGTCCCTCGACCTCGAGGACGACGTCGCCCATCTCGGCGGGCAGCTTGGGGAACAAGTCGTTCACATCGCGCCCGACCATCTGGCGCACGAGATCGTCGACGGTCGTGTCCGCGATTGCCGTCGTGTCGATGTACGAGCCGTCGCGCATCACCGTGACCGTGTCGCACAGGGCGAAGACTTCGTCGAACCGGTGCGAGATGAACAACAGCGCACGACCCTCGTCGCGCAGGCTCCGCGCCACGGCGAACAGCCTCTCGACCTCGACGCCGGACAGCGCCGCTGTCGGCTCGTCCATGATGAGCACCTTGGCATCGAGCGAAATGGCTTTGGCGATCTCAATGATCTGCTGATCGGCGATCGAGAGGCCGTCGGTCACGCGGTCAGGGTCAAGGCTCACGCCCAGACGCTGGAAGATCTGCACGGCCTCCGCGCGCATCGCCTTGCGGTCGATCCGCCCCACGGCATTCGTGGGCTGGCGCCCCATGAAGATGTTCTCGGTCACCGACAAGTCGGGGAACAACGTCGGCTCCTGGTAGATCACGGCGATTCCGGCCTCTTTCGACTGCGCCGTCGAGGTGAAGTCGACCGACTGGCCGTCCAAGAGGAACTCGCCCGAATCACGCCGGTAGAGGCCGGCGACGATCTTGACGAGCGTCGACTTGCCGGCGCCGTTCTCTCCGATCAACGCGTGAATCGACCCGCGGTGCAGCGTCAGACTTCCCGAGCGCAGCGCGAGAACAGCACCGAAGGATTTCACGACGCGCTCGAGGACGAGCGCGGGCTCGCGCGACGGGTTGCTCTCAGCCACGGGTGCAGCCTCCCCTTTGAGGTCAGGCCGAAAGTGAATCGATTCAGCCGGGTACTCCTACCTTATTTACGCTCATCCCCCCGGTCAAGTCGAGCGCAGTCCGTGATGGGATCGTGACCAGCGCGCTCCAAGCGGTCACAACGTCCAGAGCCCGTCCAACTCGCAGTGGGACCCGCTGTTCGCGGACATCCCGCTGATCACGATTCCACCGCCGGTGATGTGCATCCTCTTCCAGAAGCAGGTTGTGGCCGGGATGACGAGCAGCGCCGTCAAGGGCTGACGCGACGCACGAGCCGGTCACTGCCCAGGAGGGAACGCCGCGTACCGAACGGTCTTCGTGTCCGAGACCGTCTCACCGTCGGCGATGCGCGTCGCGACGATCGTCACCTCGCCCGCGGGGATCGCCGCGAGCCTCGAGTTGACCGAGACGCTGACCGACGTGCCGGGCTGGACGTTCGTGAACGTCTTGTTCCCGTACGGCGTCGCGATGACGACGTCAGCCTGCACCGTGGCGTTGTTCGCCGCCGAGACGGAGAGGTACGTCTTGCCGCCCAGCATCCTCGGCGTCACTTCTGCGCCGAGATCGAAGCCGTCCGGGCACGCCGCACCGACGGCGCTCGGGTCGCTGTCCCGCGACGCGCTGACGTAATGGCACCCAGCGGGCACCTCGATGACGAGGTACCCACCCTCGCGGGCGGCCTGAGTCTCGATCCGGTCCACGAAGAGAGTGCCGTCTCCCACGCCCTCGACGGGAACGGACACGACCGCGGTCGAGCCCGACGGCACCCGAAGTCCGAGATCCGTCCGGCCGCCCTCCTGCGCGTATGCCGCGCGGATCAAGCCGCGCACGGTGGGCACGCTGACGTCCGCGGAGGACAACCCTCCCGGCTGCAGCTTGACCGAGAACTTCTCGTACCCCGGCTCGATCGACCTGATTCCGAACACACCGCGCGGGATCATGAACGCCGGCGACGAGGCCCAGGGATGCGAGAACGTGGTGTTCGACTTCAGTGCCGGGTCCCAGGCCTCCATCGTGGCACCCGCACCCAGCGCGATCATGTTCATCCAGCTGCGCTGCCCCGTCGACGTCATGAGCCCGTACGCCGCGTCACCCTGGTCGCCGTCATAGAGCGCCTGCAAAAGGAAGGGCGCGCAGTACACGCTGCATTGCATGCCGCGACCCGCCAGGTACTCACCGACGGTCTCTCGCTGATCGTCGGCTGTGACGCCGAACGCCTGCGCGAAGACACTCGCGTGGATCGCATGATGACCGGTGCGCACCTTCGCGGCATCCATCCCGTCATCGAATGCACCGGCGTCCCGGTCGTAGAGATAAGTGTTCATCGCCTCGCGCAGCCGATCGGCGATCGCGCCGAAGCGCACGGCGTCGTCGGCGTGACCGGTCGCGTCGGCGATGTCGGCCATGTCGCGGTAGCTGCGATAGGCGAGCGCGTTGACGACGGTGTTGTACTGACGGAACTGGTACCCGTCACGCTCGCCCGCGGGCCAGTCGACGATGTCGCAGTCCGTGCGGCTGTTGCATCCGTCCGAACCCGATGTCTTGCGAATGAGCCCCGTCTCCTCCTCGAGGTACTGAGCGGGAAGCTTCGACACGAGTGCGTCATAGTGTTCGGAGGTGAACGACTCGTCCCCCGTGGACTGCCACAGTTCGTGCGCGGCGAGGATCAGGTACATCGGCCATTCGGTCGGCCAGGTGCGCCTGCTCAACAGGTACTCCACCGAGTACTGCGCGAGGGTCGGGTCAGCATCGAGATAGATGTGCGACTGCAGCTGGATGAACACGTCAGCTTCATACGGCGCGCGCTCTCGCGTCCACGAGTCGCCGTAGATGTCGAAGTTCTGCGAGTCGATCGTGTGCCGGGACAACTCCCAGACCGCATCGATCGCTTCACCGTCGCCTCGGAACTGAGCGTCGTCGCTCATCGGGTAAACGAGCGCGGCCGCCTGCAGGTTGTCTGCCGTGACAGGCTCGGGCGCCCCGATGATCTCCACGTAGCGGAACACCCGGAAGCCCCAATTCTGCAGCGCCTCCCCGTTGCCCGACAGCGTGTAATAGTCGCGGTAGTTGTTGCCGGTGCGCATCTGCCAGCGCACGGTGTTCGCCGTGGTGGTGCGATCGGTCAGCTCTTCGCCGTACCGGATCTCTACGCGCGCTCCCGCGGCACCGTCCAGTTGAAGCCGTACGCCGCCGAGCCAGGAGCGGCCGAAGTCGACGAAGTAGTGGCCCGGACCCTTCTGCACGATCCGCTCGGGAGCGTGGAGCTCTTCGGCGAGATTCTCGGTCGTCGACGGTGCGAGGCGCGGCAGAGTCGATCGCGCGGACGCTCGCGCCCAGGAGGAATCGTCGAACCCGGGCTCGGCGAATCCGAAAGGGTAGACGCGCGCGTCGAGGTCCTCGACCGGTGCGCGGAAGTACGACGTTCCGATCGACCCGCCGCTCGGGTAGACGTCGGTCCCTCCGCGGCTCGTCCACTCGCGCCCCGTGTCGAAAACCTGGCGAGTCCCGTCCTCGTATTCAACGATGAGCTTCGCGAGGAACCCCGGGCCCTGTGTCGAATGGGCGAGCGCTCCGATGGCGTTGCTCTCGCCCGCACGCACGAGCGATGTGACGTCGTACCCGCCGAATCGGTTCTCGTCGGCGGCGGGTTGCTGCGGTCCGGCACCGACGAACTCTCCATTGACCCAGATGCGATAGACGTACTGGCGCCCCGGGGCGGTCGACGAGCCGCTGGTGAACAAGGTCGCCCATGCCACCGGCTTGTCTTCGAGCGCCGCTTCGCCGCGCAGGAACGCCCATTCCTCCGCGCCGCCCGCCTGCCCCGCGCGCACGCAGTCTGCGGACCGCGGAACCGTCAGTTCCCCTGACTCGGCGGTGCCGCAGGGGAACGCTGAGTCACCGCTCGGGAAGGCGTTCTCGTACACGACCTGTCCGCGCGGGCTGGTCACGCGGAGGTTCGAGAAAACGCCGACCTCCTGGCCGCCGTTGCGGAACCCGATCCCGCCGGCGCGGACGCCGGGGACGACACGCGAATCGACCTGTGTGCCGTTGACGGATGTCGTGAACATGTCGCCTCGCGCCGAAATCTTGATGCGGTTGGTCGTGCCGATGCCGATCGCGGGAGACACCACCGTGTGGGGCAGCGCGGTGAAGGTGCCGTTGACCCTCGTGTGCGGCACGATGCGGGAGTTGTCGCCGCGGATCTGCCACATGACGTTGTTCCGGGCGTCCGCGGCCCGCAGCAGAATCCCCGTCGCGACGTTCGAGACCTTGACGTCCACTTCGAGGTCGTAGTCCGACCACGGGCCGAAGTGCATGCACCCGGTACGCTGAGCGATCGGGATGGACAGGGCGGACCCGGTCAGGGTGCCGCAGCTGAAGTCGTTGTATCCAGTCCCCTCGAAGTCGTTCTCGTAGAGCACGGCCCCGTGCGGGTCGGTCATCCGCACGTCGTCGACGACGAAGGACTCGGTGCCGCCGGTGTAGAAACCGAACCCGCCGCTGGCGAGCGTCGCGTCGACGGTGGTGTCGACCAGGACGTCATCGAGGTAGGTGCGGATCACGTCACCCTCCGCTTCGATGCGGATGTCGTAGAGTCTCGCGCTCGCTCCGTTCTCGATCTGCACGCCGAGCGGGACCGTCTTGAGCACGGCGGGCGACGGGTCGCCGTCGAGCTTTCGGTGCACGGCGAGCTCGTTGACACCGTCACCTCGGAACTGCCACAGGTAGTAGTTGTTCGCGTCCGTCGCTCTGAACGCGACGGTGACATGACGCTGCACGAACCGCGCACGCAGACTCAGCGAGAAGTCCGACCCCCACCTCTCGGATCCGCCCACCCACACAGTGTCCGCAGAGGACCACCCGGCACCAGGGCCTGTACCGAACATTGCCGCCGTCGCCCATGACGTCGCGACCCCTGCCCCGTCCCACGTCATGACACTCCAGAAGTACCGCTCGCCCTCGGCGAGTTCCGGACCCGCGTACGCGATGCCGCCGATGCGGTCCGACTCGACCCGCCCCGAGTCCCACACATCAGCGGCGTCGCCCAGGAGCTGCTCGGACGACGCCACTACGACACGGTAGGCGGTCTGGGACTGCGACGGCGCGAGGTTCCACCGGAACGTCGGCGCCGTGGCGGCGTCGACACCCATCGGCGCCGGCAGAAAGTTCGTGGAAAGAACGGATGGCGCGGGTCCGGCTTCGACCGCCGACGCAGACCGCGCCGGCACACCCGCGAGGGTGATCGCCAGCGTCGCGGCAAGTAGCGCGATCAGTGGCGCGCGAAGGGTATCGCGCAGGCGCGTGCGAGCAGTGTTCACATGTCCTCCTTGACAAGCGTGCCGTCGGCCACCCCGTCGGCGTCGAGATGCCGACATCGTGCGGACCCGAATCGTGAATCGATTCAGCGGTCACGCAGAGGCTACCAGTGCGGACAGCATCGCGAAACGGCCGATCCGCGCGGCGTTTCCGGCGGAGGTAACGACCGGGTAACGAGCCATCGGGCAACCCTTCCCCCCGGCATCCGCACCCCCATAGCCTCAACGGCATGACACAACACGTGCGCCTCAGGCGCTTAACACTCACGCTGGCCTGCACAACGGGCCTCGTCCTTGCCAGCCTCCCCGCCGTCGCGCAGGCGGCCGAGGTTCCCGTCACCCCGCCCGACACGATCGTCGACGCTCCCCTGACGGGTGGCATCACCCGCGACCAGAACAGCCGAGTCCCGGCAGGCGCCGCCTGGACCGAGCACTACTTCTCCACTTCGGACGGAAGCGATGTCGAACTGCACGCCGATGTGCTTCGACCCGTTCACCTGCCGCTCGACCAGCCCACCCCCATCATCCTGTCGGTCGGTCCGTACTTCGGGCACATCGGCCAGTCCGGCAATGACCGCCACCCCCACACCGGCCCCTCGGACCGTTTCACCGACCTCATCGAGGGCGGATCGCTCATGGAACGCGGCTACACCGTCGTCTACGTCGACCTCCGCGGATACGGCGGTTCGACGGGCTGCATCGACTTCGCCGGACCCGGCGAACAGGCCGACGTGGTCGCAGCAGTGGACTGGGTCGTGAACCAGGAATGGTCCACCGGCAAGGTCGGCCTGTACGGCAAGTCCTACGACGCCGTCACCGGCCTCATCGGAGCGAACCTCGAGCCCGAAGGACTCGAGGCCGTCGTCGCACAGGAGCCGCTGTGGAACATGTACAACTACCTGTACAGCAACGAGGTGCCGCGCTCCAACGTCACCGGCACCCCGCGTGCCTACAACGGGATCGCGTCGCTGCAGGGCATGGCCGATGACACCGCGCGGTACAAAGCCAACGCGGCGTACGAGATCGCACACCCCGAATGCCTCTCGAACAACCTGCGGGATGCACTGGAGCCCCGTCTGGACTCGGAGTACTGGAGCGCCCGCAACCTGGCCGAGCAGGCCAAGGGTTCGACGGTCCCGCTGTTCGTCACACAGGGCATGACCGAAGCGAACACCAAGCCCGAGGACTTCAACGAGTACCTCACCAACCACGAAGGACCCCAGCGCGGCTGGCTCGGTCCGTGGGACCACGTGCGCGGCGGTGACCGCAACGCGGCCGGCGTGCTCGAGATGGGACGCGAGGGCTGGTACGACGAGGTCATGCGCTTCTACGACAAGTACCTCAAGGGCATCGAGCCCGAGGTCGTCGACCCCGCGTTCCTGATCCAGGACAACTTCGGCTCGTGGCGCGCACAGGACTCGTGGCCCGCGATCGACCGCACCACCGTGATCGACCTCGAGCCCGGGTCGTACGTCGATGACGACGGCCGCACGGCCGCCCCGGCCGGCGCTGCCACGTTCGACATGGAGAACGCCCCGAGCCTGCTGCCGAAGGGCGATCTCGTCAAGGCCGAGAGCGGCAACTTCCAGGCTCGCAGTCGCAGCGCGGAACCGCCGCGGACCACATCGGACGCGGACGGCTACTACACCTGGTCGCGCCCGCTGAACGATGAGACGCGCGTTTCGGGTACTCCCACGATCTCGTTCAACGCGACCGGCACCGGCAACGTGCTGGCGCGGCTGTGGGATGTCGCACCCGACGGCACCGCGGTGATGTTCACCGAGCAGATGTCGAGGGTGGCCAACGGTACGGTCACGTTCGACCTCAAGGACGTGGACTGGACCCTGCTCGAGGGCCACCAGCTCGCCGTCGGCATCGGCACGAACTACACCCGCAGCTGGCCGCGCAGCGGCTCGGGCGGGACCATCACGGTGAGCGAACCCACCCTGACGCTGCCGCTGGCGAGCACCGCGAACGACCAGGAAGCGCACGGCGCGCGCGCGCCGTTCCTGAGCCGGTACCTCACGAGCTACACCAGCCGACTGGCAGGCATCGAGGGCACCTTCTCGCTGAACGCGGGCTTGGATGTCACGGCCGAAGTGACGCCGCGCTCCCTCGCGGGCAAGGTCTACCTGTCAGTGTCGGCGACGAACCACGATTCGGTTCCGGTCGACCTGACCATCTCGACCGTCTACGGTGCCAAGACGTTCACGAACGTTGCGCCGGGCAAGACGGTCTCGGTGTCGATCAACACGCGTCTGGCGTCGGTTCCGGCCGGTGAGGCGACGGTCACGGTGACCGGAACCATCGACGGCGTCTTGTTCAGCGGAACCGAAACGGCTCCGTTCGTCGGGTTCCCCGTCGAAGGCTAGTCAGCCGCAGAGTGACCAGGGGCGGGGATGCGCAGTCAGGCATCCCCGCCCCTTCTCGCGCGTGCAGCTCCCGTCAAGCCCCTATCCGCCCCGCGGATGCAGGCCTAGCCTTACGGCATGGATGAAGAGCGACGCGCCGAAGACCAGCCCATCGAACAAGACGCCCCGACGGGCGGCGACGAGACGACAGAAAGCGAACTCGAAGCCGACAACGCCGTCGAAGAGGACATGCTCAAGACGCTCGACCCGAACGACGCCCCCGCGTGACGAATACGTCTCGAGTGCGCCGCCGATCCGCGATGCTGAAGGGTAACGTCGTCCGCACGGTCAGATGGTGAAGTTGTCGGTGATCGTGGGAATCGTGCACCATCCGCCCCAGACCAACGTGACAGCGCCCGAGTACGACGCCGAGTGCCAGCCTGGCGACCCGATGCCGACATACCGGTCGCCTGAATCGTCACCGGCGCTCCACATCGCGGCGCTGTCGTTCCACCCTATGGCGAGGTCGGTTCCGACCGTGAGGGTTCGGTGGACGACGACGCCTTGGCTAGAGCTGAACCCGTAGTTGACATACATTCGCCCGCGCGCGCCCCGGTTGTATCCCTCGATCCAGGCTGTTCCGCAGTTATATGTCTGCACCGCATAGGTAGTCGGCCCTCCCTTGCTGGGCGTCGGGCAGTAGCCGCGCTCCTGGGCGTATGCCAGAACGTCGCCGGTGAACTCATCACACGCGAGGACGGCCTCCACAGAGGCTGCATCTTCAGGAATCTCGCCGTCGCCCACAGCGACCACGAGGGCTATGACAGTCTTGTATCGACTGACTCATCGGCGAATACGGCGGACGAGCCAAGAAGCACCCCGCACACGGCCGCCGCCGTCGCCGTCGCCGTCGCCGTCGCCGTCGCCGTCGCGATGATTGCAACTGAGATCCTGGACTTCTTCATCATTTCCCCCGTTCCGCAGGCGCTCATCCGCGACAGGATCAGGATGAAGCAATCAAGGGGCTGTGTACCACTGCTGACGCCAGATCTCCCCCCTCTTCCTTGCCTTGAGGCGGCGTAGCGTGACACGCATGGCCACGCGGAGAGCATATTTCCCGACCGCCCGAGGTCTCGCAGCTGCCCTCTGGGTTCTGCAGAGTAGGGGATATGGGACAAGGGTCGGATTGCCTGAAAACGGGCCAACGAGCGAGGGCGACGAATCGCAGAATCTTCACTCAGAAGCTGTCCTCTGGGCCAGCAGGCTCGGCGTTTCGCAGGCAACAGGACTCGTGCCCCTCGATATCGATGCTCGCGAGCTGGCAGACTTACCAACCTTGCAGCCCTACCTCCGAGACCGTCGCTCGGAGTTAACCTCGTGGCTCGACGACGTTTGCCCCCGAAATGAAGGCAGGCACTCCCTCCCTCTCCACACGATGCCCGCAGAGACGATCTCATCTGTCCTCGGGGTAACCGCCCGACGCTGACCCGAGCGCGCCGAGCATCCAAGCCGAGCCATGACGTGCGGCCGCTCAAGAAGGACCGCTTCGTCAAGCTCACCGGCACCCGCCCCGCCGTCGACCAGGTCCTCATCGACCGCGCCCGGCAGCTCGCCGGCCTGAAAGGGTACGTCACGAACATCCTCCAGGTCCGGCTCCCCGGTGGTGAGGTCGTCGCGGCGTATCAGGAGCTGTTCCGGGTCGAGCGGTCGTTCCGGATGGCGAAGACCGACCTGCGCGCGACTAATGTTCCACCACGAACGGGATTCGATCCACGCACACCTCACGATCGTGTGCACCGCCCTCGCCGTCTCACGCCACCTACAAGAGGCCACCGCGGCCAGCGTCCGCAAGATCATCCGCAGCCTCCGACCACTCGGCGACGTCAGCATCAGCATCGGCGGGAACGAGATCACCGCGACCACGCCGCCCGGAGCCAACGCACAGGAAATCCTCGACTCACTCGACCGGAGCGCTACGCACTAAATCGGCACGACTTCGAGGGAGGCCCGCCCTCACGAACGGAAGCGACCCGGAGTAGGGAATTTCGATGAGCACAACTGGGGAATTTCAGTGAGCGCCGTCAACGCGGAGCTGCTCGCGGAAAACTACCCCTAAAACGCGAAAGGGCCACCCAGC
>NZ_JBYHFN010000007.1:0-142515 GCF_057669785.1 Microbacterium sp. Y547
CAGACGTCAACCAAACTCGGGGCAGTCCCAAACTCGCAATCAGTTCGCCCAGAGGCGGCCGACATCCGCGTTCAGCCCGCCCTGATTCATCCGTTCGGCGACATCCGCGAGGTCGTCGTCGAACAGATCGGCGTACGTGTCGAGTGTCATCGCGGCAGACTGGTGTCCCAGCATTCGCTGCACTGCCTTGACGTTTGCACCCGACGAGATCGCCAGGCTTGCAGCCGTGTGGCGCAGGTCGTGGGGCGTCAGGCGCTCGATGTCGGCGAGGTCGAGCGCGGTCGTGAACCAGCTGGCGATCGCGTCGAACAGCTTCTGGCCGCTGATTGCGTTCGCAGGCTTGGCTATCCCGATGTTCCCGATCGGAACGCGTCGAGCTTCGGGTTCCGGGTCCGCTCGAGTTTGAGCGCGCCATCAGGCGGCCAGTTCGCCGCCTGCGGTTCCGTGGGACCGCTCGTAGGGAGTGCCGTCGCGGAGCATTGCGATTAGCACGTCAGACCGGCGTCCTGCGAGACCAAGGAGTGCCTGGTTGTGGCGCTTGCCTTGGCTGATCTTGCGGTCGTAGTAGGTGCGGGAGTCGCGGGCTGGTCATCTGCCACTCCGTCGCTGAAGGGGTCTGGCCTTGTTCGAGTGTTGCTCACGGGTCAACCGCTACGGCACGCCTGCACCCGCCGTCGGCCGACTTCATTGAGGGTTCGCTCAGTGTTGCGTCAGAAAGTCAACCGTCAACTCAGCGGACGCTTCTCGACATATGGTCTCCCCATGAAGCACATCGCCTAGACAAGCGGGTCCCTCCTCGCCGGGGACGACGACGCAAACATTCTGCCCACGCGCAGTACTCTCGGACATCGATCATTCCGACACCGTCATGTTGCAGCCGAAGCTGTCGACTGCAACGCGGGCGAGTGGCGGCTTCGACGTCAGGTCCCCGGGTGCATTCTCGTCGGCGTGCGCGGTGATCATCACGCCTCCATCCGACTCGGCTGATCGGCGGGCGTACACCTCAACCTGCACACACGGGAGGCCTGCCAGTTGGACCACACCATGGTCCACCCCGGCGATAGCCCTCCTCACCCCCCGGGGGCACACAAATGACGTTGGATCCTGTCGGGCTGGTATACCTTTCGGCTGGCATTGCGACCTTGTTCGCTGCGTTGCTGCCGCGGCTGCTCGGCAAAGCACCGGTGTCCATGCCCATGGTCTTCGTTGGTGCAGGCATCGTTGCGTTCACCATCGTCCCCGGATTGCCAGATCCCAATCCGACGGAGCATCCCGTCATCGCCGTCCACCTCACCGAGCTCTGCGTCATCGTCTCTCTGATGGGCGCTGGGCTTGCGATCAACAGGGTCTTTAGCTGGCGCACTTGGTCCACCACGTGGCGGCTGCTGGGCATCACGATGCCCTTGTCGATCGTCGCGGTTGCGCTGCTGGGCTGGTGGGGACTCGGGCTTGGTGCCGCCAGCGCGATCCTGCTTGCGGCGGCTCTGGCACCCACCGACCCTGTGCTGGCCAGCGAAGTGCAGGTCACCGAACCGCTCACCGAAGATGACCACGGCGACGACGACGAGGCTCGCTTCGCGATCACCTCCGAAGCCGGCCTCAACGACGGCCTCGCGTTCCCGTTCACATACGCCGCCATCGCGATCAGTACCGTCGGTCTGGCCCCATCGGGGTGGCTCAGTGAGTGGTTGCTGATCGACGTCGGGTGGCGTCTGGCTCTCGGCATGCTCCTCGGCCTCGGTGTGGGGTGGCTGTTACGCCGCCTGTTCTTCTCCGGACTCTCGCAACGGTTGGGATTCACCGACAAAGCCGACGGGTTCATCGCCCTGGCGGCGACTTTCCTCGCCTATGGAGCAGCGGAAGTCGCTGAAGGATACGGATTCCTCGCGGTCTTCGTCTGTGCCTGCACCATCAGAGCGGCAGAACGAGCCCATGGACTCCACTCGGTCCTGCACACCTTCGTCGAGCAAGTGGAACGGCTCCTCACTGTGGCTGTGCTCATTCTCCTCGGCGGGGCTGTTGCCCGTGGACTGCTTCAGTCGCTGACATTGCCGGACATTCTCTTTGCTGCGGCGGTCCTACTGGTCATCCGACCCCTCAGCGGCTGGATTGGTCTTACGCCGGGGAAGACAGGTCCCCGAGAACGAGGGGTGATCGCGTTCTTCGGCGTTCGAGGGGTCGGTTCCCTGTTCTACATCGCCTATGCACTCGAGAACGGCGACTTTCCCGGCGGTGAACGGCTTTGGGCGATCGCGTCCGTCGTGGTTCTCGGCTCCATCCTGATTCATGGGGCGGCAGCAACTCCCACCATGACGCTCCTCGACCGAGCGCGGCGGCGCCGCGCGCAACGACCGGAGAACGACGCGGGAGCGACCAACACACCCGTCTGAAACCCGACGCGAAGCGATGAGCGGGAGAGCTGGGGACCGCCGGCACCGCAAGAAGCACCAGGGGTCTCATCGGCTACGCGAGCGACAGTGCGAAAGACACCGAGAACCCGGCGGCCGTGCTCAACGCGACCGCCGGGCCACCGTGCTCGTACGCCTCCGGCATGAGGGTGTCTGCCAAGGAGGCGATCACGGCTCCGGCCGCGAACGCCAACGGCAAGGAAACCACTGCCGGGTCGCTCTGAGAAAGGAATACCGCTCCAGCCACAACCGCACCGGTGAGGAGGACAGCACACGCCGTCCACAACCACATGATCTGCGAGAGAGGCCGTCCCTGGTCCCGCATCGAGGCAGCGCCGACAAGCGCCTCCGGAAGGTTGGATGCAAAGATCGCCGCGAGCAGCGCGATGCTGCCGGTGCCTTCAGCCAGCGAGATGCCCAGTGCCAGATTCTCTGGGACGCCGTCCAGCGTCACAGCGGCCAGAAGCGCCACCCCGGCAGTTCCTCGGGTTGTCGCCGAGCTGGCGCTCCGGCCCGCTGCGGCGGCGTCTGTGTCCAGCTTGACGCTTCCCTTGACCTCGTCCGCAGGCCTCGAACGCGATCCGGCTTGAGCCCAGCGGTCCAGAAGCGCGCTGAGAATCGTGAACACTACCGCGCCGGCGAACAAGCCGACCACCGCAAGCCAGATCCCACCGCGCTCATAGGAGTCCTCGAACAACTCGAACGAAAGGGCCGTGATCAACGCTCCGGCCGCGAAAGACAAGAGAATCGCGAGCAGACGTTTGGGCAGCTCCAGCCGGGCACCCACCGCAGCGCCGATCACGAGCGCGACGGATGCGACGGCTCCGAACAACAAAATCATCCACATGCGTCCGACTCCCAACGGTGGACCGCGTGTAACGTCCGCCGGGCGATCAACTATGACACCGCTGACCAGCACCTTCAAGGCATCGCACCGACGCGGTGAAGGCGGACGAGTCGTTGCCTGATCTGTGTGCCCCGTCCTGTCTCGCTCAGTGGCACTTCTCGTGCTGACCGGCGAATATCCATCTCGAGACGGAGGCCACGCGGCATCCGCGCGCGTAGCGTCGACCTTGGAGGGAGGAGCAACCATGACTACACGGCACGACAGGACTGAAACACCTCAGATCGCGACCTGGTACTTCGTGGGCGCGACGTTCATCTTCGCCAGCCCGGCGCTCTTCATCCCGGATGCGGAGCTCTGGGTCCGCATCGTCCTCTTCGTAGCGGGATTTGTCGCAGTGGTGGGGGGCGGCGTACAGCTGGGACGAGAGATCAAGCAGAAGCGTTCGAGACGCGTAGAACCATCCACGCCGGACTCCGATACAGCAACGTGACGCGTCATCGAGGGCCGCTCCGCATGGCGAGCGCTTGTCACCGGATCGTTCGGGTGTCCGGGCCGCGAGCGGGCATCCGGGAGGTGTGAAGCCTCCGGCACACCCCGGCGCAAGTACGCCGCGCCCGTCGCAGACCGGTGCTCCTTGGTCATCACGTTGCGGCGTGACGGTCGCCAACTGATCTGTCCATACGTCTGCCCCGACGGGCAGGGGAGGCGCGGGGAACGGAGCCGTGGCGGCGGTCCTCGCCCGGCGCGCCTCACCCGCCGCGGCCGGCGCACTCTCCGCGCGTCACGACCTCGTCCTCTAACGCGCCGGCCTGCCGTTCGACAGCCATACGGAACTGCACTACAACGTCCTTCAGAGACAGGAGTTTCCATATGCCAAGGGGAGGGCATCGGTCGTCGGTAGCGGACGCCTGGTGCGGGCCAGGGGCGTTCGATGATCAGGGTGCCGCGATCGTCGAAGATCATGAGGCTGTCGCGTCGTAGATGACGTAGACGTCCTGTCCGCGGCGGGTGTGGCTGATGTTGAACCAGATCCCACGGGCTTTGATAGTCCCGTTCAGATGGATCGTCGCGACCCGGATACCGGCGGCGGCGCGGCCTTGTGGGGCCGGGATCGCGGCGGGGCTTGAGATGGCTCGCCGCTGTTCGACGGGCAGCGGTCCCGGCGGGTTGGCTTTCGGCGTCGCCTCCCACGCGGCTTGCGGGACGACGTGGGCGACGATGCTCACCATCGGTCCGGCGCTCACACTGGATGCTGACGGCGTGGCGGTGGCGCGGATCGATATTGGCACGCACACCGGCACGCACGTCGATGCGCCGGCTCACACCGTGCGCGGCGGCCGAACGACGGCGGATGTCCGCCTGGATGAGCTGGTAGGCGAAGCGATCGTGGTGCGGGTTCCCGGAGGAGCCGCCGCGGCGCCGTACGGGCGGGCGCACCCTCGATTCCGGTGGGAACGTGAAAGAGCCATCATCGACGGCTACGTGAGCGTGAACGGCGAGGTCGATCGCCGTCGCGGGCGCCAGCTGAAGATCGGCGACATCGTCGGATTCGAAGGACGCCACGTCCGCGTCTGCCCCTGACCGGCCATTTCGGCTCATCGCGCACCGCTGTCCCGTCGACGGCGAGGGTGAGGTCGACGAGGGCGATCAGCGCCGCGGTGGGCCCGCGGTGATGGCGTCGATCGCTGCGCGACTCTCTCGATTCTCAGGCCATCGCCCGTGGACGGGCCGCAGACTGGGTACCTGACGGGATCCGAGGTGGGATCACGTGATGCTGCCCGGCAACCTGAAGTCGTAGCTCGGCAGTACGTCCGTCTTCTCGAGGCGGAACCCGCCCCGCATCATCGGAGTCATCAGGGTGTGCGTTCCGTAGGTGAACCCCACCGGGTACCCGAGCCCTGGCGTCACCACCCGCCACGGCTCCGCGAAATCCGTGGAGTCGTTCGAGGTCTTCTCGAGCACGGCGCCCGTCTCTTCGAGAACGAGGCGATAACCGGGATGCGCGTGGAAGAGCGCCGAAGATGCGGTGCTGGCTCTGTTCGACCCGCCGGACGCGAAGAAGTGCACGGTGTACCAGCCGCGTGCCTGCGGCACCGAGGACTGGGCCGTCAGCTCATGGTATGTCCGGATGAGGGCAGCGGCTTCGCGCGCGCTTTTCTCATCGGGGAAGTGGCAGCTCTTAGGGCCGAATGGGCAGTCGGAGATCTTGAGGCAGCGCTCCGCGAACGCGGTCTTGGGGTCGACGTGGAAGCGGTAGTTCAACGAAGTTCGGAGGAACGGAGAGTTCACTTCCCTCTCGTGCCGCTCGAGCGCTCGCTGGGCCGATTCCTGCAGGCTCGCCGCCATGGTGGCGAGCCTGTCCTCGTCTTTGGCGCTCAGCGCCGGTTGGTCGGGGGAGTGCTCGGCGGGCGCCCGCAGCACCGACAGCAGCCAGGACGCGTCCATCGGGTGGAACACATCGGACTTCGCCGCGCGGATCAGGCGGGCGTCACGTTCGGTGCGCTGGGCGTGACGCTCGGCGTGCTGCAGCCGCTCCCACTCCTCGATCACCTGAGCCTCGGCGGGCTTGAGTGCACGGCGGGACTGCTTGGCGCGGACCCGCTCGACCTTCTTCCGGAGGGCGAGTTCCGCCCTCGACGGTGCGGGGCGCTTGCGCTGATCCCATTCCCGCGCCTCACGCGCGAACCGGATCAGAGTCTCCTGCTTGCGGAGGTCCCGCTCCCGGCTCGGCTCCCGATCCGTACCCAACACCATTCGTTCCCCTCACGGGGCCCATGCGACATCGCAGCGGGGCCAGTCAAGCCTGGGGCCAGGCCTCCACCGAGGCCCAGCCGTGGATCCAGAATAGTGGGCCGCGCGGACAAGGCCGCCCGAGCGCCCCGTTACCTATGCGCCCCGCACCGCGCCGCGCCAACCACGCGGCGGATGGGGTCCCATGACGACATTCACCAGCGGCTTGCCGCAAGCCCAAGCGCAGCAAGCCGTTCCGCGTGCGGCCGGATCTTGGACCACGGTTCTCCGAGGCCCAGTCCCACGCCTTCGCCTCCCACCCTCGCGTATGCGGCGTTGATGTCGACGTGAGCGGGAATGAGAACCCCGCAGATTCATTCGAGTGAATCTCGGCTGGGGCGGACGCTCTAGCTTGCGGGTTCAGTGCCCTGACGTGAGGCTGGCCGCGCCGGCCACGGGCGCCCCAGATCTAGCGCGGACCTCGGGCGGCACTGGTGGAAGAAGCCGGTGTCGATGATGTCCTGATGCGTGTTCTTGCGGGAGAGGAAGTCCTCGATGGCGGCGAGTTCCACCCGTGACACGCCCGCTCGTCGGTCAACGCTGACCCGCAGGCTGGGTGAGTAGAAGCCACGGCGGACGTTCGGGTCCTCGGGGTGGTTGACGTTGTCGATGACGCAATGCTCGAACCGCCCGTTCTCGACGTACGCGATGCGGTAGGCGTCTTGTGACCGTCGCAGGACGCGAAAGAGCTTGTCCGCTTCCGCCTGCTTGGTCCGGTTGCGGTCGTATTTGGCGATCGGGAAGTCCTCGAGGTACTCCCGTTTCCAGCTTGACGCCAGGATCTTCAGGCCGTACTCCTTCGGCGACTCGCGGAGGAGGAACTCGTACCAGTTCGGGTCGGCGAGGATCGCAAGCTCGTTGCGGCGCGACCTGTTCGCGAACCGGGCAAGACGCTTCATCAGCTCGCTCGACCAGTTCAGTCGCAGCCTGGGAGAAACGTCCTTGGACCGGTCCGGCCGGAAGTGCGTCCGGTTGTCAATCTGGGCAGGGTCACCGTTCGGGAACAGCACCCCGAACGCGTCCACCACGAGCTGCCTCTTGTTGCTCTCGGTCAAAGTCATCCCCCATCTGCGGCACCGGCGCCCGAAGCCTGATCCTATGGTTCCTCCGCTTAGCCTCGATCCGCCGATGAGCTCGGGGGCGTGTAGGAGGTACGAAGCGGGAACGGCTTCTTGATCAGGGGCAATTTACTGGAGCGTTCGTCGCGATCCGCTCGCCGAGCGCTGCATCTCGCGGGTGCAGGCGATGTCGCGTCGAGCAGGCATGTCAAGTTTACTTGACTGTAAAGCGGGCTTTACATATGTTGGTGGGCAAGAGCTTCGAGCCGCAGAGAGGCACAACCCATGTCTGAACACACCAACAACGACCGCCCCGCTCGCACCGGCAGTTCGATGCAACGCGTTCTCCTCATCGTCCTTGCGGCGGCTGTCGGGGCGGGAGTGTTCGGAGTGACAGCGTGGCTGATCGGGTTGCGGGATGACGACCCTTCGGCAGTCGGTCCCGCGATCGCGGCGTTCAGCGTGCTGTGGTCCGCACTGATCGGCGGTGCGATGGCGGCCATGCTGGCCTGGGCGATCCTCATCGGCCGGCACTCGCCAAACACGCAGCGGGCCAATTCAAGAGACTCCATCGAGCGGAGCCAATCGGAACGAGCCCGGGCGGGTGCATTCACGGATGTTCTCTTCGTTGCGGCTGGCGGCCTGCTGCTCGTGTCACTGCTTCGGGTTGACGCGTCTGCACTACTGGCGCTCTCTCTGTTGATGGCGGTCGGGCTGCTCGACTTCTCGGTGCGGTACTGGGTGCTGCAGCACCGGGAGTCCTGATGCGCAACGACCTGCGTGAGCGTCGCGCGGCGGCCGGACTCTCCCAGGAGCGCCTAGCAGACCTCGTCGGCGTCTCGCGGCAGACCATCATCTCTATCGAGCGAGACCGGTTCGATCCCAGCCTTGATCTTGCGTTCCGCATTGCTGCAACGTTCGACGTGCGGATCGAGGAGGTCTTCTTTCCCTCGCCCGCCGCGTAGCCGGGGCCTCAGAGGTATCTCGTCGATGCAGTTCAAGCATGCTCCTGCCGCGGTGTCTGCGGTGTTCGATGACCGCCTGCACGGGGAGGAGGCGAAGCTGCTCCGCGAACGAGATCACCTCGTCGCACGTCTGCGCGATTCCGGTCACAGCTGGAACGCGATTAGCTCGCGCACCCGGCTTAGCCGGCAAGCCCTGATGAAGCGAACCCCGCCCTGTCTCCTAATGAGGTGCGCCGCAAGACGCTCCGGGTAGATGCGCTTTTCGAGCGATTGGTCCTATCCCAAACCTCGCCCTTGACGCCGTCGCTCGGCAGCGATGTCCTCGCGGCGCGCGTTCGACTCATAACCTTCCGCGAGTTCGATGAACAACGCCCGGATACGTGGCCAGGGTCGTGCGTCTTCGGCATACTTGCGGAATTTCCGGGCGAGCTCCCATTCGGTCACTCCACCTCCATCTCCGGCGCTCCGGCCGTGGCTGGCCGCCTATCGAGCCGACGTCCCACCCATGACCGATCAGCAACCGCTCGCTTCGGGCACTGCACCCCGCCGACCGCTTGGCGGCTGATTGGCGGCGCGACGGATCTGCGCGGGCGGCATGCTCGTGTCGGCGCTTCATGGTGAACCAACAGAGCCGCGGATTTCTGGCCCTTTTCGTTGCCCCGAAATCGGTATCGATCCGGTTGTCTCGCAGGCGGTGGCAGCTGCATAGCGTTAGCCGCTGCCGTCGCCGAGAGGACGCGGGCGTACCGCTCCGCAGCACCCGGCGTGAACTCGACGATGTCAACCATGACGCCGAACGTACAGGCCCACCGACCTGGCACAGAACCGTTCCCAGAGGACGGGCGCAGAGCAGCCTCGGCGCGGAGCATGCCGTTGCGCTCGAACGTCGTGCATGCTCGGAGCTATGGCAGGTTCACCGAGCGGCTTCGTGTTCACGGTTCGTGGTGATCGCGTGGAGATCCGCCACGACGGTCGGCTGGCGGCCACGTTGCGAAAAACGGCGGCGGCAAAGTTTCTCGACGATGTCGAACGCGCGGATCCACAGCAGGTGATGGCGCGCGTCACAGGCAACTACAAGCGGGGGAACGAGCGGACCGAGACCCGGCGGCCGTGACCGCGCGCGAGCGATACGGGTCACGTCGACCCGGGGCAGCCCCGGAACTACTTGCTGAGGCGAAGACCTCGACGCGCGAGTTCCTCGGTCAGGATTCGCACTGCTTTCGGACCGACACCGTGCACAGCCAGAAGATCTTCGGGTGTGTGAGACACGAGTTGGTCGTACCCGGTGATGCCGTGCGCCGCGAGCGCTTGCCGCGCGACGTTGCCTATCGACGACGGAAACTTGGATTCGAGGGTCACCTCCGTGACGATACCCGCGCCTGCGCCGGCGAGCCGGCGAGCTGACGTAGAACGCCTTCAGTCAGCGTGCTGCGGCGGCCAGACCACCCGGAAGCGCTCGAAGACGATCTCCTCGTCTTCGGACCACACCCGGCCCTGGGCCTGAGCGACGCGCGTCCAGTAGCGACGATGCTCGCGCCGCCAGCTCTCCAAGCTCAGGTCGTCTTCGCCCTCATCCGCGGCGAACGCGGCGTCTGCGCTCGAGAACGTGCCCAACCGCAGCTCGACGCTCCGGATGATGATCTGGGGCACGCCACGCCCGTCGCAAGCGATCCAGTGCGACCCGATGCGGGGAATCTCATCGCCACGGGCGAGGTAGTCCGCGACGAGTTCTGACGTCCCCCTCTTGCGCCCGCTGATCACGTGCGCCACAAGCTCGTCGGCCAACCGCTCCGAGTCGCCGAAGTGCTCGATCGTGTACTCGGGGCACACCGATACCGCGTCGGGGTGCGCCGCCGCATACTCCTGCCACATGCGGCGACCGGCGTCGACGTCGACCGGGGCGACAGGCGATGAGGGCACAGCCTCATTGTGCCAAGACGAGGCAGAGTTCGAGAATCGCTGCCGTGCGGAGAGGGCGGAAAGGGGAGCGTCCCGGACTAGCATTCGAGGATGACGAAAGCAGCTCCGATCGAGGACATGTCGATCGGCGGGGAGATGATCCGCCTCGGCCAGTTTCTGAAGTTCGCGGGGGTCCTCGACTCGGGTGGCGACGTGAAAGAGGCCATCATCGACGGCTTCGTGACCGTGAACGGCGACGTCGATCGGCGGCGCGGACGCCAGTTGCAGCTCGGCGACATCGTGGGCTTCGAGGGGCGAAGGATGCGCGTCGCCCGGTAGATTCCCCGAACGAGGGCGCATCATCACGACCGTGCCATCGAGGGTCGCGGTCGAGCCGTCGGGGGGTCACCTCGCCTGTCTGTATTGAGGCTCAGTCCGGCGTGCCCTCGATCGCGCGAGCCCATCCGGCGAGGTCGACGTCATCCTCCCAGACCTCATTGATATCCGGGGGAGTGTGCTGCGCGAACTGAGCCGATGACACGGTGCCGCGCAGCCACGAGTCGACGCAGTTGCTGAGGAACAGCGCGGTCCGGCCGATCTTGGTGAGATCGCCTGTCTCGATGCCGCGGTTCATCACGATCGCGAGGTACCGCGGCACCGCGAGGTCCTTGCGCCCGAGATGGGCCGTGAAGGCATTGAGCGTCGATGAGAACCGCACGGATGCTTCACGCGCACCGTCGCGGTCGCCCCGCGTCGCGGTGCGTTGCAGATCGGTGAGGGCCCGAACGAGCGCGACGATCTCGACGCGGGTGTGCGCTCGCTCGCTCGCCAGGCGCTCGCGCCGCGCGAGCCAGACCGCGATGCCCGTGCTCACGAGGATCGCCACGACCGGAACGACGACGGCGCCGAGGACATCGAGCGGCACGACCGCCGGCATCGTCTCGATCATGTGCTGAATCTAGAGCGAACCCCTGACGGGCGTCTACGACCGACGCCTACCGCTCAGTGCGCTCCCGACTCCAGCGGGCGAGGAAGTACAGCACGACGCCGATCGCGAGCAGCACCCCCGCGAAGAGCCATACGGCCGGGCGCTGCTGCGTCAGGAGCAGGATGCACGATGCGGTGCCGAGGACGGGCACCCAGGTCCACACGCGGAAGTGCTCGTGTTCGACCGGGTCGCGGCGCAGGACGAGCACCGAGACATTGGCACTGATGAAGACGAGCAGCAGAAGCAGCACGACCGTCTCGGCGAGCGTCGCGAGGTCGCCGACGAGCGTCATCACCATGGCGATGAGAGTCGTCGCGAGGATCGCCACCCAGGGCGTGCGCCGCTTCGGCAGCACACGCGACAGGGTGTGGGGCAGGAGCCCCTGCTCGGCCATGCCATAGGTCTGCCTGCTCGCCATGATCATCGTGAGCAGTGCTCCGTTGGCGACGGCGATGAGCGCGATGAGGCTGAACAGCCACGCCGGAACGCCCACGCCCGTCGCCTCGACGACAGCCAGGAGCGGGCTGCTGGACTGCTCGAGTTCGTCAGCGGGAAGGGCGATGCCGCTCGCGAGGCCGACGAGCACGTACACGACGCCCGCTGTGATGAGGGCCGCGAAGAGGGCCTTCGGGTAGGTCTTGCGAGGCTCCTTGACCTCTTCGATGATGCTCGCGGACGATTCGAACCCGACGAACGAGTAGTACGCGATGATCGCGCCCCCCAGGACGGCGGCGGCGAGATTGGTGCCCTCCGGAGCCTCGGTGACGCGCGACACGTCACCGCCGCCACCGGAGACGAGAACACCGACCGAGACGACGACGATCACGAGGCCGATGACCTCGATGATCGTCATGACGAAGTTCGCTCTCATCGATTCCCGGATGCCCCGGGCGTTGAGCGCGGCGACGACGGCGAGGAGGCCGAGGGCGACGGGTGTGACAGGCAGATCGACGAAGGTCGAGAGATACTCGCCGGCGAAGGCGATCGACAAGCCTGCCGCACTGGTCACTCCGGCGGCGAGCATGCAGAAGCCGACGAGGAACGAGACGAGCTTGACCTTGAACGCGCGCTCGGCGAATACGGCAGCACCGCCGGCGCGCGGGTACTTCGTCACGAGCTCGGCGTACGAGCCGGCGGTGAGGAGGGCGAGCAGCAGAGCCACCACCAGCGGCGCCCACAGCATCCCACCGACCTCTGCCGCGAGCACGCCCATCAGTGCGTAGATCCCCGCACCGAGCACGTCACCGAGGATGAACGCGAAGAGCAGCGGTCCGGTGATCCCTCGGCGCAACCGTGACGGCTGCTCGAAATCACTGGTCACGATCGAAACTCTAGGAGACACCCGCCGCGGGCGGCGCGGGGTTGACAGGCGCGCGCATAGAGGAGCAACCCCGGTGCGTCAACCCGCTGGAGCGATCCACGCTGTCGTACCTAGCCTCGGGGTACTTGTCCGACCCCGGCAGTCTCGCGCGCCGGGCCGATACGACCCAGGGATTATGACGAACATGAGCAACAACGCCCACCCGCCCATCCCCGGCGCCCCCGCATCCGAGCCGGCATCCCTGCCAGAGCCTGAAACGCCGCGCGAACCGCTTCCCCCGAAGCCGGACCAGTCCGCGCCCGAAACCCGGTCGCCCACGGGCGCCGAGACCGGAGCGCCGGCCGAGACGCGGGCGCAGCAGGGGGAGTGGCTGACAACTGCGCTCGGCACTCGCCTGCGCGACACCGATCACTCGCTGCGCGCCGGCCCGCGCGGGCCCGTGCTCCTGCAGGACCACCACCTGCGCGAGAAGATCATGCACTTCGACCACGAGCGGATTCCGGAGCGGGTCGTGCACGCCCGCGGCGCCGCCGCGCACGGCACGTTCACGGCCAACGGCGCCGCCGAATCGGTCACGAGCGCCGCGTTCCTGCGTGCGGGTGAGACGACGCGCGTCTTCGTGCGGTTCTCGACCGTCGTCGGATCGCGCGGTTCGATGGACACGGCCCGCGATACTCGTGGGTTCGCGACGAAGTTCTACACGTCCGAGGGCGTCTACGACCTCGTCGCCAACAACATCCCCGTCTTCTTCATCCAGGACGGGATCAAATTCCCCGACATCGTGCACGCCGTCAAGCCGCATCCCGATCGCGAGATCCCACAAGCGCAGTCCGCCCATGACACCTTCTGGGACTTCGTCTCGCTGCACACCGAGGCGCAGGCTCACACGATGTGGAACATGTCCGACCGCGGCATCCCTCGCTCGTATCGGATGATGGAGGGCTTCGGCGTCAACACCTTCCGCATGGTCAACGACGCGGGAGACACCGTCCTGGTCAAGTTCCACTGGCGGCCCAAGCTCGGGACGCACGCCCTCGTGTGGGAAGAAGCGCAGATCGCCGGCGGCAAAGACCCCGACTTCCACCGACGCGACCTCGCCGACGCGATCGAGGCGGGTGCCCACCCGCAGTGGGACCTCGCGATCCAGGTGCTGCCCGACACCCCGGACGAGACCTTCGCCGGCATTGACCTGCTCGATCCGACGAAGTTCGTGCCGGAGGAGCTCGCGCCGCTGCAGGTCATCGGAACAATGACCCTCGACGCGAATCCCACGAACTACTTCGCCGAGACCGAACAGGTCGCCTTCCACCCGGGCCACCTCGTGCCGGGCATCGACGTGACGAACGATCCGCTTCTGCAGGGGCGCCTTTTCTCGTACCTCGACACGCAGCTCTCGCGGCTCGGTGGTCCCAACTTCACGCAGCTGCCGATCAACCGGCCGCACGCTGACGTCAACGACATGCTTCGAGACGGGATGCACCAGACCGCTGTGCACCGCGGTGTCGCGCCGTACCATCCCAACTCTCTCGACGGTGGGTGCCCGTTCCACGCGGGCATGGCTGAGGGCGCTTTCATCGAGGTGCCGACCGTCGTGCCCGAGGCTGCGATCACTCGCGAGAAGCCCGCGAGCTTCGACGACCACTACTCACAGGCGCGGCTGTTCTACCTCTCGCTGACACCGACCGAGCAGGAGCATGTCGCGGGGGCCTACGCGTTCGAGCTCGGCAAGTGCTACGAACAGGCGATCAAGGAGCGCCAGCTCGCGGCGCTCGCGAACATCGACGCGGACCTGTGCCAGAAGGTCGCCGACGCGCTCGGGCTGCCCGCACCTGCGGCATCCGTGGAGCTCGCCGATGTCGAGCTGAGCCCCGCTGTGCGAATGATTGGCGGGCAGTGGCCAGTCGACGGCCGCGTCGTCGGAATCCTCGCCGACTCCGAAACCGATCTCGCAGAGCTGCAGTCCGTGCGCGAGGCGCTCCACGACCAGGGCGTCACACCGTTGGTCATCGCCGAGCGCGGCGGCATGCTCGGGCACATCCCGATCCAGCGCAGCGCCGACACCGTTGCGAGCATCGAACTCGACGGCCTGATCGCCCTCGCCCCCACGACCGCGCCGCCGATCGTCCGCGCGTTCGAGGAGGCCTTCCGTCACGGCAAGGCCATCGGTGCCGACGATGCGGGAGCCGCCGTGCTCGCAGCGGCTCACATCGACGGCGGTGAGCCCGGAGTCCTCACGGGCCCCGCCTCGACGCTCGTCGAGGGAATGCTCGAGCTGCTCACGCGCCACCGTGTCTGGGATCGCCTCTCAGGACCCGTGATGTGATCTAGATCTCGATCTCGTCGACGGACTGGCCTTCTTCATCGAGGAGGGCCGGTCCGTCTTCGGGGTCGAGCCGCGCATCGGTGTCCTCGGGCTCGGCGGCATCGGTCGTGTCGGGCTCTGGTCCGGGCTCGCGGGGAATCGATCTGTCCTTCATGCTTCGAACCCAACCGATCGTCGGGCAGAGAGCAAGGGGTTGACGACGGTGGCGGCGGGCGGCAAGTCTCGAAGCAGACGAAGGGAGCGACGCATGCGCGCAACGCTGAACGGAACGGTGATCGCCGACGCCGAGCACGATGACCTCGTGCGGATCGAGGGCAACTGGTACTTCCCGCCGGCGAGCATCGGTGACGGAGTGCTCATAGAGAGCCCGACGCCGTACACGTGTCCGTGGAAGGGTGCGGCGCAGTACTACAACGTGGTCGTCGACGGCGAGCAGCACCCCGACCTCGCGTGGGCGTACCCCGATCTTCGCCCGGGCGCCGTCGATCGCGTCGGGCGGGACTTCGCGGGCTATGTCGCGTTCGCCCCGCAGGTCACGGTCGAGGACTGAGCGGTCAGGATCGGGTGGCGTCGTCGCGCATCTCGGCGGTGACTTCTCTGGTCGGGTCTCGGTCTCGGGTATCAGGTCTGGCGCTTGATGAACTGCATGAGCCAGGCGATGACAGCGATCACGAGGATCACGATGCCCACCCAGAGCAGAAACTTCACGGCCTCGACGAAGATGCCGAAGAACAGCAACGCGAGTCCGATGATCAGCAGGATGATGGCGAATCCGGTCATGTGCTCCATGATCGCGGTAGCCCCCGCTCGGCCACCGAGGGTTGACACGGTCCGCCCTTGCATGCCCCGCGCGGCGCGTGTGGGACGGTGGTGAGATGGACTCACTCGACGCAGTGATCGTGGGTGCCGGTCCCAACGGCCTGGCCGCTGCCGTCACCCTCGCTCGCGCGGGTCTCGCCGTGCGCGTCTATGAACGAGCCGACCGGGCCGGCGGGGGAGCGTCTACCCGGGAACTCACGCTTCCCGGGTACCGGCACGACGTCTGCTCCGCGATCCATCCGCTCGCCTTCGAATCCCGGTTCTTCCGCGAGTTCGCGCTCCGGGACCGCGTCGACTTCGTTACCCCCGATGTGTCGTTCGCCCAGCCTCTCGATGGCGGCCGTGCGGGTATCGCCTATCGCGACCTCGCCCGCACGCGCGACGAACTCGGGGTCGACGGTCCCGCCTACGAACGCCTCCTGCGCCCCCTCGTGCGACACGCCGACCGTGTCGCGGAGTTCACCGGCTCAACGCTCGTGCGGGTGCCACGGCATCCCCTGACGGCGTTCGCGTTCGGGCTGCGCTCGCTCGAACAGGGGAGTATCGCCTGGAACGCCCGCTTCCGCGAAGAGGTCGCGCCGGCGTTGCTGACGGGCGTCGCTGCCCACTCGATCCTGCCGCAGCCGAGCATCGCCGGCGCGGGAGCGGGACTCACGCTGGCCACCTATGCGCATGCGCGCGGCTGGCCGATTCCGATCGGAGGATCGCAGTCGATCATCGACGCGATGGTCGACGACTTGCGCGCGCACGGCGGCGAACTGGTGCTCGGCCACGAGGTGACGTCGCTCGACGAGTTGCCGCGCGCACGGGCCACGCTGCTCGATGTCACCCCCCGGGCGCTGCTCAAGATGGCGGGCGATGCTCTTCCCTGGGGCTATCGCCGCGTGCTCGAACGCTTCCGCTACGGCGGCGGAGTGGCGAAGGTCGACTTCGCCTTGAGTGATGCCGTCCCCTGGGTCCACAGCGGCGTGCGTAGCGCGGGCACCGTGCACGTCGGGGGGACGCGGGCCGAGATGGCCCGGGCAGAGAACGAGGTCGATCGCGGGCGGCTGCCCGAGCGTCCGTATGTGCTCGCCGCGCAGCCCTCCGTGTTCGATGACACCCGCGCACCCCGCGGTCACCACACGCTGTGGACGTACACGCATGTTCCCGCCGGAAGCGATGTCGACCGCGAAGAGGCCGTCATCGCTCAGATCGAGCGATTCGCGCCCGGTTTCCGGGACACGATCATCGCGTCGCATTCGCGCTCGGCGGTTGATGTCGAACGGCACAACCCGAACTACATCGGGGGCGACATCGCCGCGGGTGCGCCCACGTTCGACCAGTTGCTGCGCCGACCCACTCTGAGCCCTGATCCGTGGCGCACGCCGATTCCGGGCGTCTACCTCGCAGGAGCATCGGCGAGCCCCGGCCCGGGCGTGCACGGCCTGGCCGGGTGGTGGGCCGCGCTCAGCGCGCTCCGCCACGAGTTCGGCACGCGCGTCCGCCCCGACCTGTCGCCCTGATCAGGGGTGGGTGATCGACGGCCCCTGGGGGAAGCCCTGATCGTCGTCGACGTCTGCCCCGCTGGCGAGGCGATCGGCCGTCGCGCTGTCGACCTGGTCGGGGTCGACATCCGGATCGAGCGTCGCCTCGCCGTCGACGTCGCGGATCGGGTCGTCGGGCAGCAGTCCGCCGTCGTGACCCGACGCGCCCTGCTCGGGACCGGTGGGCGGGATGATGGGGGCGGGCGGAGTGTTGCTCATGGTGTCACCTCTCGTCTGGGGCTTCGACGTTACGAAAGCCCGGCGACGGATGCGACGGGGTTGACGGGCGCGCGGGAGCGTTCTAGCGGCGGGGCCATTCGATGAGGAGCAGACCCTGCTTGGTGTCGGCGAGCTGAACCACACCCTCGGTGAAGAGGTAGGTCATGCCGTACCCCTCGTCATCGCTCTGGATCGCCGTTTCGGCCGGCTCGGTGATGTAGACGCCGGCCTCGGACTCCTCACGCCGCCAGCCCTGACCCACCAGCGACTCCTGCGCCTGCGTGGCGGTCGAGTCCTGGATCGGCGCCCAGCCGAAGAACTGCAGGTGATCGCCCGCCGGCCCTTCGAAGTCCGCCCACACGCAGAGCAGACCGTCGGGCACTTCGATGTCGCCGATGTAGAAGAGGTCGGCCTGCGAGCTCCAGCCGAGGCTCTCGAAATCGGCGACGATGGCATCGGGGATGATCGTCTCGCAGGTGGGCTCATCGGCGCTCGGCGCTTCGGTCGCCGGCGCTGACGGGTCGGGCGCGGAGACGCTCGGCGTCGGAGCCGCGGTCTGCGGCGACACCGGATCGGGATCGGCCTCGGGGGCGCACGCCGTCAGCGCAAAGGCGGCCGCTGCGATGGTGAGAGCGGCGGCGAGACGCAAACGGGGGGAAGTCATCGGTGGCTCCACGGGGTTCAGGGGGAGTGCAGCAGGTCGAGGAACGGCTGGTGGAGCGTGCCGTTCGTCGCGAGCGACGACCGCTCCGTCAAAGAAGCGGCGCCCGAGTAGGCGGTGAAGGAGCCGCCCGCTTCGAGCACGATGGGCACATGCGCGGCGATGTCGTACTCCTGCACACCGAACTCTGCCACGAACTCGAGGCGCCCTTCGGCGAGAAGCATGTAGGGCCAAGCATCGCCGTAGCCGCGGTCGCGCCACACGGCCGACGTCAGCCGATCGAGGGCGTCGAGTTCGCCGGCCTCGCGCCACTGGGCGATGCTCTGGAAGCTCACGCTCGCGCGGTCGATCGCGTCGACGTCTGAGACAGAGATCCGGCGCGTGCCGCCATCCGCCGTGCTCGTCCACGCGCCGAGTCCGGATGCCGCCCACCAGCGGCGCGCGATCGCGGGCTGGCTCACGACACCCACGCGAGGAATGCCGTCGATCGCGAGCGCGATCAGGGTCGACCACATCGGGATGCCCCTGAGGTAGTTGTGGGTCCCGTCGATCGGGTCGATGATCCACTGGCGCGATCCGGAGCCGGTCGTGCCGAACTCTTCGCCGAGGATGCCGTCGCCGGGTCGCTCGCTCGCCAAGAGCGCACGGATCGCCGTCTCGGTCGCGATGTCGGCGTCGGTGACGAAGGTCGCGTCGGGTTTTGCCTGCACATCGAGATCGGGCGAGTCGAAGCGGGGCATGGCTGCCGCATCCGCCGCATCGGCGAGCCTCAGGGCGAGCGCGAGATCGCCCCGCAGATCACCGTCGAACGGCACGTCGAACGAGGACGCAGGGGAGGCAGCGGTCACGAGATCAAGGATAACCGGCGCAGTGCTCGACTCGATTTCCGGGTGACGCAATCGTGATGCTAATGTGGACCCTCGTTCGCCTCGTCGCGAATCTCGCACCTCTAGCTCAATCGGCAGAGCAACTGACTCTTAATCAGTGGGTTCTCGGTTCAAGTCCGAGGGGGTGCACGGATAAGCCTCGGTCACTCTCGCCAGTGACCGAGGCTTTTCTGCTTCTCGTGGGTGATGCTCGTGAGTGCTCGACGGTCATCCCGGTCGCGAAACGGCGACCGGAAGGCGCCACCGCGACGGATCGCGGTGGCCGCGGGGTGACCTGCTCAGCGCTGGATGCGCTTGCGGAGGAGCTTCTCCTCTTTGCCGCGCACGGGGGAGTCGGTCGCGACGAGGTGCCCCGTCGAGGCGCGTCGCGTGTCGACGATGGCGCCCACGGCGAGGGCCAGGGTGATGCCCCAGCTCAGCCAGGCAAGAGCGGTGCGCCACGTGAAGGGAGTATCGCCGCGTGTGGACCGCAAGAGCGTGAACCCGCTCAGGATCGCGCTGACCAGGCCGGTGCTGAAGAGGTATCTGCGCATGTGCCCACGCTAGCGGCACCCGGCGCGACCGCGCCTCCCTTGACAGGGCGACGCCCGGCAGTCAAGGCCGGATTGCGCGCGGGGCCCCGCTGTTAGCCTGATCAGCACACCCCCGCCCCCAGGAGTACCGTGACACAGGCCGAGTTCGTCGTCGTCGCCAATCGACTTCCCGTCGACCGGATCACCGAGGGGGAGTATGCCGGCGGGTGGCGCCCGTCGCCCGGTGGACTCGTGACAGCCCTCGAACCCGTCATGCGCCAGACGAAGGGCGCGTGGGTCGGGTGGCCCGGGCAGCCCGACCTGGCGCTCGAGCCGTTCGACTTCGATGGCATGCACCTCGTTCCCGTCGAACTCTCGGCATCCGACGTCGAGAACTATTACGAGGGCTTCTCGAACGACACGATCTGGCCGCTCTATCACGACGTCATCGCGGCGCCGCGGTACCGCCGCGTGTGGTGGGACGCCTACGTCAAGGTCAACGAGCGCTTCGCCCGCGCCGCCGCCGATGCCGCAGCGCAGGGCGGCACCGTCTGGGTGCAGGACTATCAGCTGCAGCTCGTGCCGCAGATGCTGCGCGAAGCGCGGCCCGACCTGACGATCGGATACTTCCACCACATTCCTTTCCCCGCATACGGCCTTTACTCGCAGCTGCCCTGGCGGCGCCAGGTGCTCGAAGGGCTGTTGGGCGCCGACGTCATCGGCTTCCAGCGCGTCGCCGACGCCAGCAACTTCGCCCGCGCCGTGCGGCGACAGCTGCGCTACGAGACGAAGGCCAGCGGCATCCGCGTGCCCGACGGCGAGGGCACGACGCGCCTCGCCGTCGCCAAGGCGTTCCCCATCTCGATCGATGCCGCGACGTACGTCGAGATGGCGCAGCGCCCCGACATCCAAGCTCGGGCAGCCGAGATCCGCGAGAGCCTCGGCAACCCCAAGAGGATCCTGCTGGGCGTCGATCGCCTTGACTACACGAAGGGCATCCGCCACCGGCTGAAGGCGTACGGCGAGCTGATCGATGACGGTCGCCTCGACGTCGAAGACGTCACCCTCGTGCAGGTCGCGAGCCCCAGTCGCGAACGCGTGCAGGCCTACATCGAGCTGCGCGACGAGATCGAGCTCACGGTGACCCGCATCAACGGTGACCACGACACGATCGGCTATTCGGCGATCCGGTACCTGCACCAGGGGTTCCCGCGCGAGGAGATGGTCGCGCTGTACCTGGCCGCGGACGTCATGCTGGTCACGGCGCTCCGCGACGGTATGAACCTCGTCGCGAAGGAGTACGTCGCGTCGCGCGTCGACAACCGCGGCGTGCTCGTGCTGAGCGAGTTCGCCGGAGCCAGCGACGAACTGGGGTCCGCACTGCGGGTCAATCCGCACGACATCGGCGCGCTCAAGGACACGATCATGCGCGCGATCGAGATGCCGGCAGCCGAGCAGGGGCGGCGCATGCGGGCGCTGCGTCGCAAGGTGCTCGACTTCGACGTCGCCCGATGGTCCAAGACCTTCCTCCAAGCCCTCGCGGCATCGAAGGACCGAGCGGGATGACCGGCTACGAAGCCCTGCGTCGCGTCGCGGCATCCGATCGCCTGCTCGTCGCACTCGACTTCGACGGCACGCTGTCGCCGCTGGTCGACGAGCCCATGTCCGCCCGCATGCTGCCCTCGGCGCGCGCCGCGATCGAACGCCTCGCGGCGCTGCCCGACACGACCGTCGCCCTCGTGTCGGGGCGCAGCCTCGTCGACCTGCGAGAGATCGCCGAGCACGCCGATGACTCCGTCTACCTGCTCGCCGGAAGCCACGGCGCGGAGTTCTGGACGCCCGGCGAAGGTGCCCTCGAACCCGAGCCCGACATCGTCGACGCCGAACTGCGCGACCGCCTTCTCGCCGACGCGCGGCGTGCGACAGAGGGACTCGCCGGCGTGTGGATCGAGCCCAAGACCTTCGGTCTCGGCGTGCACACGCGCCTCGCCGAGCCCGCCGACGCCGAGCGTGCCCGCGCGGCGGTCGATGCCATGGTCATCGCCGAAGCGCCGCACTGGCGCCGACGCACGGGCAAGCACATCGTCGAGTACGCCTTCCGGCACGAGGGCAAGGACTCGGCGATCCACGAGCTGCGCAAACGGCTCGGTGCCACGGCGGTCCTCTTCGCCGGCGATGACGTGACGGATGAAGACGCTCTGCGCAGCCTCGGCGTCGACGACCTCGGTGTGCGCGTGGGGGCGGGGGAGACCGCCGCCGCCCTGCGAGTGGCCGACATCGACGAACTCGCCGCTCTGCTGGACGATCTCGCCACGCAGCGTCGGGCGGTCACCGGTGAGAACACGGCCCCTGCCCGGGAATAGACTCAGGGGATGCCCGAGTCTCGCACCGACATCGACATCAAGCCCCGCAGCCGCGTCGTCACCGACGGGATCGAAGCCACGACATCGCGCGGGATGCTCCGCGGTGTCGGCATGGGCGACGACGACTGGGAGAAGCCCCAGATCGGCATCGCATCGAGCTGGAACGAGATCACGCCCTGCAACCTGAGCCTGGACCGGCTCGCCCAGGGCGCCAAGGAGGGTGTGCACGCCGGTGGCGGCTACCCGCTGCAGTTCGGCACGATCTCGGTGTCGGACGGCATCTCGATGGGCCACGAGGGCATGCACTTCTCGCTCGTCTCACGTGAAGTCATCGCCGATTCCGTCGAGACCGTCATGATGGCCGAGCGCCTCGACGGGTCTGTGCTGCTGGCCGGATGCGACAAGTCCATCCCCGGCATGCTGATGGCCTCGGCACGCCTCGACCTGTCGAGCGTCTTCCTCTACGCGGGTTCCATCGCCCCCGGTTGGGTCAAGCTCTCGGACGGCACCGAGAAGGAGATCACGATCATCGACTCCTTCGAGGGAGTCGGCGCGTGCCTTGCCGGCCGCATGAGCGAAGCAGACCTCAAGCGCATCGAGTGTTCGTTCGCGCCCGGCGAGGGAGCGTGCGGCGGTATGTACACCGCGAACACGATGGCCTCGGTCGGTGAGGCCCTCGGGCTTTCCCTGCCCGGCTCGGCCGCCCCGCCGTCGGCTGACCGTCGCCGTGACGTCTTCGCGCACCGCTCGGGCGAGGCCGTCGTGAACCTGCTGCGCCTGGGGATCACGACCCGGGACATCCTCACGAAAGAGGCCTTCGAGAACGCCGTCGCCCTCGCGATGGCGCTCGGCGGCTCGACCAACGTCGTCCTGCACCTGCTTGCGATCGCCCGTGAAGCCGACGTCGAACTCAACCTGCACGATTTCAACCGCATCGGCGACAAGGTGCCGCACATCGGCGACCTCAAGCCGTTCGGCCAGTACGTCATGAACGACGTCGACCGTCAGGGCGGCATCCCCGTCGTCATGAAGGCGATGCTCGACGAAGGGCTGCTGCACGGCGACGCGCTCACGGTGACCGGAAAGACGCTCGCCGAGAACCTGCGCGACCTCGACCCGGACCCCGTCGACGGCACCGTCATCCACTCCTTCGACAACCCCATCCACGCCACGGGCGGCATCACGATCCTGCACGGCTCGTTGGCGCCCGAGGGTGCTGTCGTCAAGACCGCCGGGTTCGACGCCGCGGTCTTCGAGGGCCCCGCGCGGGTGTTCGAACGTGAGCGCGCCGCCATGGATGCGCTCGAGGCCGGCGAGATCGACAAGGGCGACGTCGTCGTCATCCGCTACGAGGGCCCCAAGGGCGGCCCCGGCATGCGCGAGATGCTCGCGATCACGGCCGCCATCAAGGGCGCAGGCCTCGGAAAAGATGTACTACTCTTGACGGACGGCAGATTCTCAGGCGGCACAACCGGCCTGTGCATCGGCCACATAGCACCCGAAGCGGTCGACGCAGGTCCGATCGCCTTCGTGCGCGATGGTGATCTGATACGGGTCGATATCGCGGCTCGCACTCTCGACCTACTCGTCGACGATGCAGAGCTCGCCTCCCGCCGCTCCGGCTGGGAGCCCCTTCCTCCGCGCTATACCCGTGGCGTCCTTGCCAAGTACTCCCGACTCGTGCGCTCCGCCGCTGAAGGCGCCACGACCGGCTGAGCCCCAGGCATCCGCATCCCGATCCGTCTCTGCGAGGACCATGACCATGCCCGCCGAATCCGCACCGGCCGTTCCCCGGCCTCCTGCCCGCACCGCTTCGCCGCCCGTGCTCACTGGCGCGCAGGCCGTCGTCCGATCGCTTGAGAAGCTCGGTGTCACCGACGTCTTCGGGCTGCCCGGTGGAGCGATCCTTCCGGTCTACGACCCGCTCATGGACACGTCCGAGATCCGCCACATCCTCGTTCGTCACGAGCAGGGCGCCGGGCACGCCGCCGAGGGCTATGCCTCGGCATCCGGACGCGTCGGCGTCGCGATCGCGACGTCGGGCCCCGGCGCGACCAACCTCGTGACGGCGATCGCCGACGCCTACATGGACTCGGTGCCGATCGTCTGCATCACGGGCCAGGTGTTCTCGAACCTCATGGGCACCGACGCCTTCCAAGAGGCCGACATCGTGGGCATCACGATGCCGATCACGAAGCACTCCTTCCTCGTGAAGGATGCGGCGGAGATCCCCGGCGCGATCGCGGCGGCCTTCGAGATCGCCTCGACCGGTCGCCCCGGCCCCGTGCTCGTGGACATCACGAAGGACGCCCAGCAGGCCGAGGCGCCCTTCGTGTGGCCCCCGCGCATCGATCTGCCCGGCTACCGCCCCGTCACCAAGGCGCACGGCAAGCAGGTCCAGGCGGCGGCGCAGCTGCTCGCCGAGTCGAAGAAGCCCGTCTTCTACGTCGGCGGTGGCGTCATCCGCTCCGGTGCGGCGGCCGAGCTGCTCGCTCTCGCCGAGACGACCGGCGTCCCGGTCGTGACGACCCTCATGGCGCGCGGCGCGTTCCCGGACTCCCACCCGCAGCACCTCGGCATGCCCGGGATGCACGGCACGGTGCCCGCCGTGCTGGCGCTGCAGGAATCCGATCTGCTCATCTCGCTCGGCGCGCGCTTCGATGACCGCGTGACGGGCAAGGCGGCACTGTTCGCTCCGAACGCGAAGGTCGTGCACGTCGACATCGACCCCGCCGAGATCTCGAAGATCCGCACGGCGGACGTGCCGATCGTCGGCGACGTCCGCGACGTGCTCGCCGACTTCGACGAGGCCTTCCGCAGCCTCACCGCGGGCACCAAACCCGATTTCGATGACTGGTGGTCGTATCTCGACGGTCTGCGGGATGAGTTCCCGCTGGGCTATGCGCAGCCGACCGATGGTCTGATGTCGCCGCAGCATGTCATCCAGCGCATCGGCGAGCTGACCGGCCCCGAGGGCATCTACGCCGCCGGCGTCGGCCAGCACCAGATGTGGGCGGCGCAGTTCATCAAGTACGAGCGTCCGAACTCGTGGCTGAACTCCGGCGGTGCCGGAACGATGGGCTACTCCGTTCCCGCCGCGATGGGCGCCAAGGTCGCCGAGCCCGACCGGGTCGTGTGGGCGATCGACGGCGACGGATGCTTCCAGATGACAAATCAGGAACTCGCGACCTGCATGATCAACAACATCCCGATCAAGGTCGCCATCATCAACAACTCGTCGCTCGGCATGGTGCGCCAGTGGCAGACGCTCTTCTATGAGGGCCGCTACTCGAACACCGACCTCAACACCGGCCACGACACCATCCGCATCCCCGATTTCGTCAAGCTCGCCGAGGCCTACGGCTGTCTCGCACTGCGTGTCGAGAAGGAAGAAGACGTGGATGCCGCGATCCGGACCGCGCTCAAGACGAACGACCGCCCCGTGGTCATCGACTTCGTCGTGAGCGCCGACGCGATGGTGTGGCCCATGGTGCCGCAGGGGGTCAGCAACAGCTACGTCCAGTACGCGCGGGATCACTCGCCGTCGTTCGATGAGGAGGCCTGAGATGCCCACGCACGTTCTGAGCCTTCTCGTCGAGAACAAGCCGGGTCTGCTGACCCGCGTCGCGGGCCTGTTCGCCCGTCGCGGCTTCAACATCGAGTCCCTCGCCGTGGGCGTCACCGAAGTGCCGGGACTGTCCCGCATCACGGTCGTCGTCGATGTCGATCAGCTGCCCCTCGAGCAGGTGACGAAGCAGCTCAACAAGCTCGTCAACGTCATCAAGATCGTCGAGCTCGAGTTCGCATCATCGGTGCAGCGCGAGCACATGCTGATCAAGGTCCGCGCCGACAACCAGACGCGGTCCAACGTGCTCGAGGTCGTCAATCTCTTCCGGGCACAGGTCGTGGACTACGCGCCTGACGCACTCGTCGTCGAGGTCACGGGCGACAAGGGCAAAGTCGACGCGTTCCTGCGCGCCCTCGAGCCCTTCGGCGTCAAAGAGCTCGCCCAGTCCGGCCTGCTCGCGATCGGACGCGGCGGCAAGAGCATCACCGAGCGCGTCCTGCGCGGCTGACCACACGAACACACTCCGGCTCCTGAACTCGTCGACGGACCGGTCACGACACCTCGACAAGCTCGGGGACCGAAGCAAAAGGAGAAAACCATGGCTGAGATCTTCTACGACGCCGATGCCGACCTCTCGATCATCCAGAACAAGAAGGTCGCGATCGTCGGCTACGGCTCGCAGGGTCACGCTCACGCGCTGAACCTGCGCGACTCGGGCGTCGAGGTCGTCATCGCGCTCAAGGAGGGCTCGAAGTCGATCGAGAAGGCCTCCGACGAGGGCTTCCAGGTCATGAACGTCGCGGATGCGACCGCCTGGGCCGATCTGATCATGATCCTCGCGCCCGACCAGCACCAGCGCGGGATCTACAACGACTACATCAAGCCGAACCTGGCTCCCGGCAAGACGCTCGCCTTCGCGCACGGCTTCAACATCCGCTTCGGCTACATCGACGCGCCCGAGGGCGTCGACGTCATCCTCGTCGCCCCCAAGGCCCCCGGCCACACGGTGCGTCGCGAGTACGTCGCCGGTCGCGGCATCCCGGACATCATCGCCGTCGAGCGCGACGCGTCGGGCACGGCGTGGGCGACGGCACTGTCGTACGCGATGGCGATCGGCGGCACCCGCGCCGGCGTCATCAAGACGACGTTCACGGAAGAGACCGAGACCGATCTCTTCGGCGAGCAGACCGTGCTCTGCGGCGGTGTGTCGCAGCTCGTCCAGTACGGCTTCGAGACGCTCTCCGAAGCGGGCTACCAGCCCGAGATCGCGTACTTCGAGGTGCTGCACGAGCTCAAGCTGATCGTTGACCTCATGTGGGAGGGCGGAATCGCCAAGCAGCGCTGGTCGATCTCGGACACCGCCGAGTACGGCGACTACGTCTCGGGTCCGCGTGTCATCGACCCGAGCGTCAAGGAGAACATGAAGGCTGTGCTCGCGGACATCCAGTCGGGTGCCTTCGCGAAGCGCTTCATCGACGACCAGGACAACGGCGCGATCGAGTTCGCCGAACTGCGCGACAAGGCCGCGTCGCACCCGATCGAGTCGGTCGGCCGCGAACTGCGCTCGCTCTTCGCGTGGAAGCAGCAGGACGAGGGCTACACCGAGGGCAGCGCCGCGCGCTGATCTGGTCTGGCTTCACCGACGGGCGTCCCTTCGCGGGGCGCCCGTCGGCGTTTCCCGACGTCATCGGTGCGCGCCCGACTACGCTGGGACGCGTGGATCGCGATGCGGATCAGGATGCCCTCGCCTGGGACGGCGATGATGACCCGACCCTCGACGCACCCCAGCGTCTGCCCGACTCCGACCTGCCCCCCGGGTACTCCGTCGTCGGCAAGGGGAGCGCGGAGTTCGAGACCGCGGCCCAGGAGCGACGCGACGCGGCGGCACCCGCGCCCGCCGCGATGAGCAACACGGCGCTGCTGTTCCTCGGCGTCTTCGGCGGGATCTACCTGCTTTACACGATCGGCTGGCTCCTCGGCGGGATGCGACTGCAGCTCTACGCTCTGGGTGCGGTGCCGGCCCCGTTCTACTTCGCCTCGTTCGTCCTCGCCGCCGCGGCGCCGGTCGTCTGGTTCGCCACGACCTACCTGCTCACCCGTGGGATGAAGGCGTGGCAGCGCTTCGCATGGTTGTCCGCGGGGGCTGTGCTGCTCGTTCCGTGGCCGTTCCTGATGGTGGGGGCGGGGCCGCTATGAGCACGGCAACACGTCGCGCCGCCATGCCCACGTGGCTCATCGCCACGATCGCGGGCGCCTTCGGCCTGTTCTACGCGTACGCCGTCTGGGGCGCCCTCGACTTCCTCCTGCTGCAGGCCGGGGGCAACCTCGGGCTCAACGCCTTCGGCTGGTTCGTGCTGCTGTTGGCCGTGGCCTTTCCGATCATCATCTTCGCGGCGGCGTTCGCGCTCGGCTGGCGGCGCCCGGCCTGGCAGTTCGCTCTGCTGCTCCTGGCAGGGCTCGGGCTCTCGGCGGTGTTCTGGCTCGACATCCTCGCGTACGCCGCGACGAGCTTCGCGCTGTACGGCTGAGCGGCGTCGCACGGTCAGAGAGACGTGTTCGGGCGCGCTAGGCTGGGCGCCAGCCTCGTCCCAATGGCGTGCGGCGTGGCATCAGTCTGATCTGCCGTCGCACAGCACCCGAAGGATTCACCGTGACGAAGCCTGTCGTTCTCATCGCCGAACAACTCTCACCCGCCACGATCGACGCGCTCGGTCCCGATTTCGACGTGCGTCACGTCGACGGGACGGACCGCCCCGCGCTGCTGGCCGCGCTGGCTGACGCCAACGCCGTCCTCGTGCGCTCCGCGACCAAGATCGACGCCGAGGCCCTCGAGGCCGCACCGGTGCTCAAGGTCGTCGCCCGTGCCGGCGTCGGGCTCGACAACGTCGACATCAAGGCGTCGACCACGGCGGGCGTCATGGTGGTCAACGCCCCGACGTCCAACATCATCTCGGCCGCCGAGCTGACGATCGGCCACATCCTGTCGCTCGCGCGCCGCATCCCCGCCGCGCACGCCTCGCTGGCACAGGGGGAGTGGAAGCGCAGCGCCTACACGGGCACCGAGCTGTTCGAGAAGACCGTCGGCATCGTCGGCCTTGGCCGCATCGGCGCGCTCATCGCTGCCCGCCTGCAGGCATTCGACATGCGCGTCATCGCGTACGACCCGTACGTCACGAGCGCGCGCGCACAGCAGCTCGGTGTGCAGCTCGTCACGCTCGACGAACTGCTCGAGCAGAGCGACTTCCTCACGATCCACATGCCGAAGACCCCTGAGACGACGGGCATGATCGGCCTCGATCAGATGCGCCGTATGAAGCCGACGGCGTACGTCATCAACGTCGCCCGCGGTGGCCTCATCGACGAGGAAGCGCTGTTCGAAGCCCTCACGACGGGTGAGATCGCCGGTGCGGGCCTCGATGTCTTCACGACCGAGCCCCCCGTCGAGGGCGGTCCCGCCCGCAAGCTCCTCGATCTGCCCAACGTCGTGGTCACCCCGCACCTCGGTGCCTCGACGGACGAAGCGCAAGAGAAGGCCGGAGTCTCGGTCGCCCGTTCGGTGCGCCTCGCACTCGGCGGCGAACTCGTGCCCGACGCCGTCAACGTCGCGGGCGGAGTCATCGACCCCTACGTGCGACCCGGCATCCCGCTCGTCGAGAAGCTCGGCCAGATCTTCGCCGCGCTCGCGCACTCCCCGCTCACGTCGGTCGACGTCGAGGTTCACGGCGAGCTCAGCGCCTACGACGTCAGCGTGCTGAAGCTCGCCGCGCTCAAGGGCCTCTTCACGAACATCGTCAGCGAGACGGTCTCGTACGTCAACGCGCCGTTGCTCGCCGAGCAGCGCGGTATCGAGGTGCGCCTGCTCGTCGACGACGACAGTCCCGAGTACCGCAACATCATCACACTGCGCGGTGCGCTCTCGGACGGATCCCAGCTGTCGGTGTCGGGCACGTTGACCGGCACGAAGCAGATCGAGAAGATCGTCGACATCAACGGCTACGCGATCGAGCTGCCGATCGAGCGCAACCACGTCGTCATGGTCTACCAGGACCGCCCCGGCATCGTCGCGATCTACGGTCAGAAGTTCGGCGAGGCCGGCATCAACATCGCCGGCATGCAGATCGCGCGCCGCGAGGCCGGCGGTCAGGCCCTCTCGGTGCTCACGATCGATTCCCCGGCGCCCGAGGGCCTGCTCGAGGATGTGAGCGCGGCCATCCAGGCCGACCTCTTCCGTCAGATCGAGATCACCGAGTCCTGACGGCCGGGCCGTGCCCGGTCAGAGGCTGATCGCGCGCTCGACGAGTGCGATCAGCGCGTCGAGCTCGGCGCCCTCGGGCGTCGGGCCCGGGATCGCGCCGCCTGCGAGCGCGGTGTTGAAGTAGAGACCGTCGCTCACGAGCATCACCAGGTCAAGCGCCGCGCCGTCGGGCGCGTACGGCCGCAGCGCGTCCGCCCATTGTTCGCGCAGGTCGCGCAGCGCGTCGCCCGCGGCGGCGTTGCCGCCCTGTGCGAGACGGGCGGATGCCACGATCGCGCGGTCCAGCGGCGTGCCGCCGAGCACCGATGAGCGCAGAAAATGCGCAACGGGGCCCTCGGGTGCGTCGAGGATCGCGGCGACGTCTTCGTCGGCGAGCACGCGCAGGCGGTGGAGCACGCCCTGCTCGAGGGCGTCCTTCGATGCGAAGTGATAGAGCAGGCCGCCCTTGGAGACACCGGCGGTGCGAGCCGTGGCATCCATCGTCGCGGCACGTGCGCCGTCGTCGATCAGGAGCGATTCGAAGGCGTCGAGCACCTTCTCGCGAGCGAGGGGAGGGCGGCTCATGCGCGACCCCCGGACACTGTCGACATCCTGTTACTATACCGGCTGGACGGTTTAGAAAGGCATTCCATGACGACGGGTCCCATCACGGCTGCGATTCGCGCAGAGCACCAGCAGCGGGTCGGCTGGCGCGGCTGGGCGGCGCTGGTCGTGCTCATGCTTCCCGTGCTGCTGGTTTCGGTCGACAACACGGTGCTGAGCTTCGCGCTGCCCGCCATCGCGCTCGATCTCGAGCCGACGAGTGCGCAGCAGCTGTGGATCATCGACGCCTACCCGCTCGTACTCGCGGGCCTGCTCGTCACGATGGGCACGCTCGGCGACCGGTTCGGCAGGCGGCGGATGCTGCTGCTCGGCGCCACCGGATTCGCCGCGGTCTCGGTGCTCGCCGCGTTCGCGCCGACGGCCGCTCTCCTCATCGCCGCGCGTGCCGGCATGGGCGTCTTCGGCGCGATGCTGATGCCGTCGACGCTGTCGCTGCTGCGCACGATCTTCACCGACCGCGATCAGCGGCGCTTCGCCATCGCGGTGTGGGCGTCGATGTTCTCGGCGGGGGCCGCTCTCGGGCCGATCGTCGGGGGCATCCTGCTCGAGCACTTCGCGTGGGGTTCGGTGTTCCTCATGTCCGTCCCCGTGCTGGTGCCGTTGCTCGTTCTCGCGCCGCTCCTCGTGCCCGAGAGCCGTGACCCGAAGCCGGGCCGGATCGACGTCGTGAGCATCATGCTGTCGATGGCGACCTTGGTTCCGATCGTCTACGGCATCAAGGAGCTCGCCGTGTACGGGCCGTTGAGCCTCGCGCCCGTGCTGTTCGCAGCCGGGATCGCCTTCGGCTGGCTGTTCGTCCGCCGACAGCTGCGCGCCGAGACGCCCATGCTCGACATGCGGCTCTTCCGCAATCCGACGTTCAGCGGAGCGCTGCTCGTCAACCTGCTGAGCGTCATCGGGCTCGTCGGATTCCTCTTCTTCGTCGCGCAGCACCTGCAGCTCATCATGGGATTGAGCCCCATGATGGCGGGCTTCGCACTCGTTCCCGGTCTCACGGCGATGATCGCGGCGGGTCTGCTCGTCGTGCCGATCGCCAAGCGGTATCCCGCGCACATCATCGTGCCGTCGGCGCTGGCATTCTCGGTCCTCGGTTACGTGATGGTCGTGTTCTCGACGGGGCCTGACACGCTGGGGCTGCTGATCGCCGCGTTCGTCGCTCTCGGCATCGGGATCGGTGCCGCCGAGACGGTCTCGAACGAACTCGTGCTCGCGAGCGCTCCGCCGGCGAAGGCCGGCGCCGCGAGCGCGGTGTCAGAAACGGCCTACGAGCTCGGGGCGGTGCTCGGCACGGCCGTGCTCGGCGGCATCCTGACCGCGCTGTATCGCACGAGCCTCGTTCTGCCCGAGGGGCTTTCCGCCGCGGCCGAGAGCGCGGCGCGCGAAACGCTCGCGGGAGCCGTGCACGTCGCGGAAGGCCTCGACAGCGCGACCGGCGACGCGCTCCGCGAAGCGGCGGCCCACGCCTTCGATTCCGGCGTCGTCGTGACGGCGCTGATCGGCGCGGGCCTCGTCGTCCTGGCCGCTGTCATCGCCGCAGGGATGCTCGGTCGCCGCCGCTAGGCTGAAGCAATGTCGCGAGTTGTGAAGCTGGCCGTCATTCCCGGCGACGGCATCGGTCCCGAAGTGATCACCGAGGCCGAAAAGGTCCTGGATGCCGCGACGGCGGGCACCGGCATCCGCTTCGACAAGACCCGGTTCGATCTCGGAGCGGCGCGCTTCCTCGCCACCGGCGACACCCTGAGTGACGGGGATCTCGAGGCGATCAAAGCGCAGGATGCGATCCTGCTCGGCGCCGTCGGGGGAGTGCCCGGCGATCCCCGTCTGAAGGACGCCAACATCGAGCGCGGGCTGCTGCTGAAGCTGCGCTTCGAACTCGACCACTACGTCAACCTGCGCCCGTCAAAGCTGTACCCGGGAGTGCCGGGACCGCTCGCCGACCCCGGCGACATCGATTTCGTCGTCGTGCGCGAGGGCACGGAAGGACCGTACGTCGGCAACGGCGGGTCCATCCGCCAGGGCACACCGCACGAAGTCGCCAACGAGACATCGGTCAACACGGCCTTCGGCGTCGAACGCGTCGTGCGCTATGCGTTCGATCTCGCTGAACGGCGTCGCCGAAAGCTCACGCTCGTGCACAAGACCAACGTGCTCGTGCACGCCGGCGGGATCTGGAAGCGCATCGTGGATGCCGTGGCCGCGGAGCATCCGGGCGTCGAGGTGGACTACCTGCACGTCGATGCCGCGACCATCTTCCTGGTCACCGACCCTGAGCGTTTCGATGTGATCGTCACAGACAACCTGTTCGGCGACATCCTCACCGACCTGGCCGGCGCCGTCACCGGTGGCATCGGCCTCGCGGCCTCGGGAAACATCAATCCCGACGGCACGTTCCCTTCGATGTTCGAGCCCGTCCACGGCTCGGCACCCGATATCGCGGGAGCGCAGAAGGCCGATCCCACTGCCGCTATCCTGTCGATCGCACTGCTGCTTGATCATCTCGGGTTGCAGGACGAATCCGCCCGCGTCACCCGTGCCGTCGAAGCAGACATCGCGGATCGGGGCGAACAGACCCGCACGACTTCCCAGATCGGCGACGCGATCGCGGCACGCCTGCAGGCGTAATCTGTAACCGCGCACCGCGTCGACACTCACCAGCCAGGACGTGACATGACCCTCATCGATTCAGAAACCGACGCCGGCCTCGAGACGCTCGAGTTCGCCGTCACCCGCAACCTCGCAGCCAAGACGCCGCAGCAGCGCGCCGAGATCCTCGCGAACCCGGGCTTCGGCACGAACTTCACCGACCACATGGTCGACATCTGCTGGTCCACCGGCGGCGGGTGGCACCGCCCGCGCGTGCAGCCGTACGGTCCGATCGCCCTGGATCCCGCCGCAGCCGTGCTGCACTACGGGCAGGAGATCTTCGAGGGCATCAAGGCCTACCGGCACGCCGACGGGTCGGTGCACACATTCCGTCCCGAGCAGAACGCCCTCCGGCTGCAGCGCTCCGCCCGACGGCTCGCCCTGCCCGAACTGCCCGTCGCGTACTTCCTGCAGTCGATCCGCGAGCTCGTCGCCGTCGACGGCGACTGGGTGCCTTCCGGCGAAGACCAGAGCCTCTACCTGCGACCCTTCATGTTCGCCAAAGAGGCGTTCCTCGGTGTTCGCCCCGCACAGAAGGTCGCGTACTACCTCATCGCATCGCCCGCCGGTGCGTACTTCAAGGGCGGCGTGCAGCCGGTCTCGATCTGGCTCAGCGAAGAGTACGCGCGCGCCGGCCGTGGCGGCACGGGTGCTGCCAAGACCGGCGGCAACTACGCCGCCTCGCTGCTGCCGCAGGCCGAGGCCCACGAGCAGGGCTGCGACCAGGTCGTGTTCCTCGACCACGACCGCAACATCGAAGAGCTCGGCGGCATGAACGTGATCTTCGTCTATAAGGACGGGCGCATCGTCACTCCGCAGTCCGACTCGATCCTCGAGGGGATCACGCGCGACTCGATCCTGCAGCTGGCGGCCGACCGCGGCCACACGGTCGAACGGCGCACGATGCCGTTCACGGAATGGCGTGAGGGCGTCGCATCCGGTGACATCGTCGAGGTGTTCGCCTGCGGAACGGCGGCCGTCGTCACCCCCATCGGGGTACTCAAGGGGAGCGACTTCGAAGACGTGCAGCCGCGCGGCGAGCTCGCGATGTCGCTGCGCGAAGAGCTCACCGACATCCAGTACGGGCGCCGCGAAGACCGGCACGGCTGGCTCACGCGACTGGACGGCTGACACGTGCGCATCGCCCGGTTCCGCCACAACGAGACGATCCGATTCGGCATCGTCGATGAGAGCGACCTCGTCGTACTCGCCGGCGACCCCATGTTCGCCGGGTTCGACACGACGGGTGAGCGTGTGCCGCTCGCCGATGTCGCCCTGCTCGCCCCCGTCATCCCCCGCTCGAAGATCGTGTGCGTCGGCCGCAACTACCGCGACCACGCCGCCGAGATGGGCAACGACGTGCCCACGGCGCCGCTGCTTTTCTTCAAGCCGAACACGGCCGTCATCGGACCCGGTGACTCGATCGTCATGCCGCCGCAGTCGGAGCGCGTCGACTTCGAGGGCGAGCTGGCAGCCGTCATCGGCCGCGTCGCCAAGAACGTGCCGGCCGAGCGTGCGCTCGAGTACGTCTTCGGGTACACGATCGCCAACGATGTCACGGCACGCGACCTGCAGAAGAGCGACGGACAGTGGGCGCGCGCAAAGGGCTTCGACACCTTCTGCCCGCTCGGCCCCGCGATCGAGACGGATTTCGATCTGACGGGCGACGCCGTGCTCTCGACGCGCGTGAACGGCGAGGTGAAGCAGCAGGCGCCGCTCACCGACATGATCTTCCCGCTGGCGGATGTCATCGCCTACGCCTCTGCGGCGTTCACGCTGCTGCCGGGCGATGTCATCCTCACCGGCACGCCCGCCGGGGTCGGTCCGCTTGCCTCCGGCGACATCGTCGAAGTCGACATCACGGGGCTGGGCGTCCTGCGAAACGCCGTGCGCGCCGCGGATGCCTGAGGGATCCTCGCTCCTCGATCACGATGTAGCCCGCGTCCAGCGGCGCTCGGTCTGGGTGCTCTCCCTCGGGCAGATCCTCGGCGGAATCGCGTTCGGAGCGACGATCTCGCTCGGCGCGGTGCTGGCGGCCGAAGTGTCCGGCGATGAGACGCTCTCGGGGCTCGCAGCAGCGGCGGTCACCTTCGGCACGGCGGTCGTCGCCGTGCCGCTGGCCGCCTTCGCCCGCCGGTTCGGCCGCCGCATCTCTCTCGCGATCGGCATGCTGGTCGCTCTGATCGGCGTCGCGATCGTCATCGCCGCCGTCGGTGCCGGCTCGTTCGGTTTCCTGCTGACCGGGTTCCTGCTCATCGGCGGCGGTCAGGCCGCCAATCTGCAGTCGCGGTTCGCCGCCGTCGACCTCGCGACCGACCGCACGCGGGGCCGTGACCTGTCGATCGTCGTGTGGGCGACGACGATCGGGGCGGTCCTCGGGCCCAACCTGACCGGGCCCGGTGAGGCTCTCGGGTCGCTCATCGGCATGCCCGCGCTGACGGGTCCGTACATCTTCACGATCGTGGGGCAGGCGCTCGGCGTCGCGTTGTACCTGTTCGCTCTGCGTCCCGATCCGCTGCTGCTCGCCCAGCGCGTCGTCGCCCATCGCGCGGGGGGCGCGGGTGCCCCCATCGCCAAGCCGGACCGCCCGCGCGTCGCGCGCTACGCGATCTTCGCCGTCGCGGCCACACACGGCGTCATGGTGTCGGTCATGGCGATGACACCGGTGCACCTGCTGCACCACGGAGCCGACCTCGTCGTGATCGGGATGACGATCAGCCTGCACATCGCCGGCATGTACGCCCTCGCACCCGTCTTCGGCATCCTGGCGGATCGGATCGGCCGAGTGCGCACGATCCTGGTCGGCCAGGCGCTGCTCGTCGCGGCGCTTCTCACGGCGTCGTTCGGTCAGGAATCGACGATCGCCGTGACGGTCGGCCTCGTGCTGCTCGGGCTCGGCTGGAGCGCTTCGACCGTCGCCGGCTCGACCCTGCTCACCGAGGCGAGCTCGGAAGAGCGGCGCACGCGACGGCAAGGGCTCAGCGACTTCGCGATGAGTATCGTCGGAGCCGCCGGCGCGATCCTCGCCGGGATCGTCCTCGGGTGGATCGGCTACGGCGGACTCGCTCTCGTCGCGGGAGTCGCCGTCATCGCCGTCGTTGCGCTGTCCCCGGCCGGCCGCTTCGTGACCGCGCGGGATTAGCGCCCGAGTGCGAGCAGCGCCCCGTCGACGTCGTCATCGTCGTTGAAGATGTGAAAGGCGACACGGGCGCGGCCCGCCCGCCCCGACGCCGTGATCCCCGCCGCCGCGAGGGCCGCGAGGTCGTCGCCCGCGGCATCCGCCCATGTCACGATCGCGCTCGCGCGTGCGGGATGCGCCAGACCCATCCCGTCGCGGAAGCGGGCGGCCAGCCGGGTGGTCTCGTCGTGGGCAGCGTCGCGATCGAGGCCGGCGAACAGAGCGAGCGCCGGCTCGGCTCCGATGAAGGCCTGCCACGCCGGCGACACGTCGAACCGCCGCGCGTCGGCGGCGAGGTCGAACTCGTGTCCGTAGCACGACACCCACGGGTCGGCACCGGAGTACCACCCGGCGAAGATGGGCGTCATCTCGCGCGCGAAGCGGGGCGACACCGCGAGAAAGGCGACTCCGCGCGGTGCGCAGAGCCATTTGTAGGCGTGGCACACGACGGCGTCGTAGCGCTCGGCGTCGACCGGCAGCCAGCCGACCGCCTGCGTCGCGTCGGCGAACGTGCGCGCCCCGACCTCGCCGGCCGCCGCGAGGATCGCGTCGACATCGGCGACGTCTCCCGTCGCCGACTGCACGATCGAGAACGCGACGAGCGAGGTCGACGCGGTGATGGCCCCGGCGAGTTCGTCGAGCGGCGCGGTGCGCAGGCGGATTCCGCGCCCCGCGTGCGCGAAGGGCCGCACGACCGACGAGAAATCTCCCTCGGGCACGAGCACCTCGCCGCCGTCGGGGACGGCGGTCGCAACGAGGCCCGTGAATACCGACGCCTGCGCGCCGATCGCCACACGGTCTGCGCCGACACCGACGAGCCGGGCGAAGTGGGCGCGCGACCGCTCGACGATGTCGCAGTATCCCGCGATGTCGATGTCACCGCGGGCGGCCGCAGTGGTGTCGGCAATGACGGCGTCGCGGGCGGCGCGGGGCGGCAGACCCGCGGTGCAGGCTGCAAGGTAGCCGCTGCCCCCGTCGAAAGCGGCGCGTGCCGAGAGCAGAATGTCCATGCCTCCAGCGTCCGCCGTCGGAACCTATTCGTCTAGGACCGTCAATGGATGATGAGCATCACGCGATGTGATGTCATGAGTTCCAGATAGATGCCTGCAGATCAGTCAGGAGCGCGGCACCGTCGAGGTTCGTCGCCGATTGATAGATCCAGAGGTCGCCGCGCGTGAACACCGTCTCGACCGTGTCGACGGGATACTGCGCGTTCGGCGCCGTGATGCTGCACATGTCACCGCCGTCCGTCCCTTGCCCGCACTCCCAGCCGTCACTCGCGAGTGACGCGATGTATGCGTCGGATGCCGTGGGATCGACCTCGCTGATGAGCACGAGATAGCCCGTGGCATCGCCGCCGAACCAGTCGCATCCGAGCACGAGGGTGCCGCCCGGCGGCACCGGACGGACGAATCCCTCGCCGTCGCCCTGCAGCACGAGCGGGTCGACCGTCTCGGCGCGCGTCTGAGCGCTGCCGACGTCGTCGCACGAGGCCGGCAGGGTGGAGGACGAGGGCACAGACGGGGCCGGTGCCGGTGTCTGCGGAGCGGGGGACAGCGAACCGACGGATGTCGGCAGGGGCGTCGGCTCCGACGGGCCGGAGGCGCACGCCGTGAGGCTCAGAACGAAGGCGGCGGCAAGAGCCGCGATGCCCGCTGTGCGGTGCCGAATCATGGGTCCTCCTGGTCTGGGGAGAGCTTACGTGCGGCCGTCGGGATGCGGCAGAGGGTGTGCGGACATAGGCGCGCCATATGCTTCTCGCGTGACCGATTCGATGAGCGCCGATACCGACTTCGACGTCCACGCGCTGCGCGTCGTCAAGGCGATCGCCGATGAGGGGTCGATCACCGCGGCCGCCGCTCACCTCGGCTACAGCCAGCCCGCCGTCAGCCAGCTGCTCAAACGGCTCGAAGCGCGGCTCAGCGTCGCTCTCGTCGAGCGCGTCGGGCGCGGCGTCCGGCTCACCGAAGCAGGCCGGATCCTCGCGCGTCATGCTCCCGCCGTCACGACGGCGCTGGATGCCGCCGCAGAGGAGCTCGCCGAACTGCGCGGCCTCCGCTCCGGACGCGTGCGCCTCGTCGGATTCCCGTCGGCCTCGCCGACGATCGTGCCGCGACTCATCGCCGACCTGGGGGCCCGGCACCCCGGGGTGACGCTGACGTATGTCGAAGCCGAGCCGCCCGAAGCCGTCGAGGCGGTGCGTGAGAATCGCGCCGACATCGCGCTCACCTTCAGCTACCCGGGCGATCGCGACGACCCCCATGGCGTCAGCGCACGCGGGCTCTCGGTGCGCACCGTCGGCACGGACGAGCTCGTCGCGGTGCTGCCGAGCGGGCACGCCGCCGCGGCGGGGGAGACGCTCGATGTGGCCTCGCTCGCCGACGAGCCGTGGATCGCGGGATGCCCGCGGTGCCGTGGGCACCTGCTCGAGCTCTGCGGCCGCGCCGGCTTCGCCCCGCGCATCGCGATCGAGACCGACAACGTCGTCGCCGTGGAGGGCCTCGTGGCGCAGGGCATCGGTGTCGCGACGCTGCCTCGTCTCGCCGTCGATGCCTTTCCGCTGCTGGCGGGCCTCACCGTGCTGCCGCTTGCCGGAGAGAGTCGCACGCTGCACGTCGTCACGGCTCACGGGGCCCCGCGAGTGCCGTCCGTCCGTGCAGCGCTCGAGGCGCTCGACCGCGCGCTCGCCGGCCCGATCGCGAGGACCGCGCGCAACTAGACTGGGCGGCGATGTCTTCTACACCCGATCCCCGCACCACGACCGCCGGCGGCCCTGACGTGCGCGTGCGCTTCTGCCCGTCGCCCACCGGTCTTCCGCACGTCGGAATGATCCGCACGGCCCTCTACAACTGGGCATACGCCCGGCACACCGGGGGCAAGCTCGTGTTCCGCGTCGAGGACACCGACGCGGCGCGCGACAGCGAAGAGAGCTACCGGCAGCTCGTCGACGCCCTCACGTGGCTGAAGATCGACTGGGACGAAGGCGTCGAGATCGGCGGCCCGCACGCGCCGTACCGTCAGTCCGAGCGCGGCGAGATCTACGCCGGGGTGCTGCAGCGACTCGTGGCATCCGGTGCCGTGTACGAGAGCTACTCGACGGCCGAAGAGATCGATGCACGCAACGCCGCGGCGGGCCGGGCCAAGCAGCTCGGCTACGACAACTACGACCGCGATCTGACCGACGAGCAGAAGGCGGCCTTCCGCGCCGAGGGGCGCGAGCCCGCCTGGCGCCTGCGGGTGCCCGACACGGACACCACCTACGTCGATCTGATTCGTGGCGAGGTGACCTTCCCCGCGGGATCCTTCCCTGACTTCGTCATCGTCCGTGCGGGCGGTCAGCCCCTTTACACGTTCACCAACCCCGTCGACGATGCACTCATGGGCATCACGCATGTCATCCGCGGCGAAGACCTCATGCCCTCCACGGCCCGTCAGCTCGCGCTGTACAGCGCGCTCATCGACGCCGGTGTCACGACCTTCGTGCCGCGCTTCGGGCACATGCCGCTCGTGCTCGGCGAGACGGGCACGAAGAAGCTCTCCAAGCGCGATCCCCAGGCAGACCTCTTCCTGCAGCGCGAGAAGGGCTTCATCCACGAGGGCCTGCTGAACTACCTGGCCCTCCTCGGCTGGTCGATCGGCCCGGACCGCGACATCTTCTCGCTCGACGAGTTCATCGCCGCCTTCGACATCGCCGATGTCAATCCGAACCCGGCACGTTTCGACCAGAAGAAGGCCGAGTCGATCAACGGCGACCACATCCGGATGCTGCAGCCGGCCGATTTCGCCGAGCGCATCGTGCCGTATCTGGTGGACGCCGGGGTGCTCACCAACCCGCCGACACCGAGCGAGCTCGCACTGCTCGCCGAAGCCGCCCCTCTCGTGCAGGAGCGCGTGCAGCTGCTCGGCGAGGTGCCGGGCCTGCTCGGCTTCCTCTTCACGAACGAGATCGAGTACGCCGAGGATGCGCTGAAGGGTCTTCCTGCGAACGCGGGCGAGGTGCTGGTGGCATCCGTCGGTGCTCTCGAGCTGGTCCCCGAGACCGATTTCACAGCCGCAGCCGTGCAAGAGGCGCTGTCGTCCGCGCTCATCGAGGGCCTCGGCCTCAAGCCCCGCGTCGCCTATGGGCCGCCTCGGGTCGCCATCAGCGGACGCCGCATCTCACCGCCGCTCTTCGAGTCGATGGAGCTGCTGGGCAAGGCGGAATCGATCCGTCGCCTGGGCGCTCTCGTCGACAAGATCGGGTGAGACACGCCGGTTTGGTTTAGGCGCGATTGCGGGCTAAACTCGATCCTTGTGCGCGGCTCTGCCGCGTGACGGTGGGGTATGGTGTAATTGGCAACACGGCGGTTTCTGGTACCGTTGTTCTTGGTTCGAGTCCAGGTACCCCAGCAGTTACGAAAACCCTCGGTCATCCCGAGGGTTTCGTGCTTTCTACGCGCTGACCGCCTTCTTCACGAGGGCGCGGATCTTCTTCTCTGCAGCCGCGGTCATCTCGAGCACCGCGAATGAGGTCGCCCACATCTCGCCGTCGTCGAGGTGCGCCGCCTCATCGAACGAGATCGTGCCGTAGCGGGTGTCGAACTTCGACGCGGGCTGGAAGAACACGACGATCTTCCCGTCGCGCGCATACGACGGAAAGCCGTACATCGTCTTCGGGTTGAGGTCGGGCGCCTCCTCCATCACGATCGCGTTCAGGGCGACGGCGATCTGCTTGTCCGTGCCCTCGAGTGCGTCGATCGCGTCGACACAGGCTTCGAGCTCCCTCGCGAGTTTGGCTGCCCCTTTGAGTCCCTTCGTCGTTCGCAGCTCTTCGGCGCGCTGCGTCATCGCGGCGCGCTCGTCGTCGCTGAACCCCGTCATAGCGGCTCTCCCTCCGGATCCGGTGCACCTCAGGTGTGCGCATGTTCCGATCTTGGTCGATCGGGGCCGCGGCGAGAAGGGGGACAGCGATAGGATTCCTCGCAGAGACCGGACGGGACGACCCGTTCGTCAGGACTTTCGTCGGGACGGCCCGCAGACGAGGCAGTGGACCATGCAGGTCATCTCCCTATTCCGCGCGATCCTCACCCCGCCCGCGGTCATCCCGCTCCTGCTCGGCTGGGCGGCATTCGCGACACTGTGCGCCCTACGCCCGATGCTGCAGGGGCACCTCTCGACGCCCGCCCTGTTCGCGCTCCTCGCGGCGATCATCGCGGTCATCGTCGTGTGCGCGTTCGGGGTCGTCGCGCAGGCGGAGCACCTCGCGCGCAGGCTCGGTGACCCGTACGGCACGCTCGTGCTGACGCTGTCGATCGTCGTCATCGAGGTCATCCTGATCTCGGCGGTCATGCTCGGGCCGGGGGAGCACCGCACGATCGCCCGCGACTCGGTGATGGCGGTGTCGATGATCATCCTCAACCTCGTCGTCGGCGCCGCGCTTCTGGTGGGCGGTATCCGTCATGGCGGGTTGCGTCCGAACAGGACAGGGGTCTCGGCGTATCTCGCGCTGCTCGTCGTGCTGCTCGCGACGGCCTTCGCGCTGCCGGCTCTCATCGGCGTCGATGGCGCGTATACGCCTGGCCAGGCAGTCTTGATCCTGTTGCTCACCGTCGTGCTGTACGTGTTCTTCCTGTGGCGACAGATGGGGGCGCAGCGCGATGACTTCCGCGAAGTGCTCGTGGCCCGTGACCCGGCGGAGCCCCTGGCCGCGCCGGACCTGCCGCGCGCCGATATCCGCGCGATCCTGGCAGCGCACCGCGCCGAGGTTCTCGCGCGAATGCTCGTTCTCGTTCTCACCGTCGCGCCCATCGTGCTGCTGTCGCATGACATGGCCTCGCTGCTTGACGAAGGACTGCATCGCCTGGGGGCGCCCGTCGCGCTTTCGGGCATCCTGATCGCGCTGATCGTCTTCCTTCCCGAGACCATCACGACGATCCGGGCGGCATTCATCGGCGAGATCCAGCGCGTGAGCAACCTCTGTCACGGTGCTCTCGTCTCCACCGTGGGCCTCACGATCCCCGCGGTGCTCACGATCGGGCTCCTGACGGGACAGACCGTCGTCCTCGGGGAGAGCCCCGTCAACCTGGCGCTCCTCGCGATCACGATGCTGCTGTCGGTCACGTCGTTCCTCGGCAGGAGGACGACGGCGCTCCACGGCGGTGCGCACCTCATGGTGTTCGTGCTCTACGCTCTCGCCGTCTTCTCCTAGCCGCAAACCCGATCGCCTTCGGATCTTGTTCTCTGTGGGATTGCGTTGTACCGTGTGGGAACCCCGTCGAGGAGGCCCCGTGTACGCGACCGAACGCCATGCGCTGATCGAGCGGCTCATCGCGCAGGAGGGCCGCGTCCGCGTCGTCGAGCTGGCGCGTCGATTCGACGTCACGACCGAGACGGTAAGACGCGACCTCGGAGTGCTCGAGGACGCCGGGGCGCTGCGGCGCGTGCACGGGGGCGCCGTGCACACCGACCGCGCGAGCACGGCCGAGCCGTCCCTCAGTGACCGGCTGCGGCGCCGTGCGGCCGACAAAGCCGCGATCGCGGAGCGCGCGCTCGGGGCCATTGCGCCCGGCTTCCGAGGCTCGCTCTTCATCGACGCCGGCACCACCACAGCGGCTGTCGCGACGCAGCTCGCCCCGCGTCTGTCCGGTGCCCCGATCGATGTCGTGACGCACGCCCTGCCCATCGCCCACGCGATCGCGGGTGTGCAGAACGTCTCGCTCACTCTGATCGGCGGACGCGTGCGCGGTCCGACGGCGGCTGCCGTGGGGGCCGCGACCGTGCGCACGATCGACAGCCTGCGGCCCGATGTCGCCTTCGTCGGCACGAACGGGGTCTCGCCGACGTTCGGTCTGAGCACGCCGGACTCCGAAGAAGCAGCCGTGAAGGCCGCGATCATCCGCGCCGCGCGCCGGGTCGTCGTCGTCGCGGATTCCGAGAAGTTCGACCGCGACCTGCTCGTGTCGTTCGCGGGCCTGTCCGAGATCGATGTGCTCGTGACCGACGTCGCGCCGCAGGAACCGCTTGCGACCGCTCTCGCAGGCGCCGACGTAGAGGTGTGGTGCGCATGATCGTGACCCTGACGCTCAACCCCGCGCTCGATCGCACGATCACCCTGGGTGCCCCCCTGCAGCCGGGCGAGGTGCAGCAGGCGCTGGGCGAGCGAGAGGATGCCGGAGGCAAGGGCATCAACGTCGCTCGAGTGCTCAAAGGTGCCGGCCTAGCGACACTCGCCGTACTCCCGCTCGCCGACGGCGACCCGTTCGGCGCCGTGCTGCGCTCGGCGGGCGTTCCGGTGCGGACGGTGCCGATCGAGGGCGCCGCGCGCGCCAATCTGACGATCACCGATCCTTCGGGGCGCACGACCAAGCTCAATCTCGCCGGCGCCGCTCTGAGCGAAGCCGAGGCGCGGGCGATCATCGACGCGACCGTCGAGGCGACTGCGGACGCGCGCTGGCTCGTCCTCGCGGGATCGCTGCCGCCCGGTGTCGGCGATGACTTCTACGTCGACGTCATCCGAGCCGTCCGTGACGCGCTGGGCGAACGAGCACCGCGCATCGCGGTCGATACGTCGGGGGCCGCCCTGCACGCCGCCGTCGCGTCAGGGCATCCTGATCTGATCAAGCCCAACGATGACGAACTCGCCGAGCTGGCATCGGCGCCCCTGTCAGACCGTGACCTCGTTGCGAGCGTCGTCGACGTCGCCCGGGCGATCGTGCCGAGGCGCGCGCGGGCAGCCCTCGTCACCCTCGGCGGGGCCGGGGCCGTGTACATCGACGCCCACGGAGCCTGGGCTGCGGCGGCGCCGCGGATCCATGTGCAGAGCACGGTCGGCGCCGGGGACAGCTCGCTCGCCGGTTTCCTTCTCGCCGAGAGCGCCGAGGCGGTCCCTGCGGACGCTCTGGCGAACGCCGTTCGCTATGGCTCGGCAGCCGCCCGCCTGCCAGGAACCCAGGTGCCGACGCCCGGCGACCTGGGCGACGACGACATCCCCATCACACGCATCGCATAAGCAGCATCCATCCAGGAGGTCACCGTGTCCGACACCATCACTGCTGACCTGGTCAGTCTCGATATCGACCTGGGACCAGACAAGGCCGCCGTCATCCGTGCACTGGCGGCCCGTGTGGCCCGCGAGGGCAGAGCCACCGATGCCGACGCGCTCTTCGCCGCCGCGTGGGCTCGCGAAGAGAAGGACGAGACGGGCCTTCCCGGCGGCATCGCGATCCCGCACGCCAAGAGTGCCGCCGTGACGACCCCGTCGCTCGCCTTCGCCCGGTTGAACCCCGGCGTCGACTTCGGTGCGCCGGACGGACCCGCCGACCTCGTCTTCCTCATCGCCGCTCCCGACGGGGCAGCCGAAGCGCACCTCGCGATGCTGTCGAAGCTCGCCCGCAGTCTCATGCAGGAGGACTTCACGGGGAGCCTGCGCGCCGCCACGTCGAACGAGGAGATCGTTCAGATCGTGCGCGCCGCGATCGGCGAGTCGGATTCCGCCTCAGCGCCCGCCGCGAGGCCTCCTGCCGCCGACGCAGGCGCCGCCACCGCCACCGCCACCGGGGCCGGGGCAGGTGCGGCTCCCGTCGATGACGCACTCCTCATCGACGGACACCCCGCGCGCATCGTCGCCGTCACATCGTGCGCCACGGGTATCGCGCACACCTTCATGGCAGCCGACGCGCTCACCGCCGCGGGCAAGAAGGCGGGGGTGGATCTCGTCGTCGAGCCGCAGGGCTCGAGCGGCTACAAAGCGCTCGACCCGAAGATCATCGACAACGCCGACGCCGTCATCTTCGCGAACGACGTCGATGTCCGCGAGGTGCAGCGCTTCGCCGGAAAGCCTGTCGTCCGCTCCGGTGTGAAGCGCGGCATCGAGCAGCCCGCGGAGATGATCGCCGAGGCGGTCGCCGCGGCCAAGGATCCCTCCAGTCCCCGGGTTCCCGCCGCGGCATCCACGTCGACGACGAGCACGTCGAACTCGAATCTGTCGTGGGGGGCGAATCTGCAGCGTGTCCTGCTCACGGGCGTGAGCTACATGATCCCGTTCGTCGCGGGCGGCGGCCTGTTGATCGCGCTCGGCTTCGCGATCGGGGGATTCGAGGTGACGGCGAACGCCGCGACCGTCATCACCGAGAACGCGCTGTGGAACCTTCCGACCGACGACATCACCTCGCCCTTCGGACCACTCGGGCAGTATCTCGGTTCGGTCGCGTTCATGATAGGCAACGTATCGATGGGCTTCCTGGTGTCCGCCCTCGCGGGTTACATCGCCTTCGCGATCGCTGACCGCCCCGGCATCGCGCCCGGCTTCGTCGCGGGTGCGGTCGCGGTTCTCATGAGCGCGGGCTTCATCGGCGGCATCATCGGCGGACTGCTCGCCGGTGCGGTCGCCTGGTGGCTGGGGCGCCTCGACGCGCCTCGCTGGCTGCGCGGGCTGATGCCCGTCGTCATCATTCCGCTGCTGGCATCCATCGTGGCATCCGGTCTCATGATCCTGTTGCTGGGCCGTCCGATCGCCTCGCTCATGGAGCTCATGAACGACGGCCTCACCAATCTCGCCGGCGGCGCGGGCATCATCGTCGTCGGCGTGATCCTCGGGCTCATGATGTGCTTCGACCTGGGCGGGCCGGTGAACAAGGTGGCGTACGCCTTCGCCGTCGCGGGCCTGGGAGCGGGCTCGCAGGACAACCCGACGCCGTACCTCATCATGGCGGCCGTCATGACGGCCGGCATGGTGCCGCCGCTCGCGATGGCCCTCGCCTCGACGGTGCTCGCACGGTCGTCCTTCACTCCGGTCGAGCGCGAGAACGGCGTCGCCGCCTGGCTGCTGGGCGCCTCGTTCATCAGCGAAGGGGCGATCCCGTTCGCCGCTGCCGACCCGTTGCGCGTCATTCCCGCCTCGATGGTGGGCGGCGCCGTGACGGGAGCCCTGTCGATGGCGTTCGGGGTTCAATCGCTCGCGCCGCACGGCGGGGTGTGGGTTCTCTTCGCGATCAGCCCCGTCTGGGGATTCCTGGTCGCGCTTGTTGCGGGTACCGTCGTGAGTGCGCTCCTGGTGGTCGCCCTCAAGAAGTGGGTCGGCCGAAGGAGCCTCGAACAGGCCGAGACCTCGGCTGCCGCGGCTGTGGCCGCGTGAGTTCCGACGAGAGGGAGACCATGGCAGAACGTCAGGCGACCATCGCGAGCAGCTCCGGCCTGCACGCTCGTCCCGCAAAGCTCTTCGTGCAGGCGGTGCAGGAGAAGAAGATCCCCGTCACCATCGCTGTCGAAGGCGGCGCGGATCTTAACGCCGGCAGCATCCTCTCCCTCATGGGTCTTGGCGCCTCGCACGGCACGGTTGTGACGCTGAAGGCCCAGGGCGACGGTGCCGAGCAGGCGCTGGAGGAACTCGTCGCACTGCTCGAAACAGATCTCGACGCGGAGTAGGAGACGCGGAGTAGTCTCTACGACAGTGAACGACGGATGCCGCGGGTCGAAGCCGCCGCGGCATCCGTCGTTGTCGTTCGGGGAGAGCGCTTCACACGTCGGTTGACTCGCCGGGGTTGAGGGTGAGGAAGGTTCCGCCGTTCTGCTCGGTCGCCCACGCGAGTCGCGCGCGGTGCATGTCGCGGCCGACAACCGACAGCGTCATGTCGTGCGTGCCGAACGCGCGGCGGGGTGCGACGGAGAGCACGAAGTCCATCGCGTCGCCGATCTTCAGCCAGGGTGCGCCGAGGGGCGCCGCCAGAAGCTCGACATCGACGCCCTTCGGCACGGCGTACGAGTCACCGGGGTAATAGAAGACGTCATCGACCAGCACGCCGACATTGTCGACGACGGGGATCGACTTGTGGATGACACTGTGCGTACCACCGAAGAACCTCAGGACGAACGGATCGACCGTCACGGTGTCACCCGGTGCGACGACGGTGATCCCGTAACCGGGTGCCGCGTGCGCGACGCCCTCAGGTCCGTAGATCGGCACATCGGGGACGGCGGACCGCACCCGGTCGAGATGGTCGCTCGTCCAGTGGTCGGGGTGCTCATGGGTCAGCACGACGGCCACGACTTTCGACAGGTTGTCGAGGGGGAGCGTGAACGACCCCGGGTCGATGAGGAGCGTGCCCTCGGCCTTGTCGATCCGCAGCGCGGCGTGCTCGAATTTGGTCACTCGCATGCGTCGAGTCAATCGCGCGGGGCCCCGCGCGGCAAGGCCCGAGCCCCCTCCCGCCTCGATTTGGAACAGAGCCGACGCCGTGGCACAATTGAACGGTTGTCGCGAAACGGCCCCATCGTATAGCGGCCTAGTACGCCGCCCTCTCACGGCGGTAACGCGGGTTCGAATCCCGCTGGGGTCACAACATGAAGAAGGGCTCGTCCGAAGGGACGGGCCCTTCTTCATTGACGGCGGCGGGACACCCCCGGCGAGGTGCCGCCCTCGCTCAGTCCGCGGGCGTCTTCGCGCCGGCCCGGCTGCGCCGCACGCGCGTGACCCACCGGACGACGGCCCACACGATCCACCCCGCGACGCCGAGCACGGCGAGCCAGGGGAGGAGGAAGCCAAGCGCGATGACGATGGCGTTGAGCGTCGCAACGAGCCCGTTCCAGCCGGCGGCGAACCCGTCACCGAATCCAGTGGGATCAGCCTCGACAACGGGGGTCACCGGAGACAGCGACACCGTGAGCGTCGACAGCGCGACCTGGTCCTGCAGCAGCTCGAGCTGCTGCTCGATGGATTCCACCTCGGCCTGACGCTCAGCCAGAGCCGACTCGGCGGTGATGAGGTCGGACAGATCGCCGGCTTGCGCCATGAGTTCGGTGAGTCGCTCGACCGAGGCGCGCGCGGCGTCCCGCCGGGCTTCCAGGTCGACCGACTGCTCGGTGACGTCCTGTCTCTGCACGGAGGACGACGTCACGTCGCCGATCTCCGCCAGCTCGTCGAGGAGCCCTGTCAGCTGGTCTGCGGGCACGCGCACCGTCACCCAGGCGCCTTCGACCGGCATCGAGGGGTAGGGCTGCTGCGCGAAACCCGTGGCCGGATCGACGATCAGCGCCCGAGCGGTCGCGCCCACGTTCATGGACTCGACATGGCCGCCGCGGCCGACGGCGGCGTCGCCGATCGACCGCGCGGCGTCGCCGACGTCAGCGGCTATGACCGAGGCCGACGCCGTCGTGATGACGTCGCGGGTGTCCACGGCGTCGCCTCGCAGGTTGGTCTCGGGTGCCAGCTCGATACCGGCGAGCTGCTCACGCGAGAAGCTCGACTCGCCCTCGGCCCACCCTCCGCCATCGGTCGCCGGGGCGATGACCGGCCCGGCGACGTCGGGCCGGCTGGATGCGGTGAACATGTTGCCGACGGCGGGGGAGATCAGGGCGGCGACCACGACGACGGCAGCCGCGGCGGCACCGGCGCCCCCGAGACGACTCCGGCGCCCACGGCGCGCCTGTGCAGCGGCGCGGTCGCGCGCGATGTCGGCGAAGACGGCATCCTCGATCTCGTCGATGCGGGCCTCGCTGAGTTCGGGCAGCGCGGCGTCGATGCGTGACGTGTTCATGTGCTCTCCTTGACGACGGTCCGAAGGCGCGTCCGGATGCGGGAGAGACGATTGCGGACGACCCCGTGCGCGACGCCGAGCTCATCGGCGGCCGCCTGATAGGCGTAGCCCTCGGTGGCGCAGAGCCGGAAGATGTCCTGATCGAGCGGCGCGAGGCCTTCGACCTCGCGCAGGATCCGATCCGCGAGCTCGGTGGCGATCACCTGCTGCTCGACATCGACGGTGGACGGCAGCGTGTCCTCGACCGCGGCCGACGTGCGTTCGCGGTCCCGGCGCTGAATCCGCATGCGATTCGCCGACTGGAACCGGCAGATCGTCGCCAGCCAGGGCAACAGCGAATCGCTCGCGAGCTGCATGTCCGGCAGCTTCCGCCAGGCGACGAGGAAGGTCTCCTGCGTCACGTCCTCGGCATCGGCCGGGTTGCCCAGCAGACCGTGCGCCAGCCAGTAGACCGGGCGGACGTACGTCCGGTACAGCGTGCGGAAGGCGCGCTCGCTCCCGTTCGCGGCCTGCGCCACGAGCGTCGCGTCACTGCGGGATGGGTCGATCGTCGTGCCCGTCGTTAATCCGCACGCCTGAAGCGCGCGAAGCATCCGTCATCTCTCAGCATGTCAGTGTCACCCGCGGGCAGTTCGTCTCACGTTGCCGTGTGTGGCGGTATCGTTGTCCCCGCGAGAGGGAGTATCCCGTCAATGCGCACCCGTCATCACGGGCCCCTATGAGAGTGGCCCCGGGTGTGCACGCGAGCATCAGCTCGCGGGGAGAGACTTTCGGTCCTCCGCCGCACCCTCCCTCGAAAGGCCCGCATGGACCTCGTCCTCCCGCTCTGGTTCGAAATCGGCTCGCTCGTCGTGCTGACTCTCATCCTCATCGGCGATCTGCTGCTGATCATCAAGCGTCCGCACATCCCCTCGACGAAGGAGTCGAGCCTGTGGGTCGTCTTCTATGTCACCCTCGCGCTCATCTTCGCGCTGTTGATGTGGGTCTTCGCCGGCGGTGAGTACGCAGGGCAGTTCATCGCGGGATGGCTGACCGAGTACAGCCTCTCGATCGACAACCTCTTCGTCTTCGTGCTGATCATGACGCAGTTCTCGGTCCCTCGCCGGTATCAGCAGAAGGTGCTCATGGTGGGCATCATCATCGCGCTCATCCTGCGCGGACTGTTCATCCTCGTCGGCGCCGCCGTCATCGAGAACTTCAGCCCGATCTTCTATGTCTTCGGCGCGTTCCTGATCTGGACGGCGTGGCGGCAGGCCTTCCCCGGCGGCGACCACGACGACGAGGCGAAGCGCGAGAACTTCATCGTGCGCATCCTGCGCCGCACGATCGACATCTCCGACGAATACGACGGCGACAAGGTGCGCACCGTCATCGACGGCAAGAAGGTCTGGACCCCCATGATCATCGTCTTCGCCGCGATCGGCGTGACGGACCTGCTCTTCGCCGTCGATTCGATTCCCGCGATCTTCGGGATCACCCAGAGCGCTTTCATCGTCTTCACGGCGAACATCTTCGCCCTCATGGGCCTTCGCCAGCTGTACTTCCTGCTCGGCGACCTGCTCGATCGCCTGCGGTACCTGCACTACGGCATCGCGTTCATCCTCGCCTTCATCGGCATCAAGCTCATCCTGCACGCGATGCACGTCAACGAGCTTCCCTTCATCAACGGCGGCGAGCACATCGAATGGGCGCCCGAGATCTCGACGTGGGTGTCGCTGGGCGTCATCATCGCGGCGATGGCCGTCGCGACGATCGCGAGCCTGTTCGCATCGGCGCGCGACCGTCACGCACCGACCCCGGGTGCCGCAGCCGCGGCCGTCGCCGACGAGAAGGGCACTCCGCCTACCGTCGAGCAGCCCGACGCCGACGGCCGCCGTACCGACGACCGCTGAGGCCGCACCGGCGCCTTCCGGCGCAGGCGCCGGTGCTAAGCTTCAGCGATGCGGATCGCTCGACTTCTCCTTAGCGGCCGCGACGAGTCCTAGTCTCCAGGCCTCCCTCGTCGCGGAGTTCCTCACGGGCTTGATCCCCATCTCAAGGAGCACGACCAGCATGACCACCACTGTTCCGGGTATTCCCGATCGCCCGCGCACCCTGGCCGAGAAGGTCTGGGACGATCACCTCGTCGTCAAAGGCGAGAACGGCGAGCCCGACCTCATCTACATCGACCTGCACCTCGTCCATGAGGTCACCAGCCCCCAGGCCTTCGACGGCCTGCGCGCCGAGAACCGGCCCGTCCGGCGCCTCGACCTGACGATCGCGACCGAAGACCACAACACTCCGACGCTCAACATCGACAAGCCCATCGCCGACCCGACGAGCCGCACGCAGATCGAGACGCTGCGTCGAAACGCCGCCGAGTTCGGCGTGCGTCTGCACTCACTCGGTGATGCGGAGCAGGGCATCGTCCACGTCGTCGGTCCCCAGCTCGGGCTGACGATGCCCGGCGTCACGGTCGTCTGCGGTGACTCGCACACCTCGACCCACGGCGCGTTCGGGGCGATGGCCTTCGGCATCGGCACGAGCGAGGTCGAGCATGTGCTCGCCACCCAGACGCTGTCGCTCAAGCCTTTCAAGACGATGGCGATCACGGTCGAGGGCGAGCTCAAGCCCGGCGTCACGGCGAAGGACATCATCCTCGCGGTCATCGCGAAGATCGGCACCAACGGTGGTCAGGGCTACGTGCTCGAGTTCCGCGGCAGCGCCGTGCGCTCCCTCTCGATGGAGGGGCGCATGACGATGTGCAACATGTCGATCGAGGCCGGCGCCCGAGCGGGCATGGTTGCTCCCGACGAGACGACGTTCGCATACGTCAAAGACAAGCCGCACGCGCCCCAGGGCCAGGATTGGGAGGACGCCGTCGAGTACTGGCGCACCCTGCCCTCGGATGAAGGCGCCGTCTACGACGCCGAGGTGTACCTCGACGCCGGCGAGCTCGAACCCTTCGTGACGTGGGGGACGAACCCCGGTCAGGGCGTGTCCCTCAGCGACGTCGTCCCCTCGCCCGAGGACTTCGCCGACCCCAACGAGCGCGCCGCCGCAGAGCGCGCCCTGGAGTACATGGACCTCACGGCGGGCACGCCTCTCAAAGAGGTGCCGGTCGACGCCGTGTTCATGGGGTCGTGCACGAACAGCCGCATCGAAGACCTGCGGCAGTTCGCCTCGGTCGTCGAGGGGCGCAAGAAGGCTGACGGCGTGCGGGTCATGGTCGTGCCGGGCTCGGCGCGGGTGCGCCTCCAAGCCGAGGCAGAAGGCCTCGACAAGATCTTCACCGACTTCGGTGCCGAATGGCGGTTCGCCGGCTGCTCGATGTGCCTCGGCATGAACCCCGACCAGCTTTCCCCGGGCGAGCGATGCGCGTCGACGAGCAACCGCAACTTCGAGGGCCGTCAGGGCAAGGGCGGTCGCACGCACCTCGTCTCGCCGCTCGTCGCGGCGGCGACTGCCGTGCGCGGCACGCTGTCCAGCCCCGCCGACCTCGACGCGCCGGCGCTCATCGGAACGGAGGTCTGACGTGGAGAAGTTCAGCACGCACACCGGCATCGCGGTGCCGTTCAAGCGCTCGTCCGTCGACACCGACCAGATCATTCCGGCCGTGTACCTCAAGCGCGTCACGAAGACCGGCTTTGAGGACGCCCTCTTCGCCAACTGGCGCCGTGACCCCGAGTTCATCCTCAACCAGTCCGTGTACCAGGGTGCGTCGATCCTCGTCGCCGGTCAGGACTTCGGCACGGGATCGAGCCGCGAGCATGCCGTGTGGGCGCTGCGCGACTTCGGGTTCGGCGTCGTGCTCTCTACGCGCTTCGGCGACATCTTCCGCGGCAACGCGGGCAAGCAGGGACTCGTCACGGGCGTCGTCTCCGAAGACGACCTCGAAGCGATCTGGGCGGCGCTCGAGGCGCAGCCCGGCATCCGGATGACGGTCGACCTCAACACCCGTACAGCGTCCGTGGGTGAGATGTCGGTCGCTTTCGACATCGATGATTACACTAGGTGGCGGCTTCTCGAAGGGCTCGATGACATCGGGCTCACGCTGCGCAACGAAGACAAGATCGCGCAGTTCGAGGCCCGCCGCGAGGCATGGCGGCCGCGGACGCTCCCCGTCCCGTAAGCCAGGAGATGCACCCCACAAGGGTGCAGATCCGCACCACATTGCCGTTCCTCGTCAAACACAAGTGAGGTCCCCTGGATGAAGATCCTTCTCAACGACTCCGCCCCGGCGGGCGACAAGGAAGCATCCGGAGAGGTCCTCGCGATCCGAGGCGGGCGACCGCTTTCGGGTCGGGTCGAAGTCAAGGGTGCGAAGAACCTCGTCACGAAGGCGATGGTCGCCGCCCTTCTGGGCGAGACCACGAGCACGCTGCGCGACGTGCCGGACATCAGCGATGTCCAGGTCGTCCGCTCGCTGCTCGAGGTGCACGGAGTCCGCGTCGAGGACGGTGACGAAGAGGGCACGATCCGCCTCGACCCCTCGGGTGCCGTCACGGCGCACTTCGAAGAGATCGACGCCCACGCCGGGGCCTCGCGCATCCCGATCCTGTTCTGCGGGCCGCTGCTGCACCTGCTCGGTGAGGCGCTCATCCCGGACTTGGGCGGATGCCGCATCGGTGACCGGCCGATCAACTTCCACATGGACGCCCTGCGGGCCTTCGGTGCCGTCGTCGACAAGAGCTACGAGGGCATCCGGATCACCGCTCCGGACGGCCTGCACGGAGCGAACATCGTGCTGCCGTACCCGAGCGTCGGTGCGACCGAGCAGGTGCTCCTTACGGCCGTCCGCGCGAAGGGCACCACGGAGCTCCGCAACGCCGCGATCGAGCCCGAGATCATGGACCTGATCGCCGTGCTGCAGAAGATGGGCGCGATCATCTCGTACGAGCCCAACCGCGTCATCTTCATCGAAGGCGTGGACCGTCTCGACGGCTACGACCACCGAGCGATCTTCGATCGCAACGAAGCCGCATCCTGGGCGTGTGCCGCTCTCGCGACCGACGGCGACATCTTCGTCGGCGGAGCGAAGCAGCAGGAGATGCTGACGTTCCTCAACGTCTTCCGCAAGGTGGGCGGCTGGTTCGACGTCCGCGAGGACGGGATCCGCTTCCGCCGCGGCGGTGACCTCAAGCCCGTCGTGGTCGAAACCGACGTGCACCCGGGGTTCATGACGGACTGGCAGCAGCCGCTCGTCGTCGCCCTGACCCAGGCGCACGGCACCTCGACCGTGCACGAGACGGTCTATGAGAACCGGCTCGGCTTCACGGATGCGCTCAACAAGATGGGCGCCGACATCGTGGTGCACCCGAACGGCATCGAGAGTTCTGAACGGCGCGTGCCGCGACGCGCGCTCGAGCAGGCCGCCGTCATCCAGGGGCCCTCAGCCCTGCACGGGGCCGACGTCGAGGTGCCCGACCTGCGTGGCGGGTACAGCTACGTCATCGCTGCTCTCGCGGCCGAAGGCGAGTCGATCGTGCGCAACGTCGGCATCATCCGGCGAGGCTACGAGAAGTTCTTCGCCAAGCTCGATGCACTGGGCGCCGACTTCGACGTCGTGGGATAAGACGGTGGCATCGACACGACTCCGTGCGTCGGCTGAGAAGCGCCGCCCGAGTGTTTTCTGGCCGCTCGCGGGGGTCGTCGTGCCGCTGGCGGGGCTGCTCATGAAGATCGAGATCCGCAACCCCGAGAAGCTCCCGCGCGAGGGCGCGTACGTGCTCGCCCCCAACCACTACTCCGAGCTGGATCCCGTGGCGGTCGCGGTCGCGGTCTGGAAGATGGGCCGCGCGCCGCGTTTCATGGCGAAGGAGAGCCTGTTCCGCGTGCCCGTCCTCGGGGCGGCGTTGCGCGCCACAGGTATGATCCCGGTGGCCCGTCAGGCCTCCGCCGCGACGGCGCGCCAGACCCTCGCGGCATCCGAGCAGCTCGTCGAGCACGGTCGCGGTGTCGTCGTGTACCCCGAGGGCTCGCTCACCCGCGACCCCGACATGTGGCCCATGCGCGGCAAGACCGGCGCAGTGCGTCTCGCCCTCGAGGGCGGCATCCCGCTCATCCCCATGGCCCAGTGGGGCGTGCAGCAGATCATGCCGCGCTACGGCAAGCCGCGCTTGTGGCCGCTGCGCCGCCGCGTGCTGGTCTCGGTCGGCGACCCCATCGACCTGTCGGCGTTCGACGGCCGCGCGCACCAGCCCGCAGCGCTCGTCGAGGCCACGGACATCCTGATGGGCGAGATCGCCCGCCTACTGGCCGAGCTGCGCGATGAGCCCGCTCCCGCAGAGCGATGGAATCCGTCCGCTCACGGTCAGAGGGAGACGGGCCGCCTTGAGCCGTAGACAAGGTGCAGCACGACCCCGCGTCGCCGTGATCGGCGCCGGAAGCTGGGGCACGACCTTCGGAAAGATCCTCGCCGACGGCGGAGCGGACGTCACGATGTGGGCACGTCGCCCCGAACTGGCGCACGAGATCCAGGAGGGCAAGCGCAACAGCGAGTACCTCCCCGGCGTCAACCTGCCCCGGTCGATGTCGGCGACCCATCACCTCTCCGAAGCGCTCGACGGTGCCGAACAGGTCTACCTCTCGATCCCCAGCCAGGCGCTGCGGCAGAACCTCAAAGCCGTGCGACCGCTCGTCGCGCAGTCCGAGGCACCGATCGTCTCGCTCATGAAGGGCGTCGAACGACGCTCGGGCCTGCGCATGAGTCAGGTCATCGAGCAGGAGCTGCACATCGACGCGTACCGGATCGCGGTCGCGTCCGGCCCCAATCTCGCGCTCGAGATCGCGCGCGAGCAGCCGACGGCCGCGGTCATCTCGTCGACGAGCCAGGACACCGCCGAGGCCGTCGCCCGGTGCGCGCGCAACCCGTATTTCCGCACGTTCGTGAACACCGATGTGATCGGGACCGAGTTCGGAGGCGTGCTCAAGAACCTGATCGCCGTCGCGATCGGCATCGTCGACGGCGTCGGCTACGGCGAGAACACCAAGGCCGCCATCATCACGCGGGGACTCGTCGAGATGACCGACTTCGCCGTCGCCTTCGGCGCGCAGGCTGACACGCTGCAGGGACTCGCGGGCCTCGGAGACCTCATCGCGACATGCCAGTCACCGCTCAGCCGCAACAACACGGCGGGGCGACTGCTGGGGCAGGGCTACCGCTTCGACGACGTCGTCAAGCAGATGAACCAGACGGCCGAAGGGCTCGCATCGGTCGCGCCCATCCTGCAGCTGGCCCGTGAAGTGGGCGTTGAGATGCCCATCGTCGAGCAGGTCAAACGCGTGCTCGACGGCACCATGAACCCCCGCGACATCGCGCCGCACCTGACGACGGACGACGACACACCCCAAGGGGAGAGGACCAAGAATGGACAGGCCGGCGGTGGCGGTGCTCTTTGGCGGTCGCTCCAGCGAGCATTCGATCAGTTCCGCGACGGCGGGGGGCGTCCTACGCGCGATCGACCGTGAACGCTTCCGCGTCGTGCCGATCGGCATCACGCGTGACGGGGCGTTCGTGCTCGAAGACGACGACCCCGACAAGTTCGCCCTCGACGCCGAGCACCTTCCCGAGGTCGTCGACAACGGCACGCGCATCCTGTGGCCGGATTCGACACGGACGCGTGAACTGAAGGTCACCGACGCCTCGGGCACGAGGTCGCTCGGCGACATCGACGTCGTCTTCCCGATCCTGCACGGCCGGTTCGGCGAGGACGGCGCCATGCAGGGCATGCTCGAGATGCTCGGTCTGCCCTACGTGGGAGCCGGCGTCCTGATGTCAGCGATCGGCATGGACAAGCACGCCACGAAGTCCGCTCTCAAGGCGTCAGGCGTGCCGGTCGTGCCCTGGGTATCGGTGACCCGCGCCGACCTCGCCCGCGCGCGCGACCGGTGGGAACGCCGCATCCGTTCACTCGGCCTGCCCGTCTTCGTCAAGCCCGCGCGGGCCGGTTCGAGCGTGGGCGTGTCGAAGGTGTCCGATTGGGACGAGCTCGACGCTGCGCTCGAGGTCGCCTTCGCCGAGGATCGGACCGTGCTCGTCGAGCAGGCCGTGTCCGGTCGCGAGATCGAGTGCGGCGTGCTGCCGGGGCGCGACGGCGCCGAGCCACGCGTCAGCGTGCCCGGCGAGATCGTCATCACGGGTCGGGACTTCTACGACTTCGAAGCGAAGTACCTCGGTGCGGCGGGCGTGGAGCTCGTGTGCCCCGCTGTGATGAACCCGGGGGAGCAGGCCGAGATGCAGCGGATCGCCGCGCAGGCGTTCGAAGCCCTCGGCGGCGAAGGGCTTGCGCGCGTGGACTTCTTCTTCACCGGCACCGAGTTCTTCGTCAACGAGGTCAACACGATGCCCGGCTTCACGCCGATCTCGATGTTCCCGCGCTGCTGGATCGAATCCGGGATGACGTATCCCGAACTCATCGGCGAGCTCATCGACGCGGCGTTCGCACCGAGCGCCTAACCCTCGGCGCCCGGCAGGGCGTCACTCGTGTCGATGCACGCGCGTTCGGCCGGGATGGCCGCCGAGATGATGGGGCCGAGTCGATCCAGCACAGCGTTGGAGGACACGACCTCGTTGTCGATGAAGACCTCGACCGCGGGGGTGCGGCCGTAGGTCGTCACGAGATAGCTGGGGGCCCGTGATTCGTCGACGACCCAGTCGATGCCCCCGAGCGTGATGCAGCGGGCCTCTGTCGGACCGGGTGGGGTGACGCCGCAGGACAGGATCACCGACGTGTCGGCCGAGCCCCACGCGCCCGTCGCCTGCGCGTCGGTCCAGCGTCGCTGCTCACCGTCGATCGAGCCCGGCAGACGCACGGAGATCTCGGCGCAGAGCGGATCGTTCGCATCGGGCGCGGGCTGCAGGGCGACGGTCGTCGAGCACCCCGCTAGGACGGCGACGAGAGCTGTCGTGAGGAAGAGGGAGGAGAGGACGCGGGATGCACGCACCCCTTTAGGCTAACCGTCCCCGCGACGCGCCGGCGCCGGGCGACGCTAGCGTGGACGGGTGACCACTGCCGCGAACGACCCTCGTATCGGAGACCTCAGCGAGGGCGCCATCCTGCGCCGAATCCTGGATCGACTGAGCCCCTCTGAGGCGCTCGTCGGGCCCGGCGACGACGCCGCCGTGCTGGCGATGCCCGACGGGCGCGTCGTGGCGAGCGTGGACACCCTCGTGCACGGACCGGACTTCCGTCTCGCCTGGTCGAGCGCTTTCGACCTCGGGTGGAAATCTGCCGCGGTCAATCTGTCGGACATCGCGGCGATGGGGGCGCGGCCGACGGCGCTGCTGGTCGCTCTCGCGATGCCCGACGACACCCGCGCGTCCTTCGTCGACGGACTCGCCGAGGGGCTGCGGGCGGCCTGCGACGCGCTCGCGCCCGGGTGCGCCGTCGAAGGCGGTGACCTGACGGTGTCGGACACCCTGACGGTGGCCGTGACGGCCCTCGGATCGCTCGGCGGCCGCGCGCCCCTCCTGCGCTCGGGGGCGCGTGTCGGTGACACGGTCGCCGTCGCGGGCGAGCTCGGACTTGCTGGGCGGGGTCTGCATCTGCTGTTCTCGCGGTTCCGGGATGCCGCCGGTCAGCCGGTCCCCGTCGACCCGACGGTGCTGACGGCCGACGAAGCGCGCGATCTCGCCGCGCAGCTGCGTCCGTCGCCGCCTGTCGCCCTGGGCGCCGTGGCCGCCGAAGCCGGAGCGACGGCGCTGATGGACGTGTCGGACGGCCTCGTGCTCGATGCGACCCGCATGGCGGAGGCCTCGGGCGTCACGATCGACCTCGACGGCGCGCTCGATGAGGCAGAGCTGAGCGGCGGTGAAGACCATGCGCTCCTCGCCGCGTTCCCCGGCGACCTCGCGGTCCCCGAGGGGTTCCGGGCGATCGGTCGCGTCACCGCGGCAGGCGACTCGCCCGTGCTCGTGGGCGGGCGCCCGTATGCCGGCCGCGGAGGCTGGGACCCGTATCAGGACTGGGACTCACACGTCGGCTGATGTGCCGGACCACCACAGGGTCGTGTCGCCGTAGCGCTTGTCCCGGATCGCCTCCAGGCCGTTCGGGAGCTCCGGCGCGCCCGAGCGTGTCGCGCGTTCGACGATGACGGTCGCGCCCGGGGCGAGAAGGAGCACGAGAAGGTCGAGCACGACGGAGAGCTCATCGGCCGGAAGGTCGTACGGCGGATCGATGAAGACGAGGTCGAACGGCCCCCGCGCCGAGCGCAGGTAGCTGACCACGGCGGTGCGGTGCACGCGCACGGTGCCGTCCACACCGTCGACGGCGGCGACGCGGTCCGCGTTCTTCTGCACCACGGTCGCCGCGCGCGGGCTCTTCTCGACGAGGTCGACCGACCTCGCCCCCCGGCTGAGCGCTTCGAGGCCGAGAGCGCCCGACCCCGCATAGAGGTCGAGCACGCGTGCGCCCTCCACCTCGTCGGCTGACTCGAGGGCGCTGAAGAGGGATTCGCGCACACGATCGCTCGTCGGCCGTGTTCCGGCATCCGGCACGGTCAGAGCGAAGGAACCTGCACGGCCCGCGATGATCCTGGTCACAAGCAACAGCCTACGAGGCGACGTCCGAGCGCCTGCATAGACTCGATGCATGCCCGGCCTGACGCTCGAATCCCGTCTCGACGGCGTCGTGGGCGGCAAGACGGCGACGGCGCTCGCGAAGGCCTTCGACATGCGCACGGTGGGCGACCTGCTGTCGCACTACCCGCGCCGCTATGCGCGCCGCGGCGAACTCACACCGATCGACTCGCTGCCGCTGGGTGAACCCGTCACGATCGTCGCCGAGGTCGTGCGGGTCAACGAGCGACGCATGCAGAACCGCAAGGGCACGCTACTCGAAGTGGTGATCAGTGACGGTCAGGGGCAGCTGAGCCTGACGTTCTTCAATCAAGCCTGGCGCGCGAAAGACCTTCAGCCCGGCCGTCGCGGAATCTTCGCCGGCAAGGTGGGGGAGTACCGGCGTACGACGCAGCTGACGCACCCCGACTACGAGCTCTTCGACGACGAAGACGCGGCGCGCCAGAACGCGCAGGCCTACGCGACGATCCCGATCCCGATCTACCCCGCGACGAGCACGCTGGCCAGCTGGCAATTCACCAAGATCGTCGAACTCGTTCTCGACGGCCTCGGTGAAGTGCCGGATCCGCTGCCCGACGAACTGCGCATCCGCCACGGCCTCGTGACGGTGCGTGAGGCGATCGAATGGATCCACCGTCCGGCCGATGAAGTGCAGTACGCCGCCGCGCGCCAGACGCTGCGCATGCACGAGGCGTTCGTGCTGCAGGCTGCCCTGCTGCAGCAGCGCAACCTCGTGCGCGCTCTGTCGGCGACGCGGCGTGAGGGCGGTTCGCTGCTCGAGCGCTTCGACGCCGCGCTGCCGTTCGAGCGCACGCCCGACCAGATCACGGTCGGTGACCAGATCGAGCGTGACCTCGTCGGCGGCTGGCCCATGAACCGGCTCGTCCAGGGCGAAGTGGGATCGGGCAAGACGCTCGTCGCGCTGCGCGCGATGCTGCAGGTCGCCGAGAGCGGCGGGCAGTCTGCGCTCATCGCTCCGACCGAGGTGCTCGCGGGCCAGCATCTTCGCTCGATCGCCCGGATGCTCGGACCCGACCTCGCCCCGGAACTCATGCCGACCCTCCTCACGGGCCAGCTCACCGCTGCCGAGCGGCGCAAGGCGGCCCTGCGCACGGCATCGGGGCAAGCGAGGATCGTCGTGGGCACGCACGCGCTCTTGAGCGATTCGACGACGTTCGCCGACCTCGGGCTCGTCGTCGTCGACGAGCAGCACCGCTTCGGCGTCGAGCAGCGCGAGGCCCTGCGTGCGAAGGGCTCAGCGCCACACGCGCTCGTGCTGACGGCGACGCCCATCCCGCGCACGGTCGCGATGACGGTGTTCGGCGACCTCGACGTCTCGACGATCCGCACGATGCCCGCCGGTCGCGCGGGGATCGAGTCATTCGTCGCGCCGCTGGCCGAACGCCCCGCGTGGTTCGGTCGAGTGTGGGACCGCATCGCCGAAGAGGTCGCGCTCGGGCGCCAGGCGTTCGTCGTGTGCGCCGCGATCGACGCCGAGGCGCTCACGAAAGACGAGAAGACCGACCCCCTCGTCGAACCGCTCGACGCCGAGACTGCGCGGACGCGCTGGGGGGTGGTGCAGGTCCGCGACCTGTTGTCGCGGCATCCGTCCTTCGCCGGTATCCGGGTCGAGATCCTGCACGGCAAGATGCCGTCCGAGACGAAGGACGCCGTGATGCAGGCGTTCGCGCGCGGCGAGGTCGACGTGCTCGTGGCCACGACCGTCGTCGAGGTCGGTGTCGACGTGCCCAACGCTTCGACGATGGCGATCCTCGAGGCCGATCGGTTCGGTGTCTCTCAGCTGCACCAGTTGCGAGGGCGGGTCGGCCGAGGCGGGGTGCCGGGGCTCTGTCTGCTCGTGACCGAGGCGCCGGCGGGCAGCGCCGCTCGGCGTCGTGTCGAAGCCGTCGCGGCGACGCTCGACGGATTCGAGCTCGCCGAGGTCGACCTCGAACTCCGCGGTGAGGGCGACGTGCTCGGCGATGCGCAGTCCGGTGCGCGTTCCTCGCTGCGCCTTCTGCGGGTCGTGAAAGACGCGGATCTCATCGCAGAGGCTCGGATCGCCGCCGAACGCGTCTTGGCCGAAGACCCTGCCCTGGAGCGTCATCCTGGACTCGAAGCGGCCATCGAACGCCGCGTCGGGCACGAAGAGCGAGCGGCCCTGGCCCGCACGTGAGGCGGCCGGTCGCACCCGGCGATACGCTGGACGAGTGAATCCCAGGATCGCCGTCGTCCCCGGCTCGTTCGACCCCCCGACGCTCGGGCATCTCGATGTCATCCGGCGTGCGGCTTCTCTGTATGACCAGCTGCACGTGCTCGTCGTTCACAACCCCGACAAAGAGGCGATGCTGCCCATCGCGCAGCGACTGGCCCTGCTCGAGCAGTCGATCAGCGAAGCAGGGATCGCATCCGAGGTCGTCGTGGCGTCGTGGAGCATGGGTCTTCTCGTCGACTACGCCGTCGACGTCGACGCCGGCGTGCTCGTCAAGGGCATCCGCTCGCAGGTCGATGTCGCCTACGAGACGCCGATGGCGATCGTGAACCGCCACCTCGCGCATGTCGAGACGGTGTTCCTGCTGCCCGATCCGTCGCACGCGCTCGTCTCGAGCTCACTCGTGCGCCAGGTCGCTGCGCTGGGCGGCGATGTGTCGCCGTACGTCCCCGCTCCTGTGGCGCGGTTCCTCGACACGGGCGCGCGCGGCCTCTGAGGCGCGCAGCGCGGGTAGGATCGACGACCGTGAGTAGGTACAGACCCGGCGCTTTCGCCATCCCGGTACGAGACATCGTCCGCCGAGCCGGCGAGATGCGCGAGCACGTGCTCGACGTCACCGCTCCTGAGAAGTGGGGCGAGGGTCTCGTCGCCGTCGAGGCGGGCGAACCCATCACGATCGACGTCCGACTGGAATCGGTGCACGAAGGCATCCTGGTCTCGGCGACGATCGACACCGAGTACCGCGGCGTGTGCGGACGGTGCCTCACCGACATCGTCGCGCCTGTCGAAGTCGAGTTTCAGGATCTTTTCGCGTATCCTGGGGATGAAACATCTGACTTCGAGCTTCAAGACGACCACGTGGATCTTGAAACTCCGGTCAGGGATGCGATCGTCCTGTCGCTTCCGTTTCAGCCGGTGTGTCAGCCGGATTGCCCCGGCCTCGATCCGGCCACGGGTGAGCGGATGGCCCGAGACACCGACGAAGAGCAGCGCGAACCCCTCGATCCACGCTGGGCCGCGCTCCAGGACTTCACCACAGACCCCGACACCGACGCCCCGCGTGCGGGTGCCGAGAACACAGAAGAGAGCTAGTCATGGCAGGTAACCCCCCGAAGCGGAAGGTCTCCCGCTCCAACACTCGTTCGCGTCGCGCGCAGTGGAAGGCCGAGGTCCCCACGCTCGTCAAGACGATCGAGAACGGCAAGGTCGTCTACAGCCGGCCGCACCAGGCGAAGGTCGTCACCGACTCGCAGGGCACCGAGTTGTTCATGGAGTACAAGGGCCGCAAGGTCTCTGACGTCTGATCGCGGCTGACGCCGTGACGACTGTCACGTCGGGCTCTGCCCGTCTCACCGACAAGCTCGGGGTCGACATCGACCCCGAGCTTCTGTCGCTTGCCCTCACGCATCGCTCGTGGGCGTATGAGAACGGCCAGGGTCCGCACAACGAACGTCTCGAGTTCCTCGGGGACGCCGTGCTCGGCCAGGCCGTCACGGTTCGCCTGTACATGCGGCATCCCGATCTCGACGAGGGCGCGCTCGCCAAGCGTCGCGCTGCCGTTGTATCGACCATCGCCCTCGCCGAGGTCGCACGCACGATCGGCCTCGGCGACTATGTGAAGCTCGGTCGCGGCGAGATGCTGACGGGCGGGCGCGACAAGGACTCGATCCTCGCCGACACGACCGAGGCGATCATCGGCGCCGCCTATCTCTCGGCGGGTCCGGATGCGGCGACCGACCTCGTGCTGCGGCTCGTCGGCCCTCTGCTCGAAGACCCTGAGCGCTACGGCGCGGCGATGGACCCCAAGACGGCGCTGCAGGAACTCGCGGCACGTCTGGGCACCGCGGCGCCCACGTACGAGGTCACGTCGACGGGTCCCGACCACGACCGGCGCTTCACGGCCACCGTGAACGTCGCAGGAGTCACACACGACGGCGTGGGAACGAGTAAGAAGCACGCTGAGATGGCTGCCGCACTCACCGCGTGGCGCGAGCTCAGCGGCCGTGCCTGAGCTGCCCGAAGTCGAAGTGGTGCGTGCGGGCCTGGCGCCCGCGGTCTCGGGTTCCACCGTTGCCGCCGTGACGGTGCTCGACCAACGGGCGCTGACCCGGCACTCGGGCGACCGCGCGCACTTCGAGCAGGCCCTGACAGGGCGCAGGATCGGCACGGCGGCGCGCCGGGGCAAGTTCCTGTGGCTTCCGCTGGACGCGTCGTCCGAAGCGCTCGTGGGACACCTGGGCATGAGCGGCCAGCTGCTGCTGCGCGCCGCGGGTGCCCCGACGGAGCGACACGAACGCGTACGTCTCGACATCACGCACCCCGAGCACGGCGACCTCGCCGTCGTGTTCGCCGATCAGCGCACCTTCGGCTCGCTCGCCCTGGATGAGCTCGTCGCGACGGCGGACGGAGCGCCCGGCGGGTTCGGCACACCCGACGCCCTCGTGCCGACGCAGGTCGCGCACATCGCGCGCGATCCACTGGATCCCGCGTTCGACGACGTCGGGTTCCGGCGCAGCCTCGCACGCAAGAACTCGGCCATCAAGCGCGTTCTGCTGGACCAGACGGTGGTGAGCGGCATCGGCAATATCTACGCCGACGAAGCGCTCTGGGGCGCGCGCATCCACCCCGAGTCGCCGGCATCCGCTCTTTCGTCCCGCGCCGTCACCTCATTGCTGGCGCACGTGCGCGCGGTCCTCGACAAGGCCCTCGCCGAAGGCGGCACGAGCTTCGACGCCCAGTACGTCAACGTCAACGGCGAGGCGGGCTACTTCGCGCACTCTCTGCACGCTTACGGCCGCACGGGCCAGCCCTGCCATCGCTGCGGTGGACCGATCGTGCGCGTGTCGTTCATGAACCGCTCGTCGCATCTGTGTCCGCGCTGTCAGCGCCGACGATGACCGGCTCCCCGGCTCAGGCCGGGGAAGGGCGGTCGATCGCGAACGCGAGATGCGGCATGTCCACGCCGCGGTACTGTTTCACGAAGCGACCCCGAACCGTCATGCCCAGGCGGATCGCGACGTTCATGGACGCGATATTCGTGTCGCGCACCTGCGCGTAGAGACGTCCGACGCCGAGGGTGTCGAACGCATCATCGCGGCACGCGGAGGCTGCCTCGGTCGCGTAGCCGCGGTGCCAGTGCGACCGGTTGAACAGGTACCCGACTTCGACGACGTCCTGATCCAGGATGAGCTGACGCGTGAGCCCGCACTGGCCGATCATCTCGCCTGTTTCCCGCAGCTCCACCGCCCACAGCCCGAACCCGTCCACTCGGTAGCGCTCCAGTGTGCGATCGAGCCACCCCCGAACCTGATCGTTCGAGAACGGTCCCTCGTAGGCCGTCATCGTCTCGGCATCCTGAAGGATCGCACGCAGCGCCGGCAGATCGGCCGCCGACATCTCGCGCAGCGACAAGCGCGGTGTCTGGAGAACCATTCGGCCAGTGTGCCAGCATCACGACACGAGCACCTTCTTCCACGCACCGCCGTACGCGATGGGCACGAAACCGATCGTCTCGTTGATGTCGAGCATCGGCCGATTCTCTTCTGCGTTGTATGTGATGACGCGAGGAGACCGCGGTGCGAGCTCGTGCCAGCGCATGAGGCCCGCGCACTTGACGAGCATGCCCAGCCGATGGCCGCGGTGCTCCCGCAGGACGAGCGTGTCCTCCTGGTGCGAGGCCTCCGCGCGATCGACACCGACTTCGAGCTCGTTGAAGGCGCACAGCTCGCCCGTCGTGATGTGCTGCGCCGCGGTCACGAGCAGCAGGCGTCCGGTATCGGCGTACGTGCGGTCGTGACGACTCAGGCGAGCGGCATCCCACGTCTCTTCGTCGATCTCCATCCCCGCTGCCGGCGCGTCGGTCGACATGCGGGACTTCATCCACGCGTAGCCCCCGCGATACTCGTCGGGCGTGGGCGGGGACCACTGCACGACGCGGTAGTCCGTGGCCACCGCGGCCGCCTCGCGCCACAGCCTCTCGACGTCGTCGAACGGCCGCGTCAGGTCGAAGGCGCTGCTGCGCTCGACCTGCTCGAGCGTGTACCCGTGTCGCAGGTAGAAGCGCGCCGCGTGGTCACGGGGAATCGACCCGACCCCCGTCGGGGCATCGAGGTGCGGTGCATCGGCGGACGGGTGCGTCGCCCAGGACTGCAGCACGGTGCGCCCGTGCTCGCGGGCGACGCGTTCGACGAGGTCGTAGGCCGCCGAGCCGATGCCGCGGGCCCACACGTCGCGCAGCAGCTCGATGAGCCAGTACGCGGTGCGTGATCCCGATTCCTGCGGAATGTCTACGCCGACCCGGCCGACGAAGACGCCGTCGACGATGACGGCCCACAGCAGGCGGATCTCGTGGGGATCGGCCTGGTAGTGGGGGAGCAGCTCAGCGGCGGTCATGCTCTCGTCGCTGTGTCCCGAGATCTCTTCGTACACGCGGTTGCGGACACGGACGAGCTCGATGAAGTCGGCGGCGTCCGGGTCGCCGATGCGGTCGGGGCAGGTGATGGGGCGCAGCTCGAGGCCCGCGAGGGTTGTTCCGGTCATGGTGACTCCATGGTGAGCAGAGGGGTGGGTAAGGGGGCGGTGAGGTGGTGCGACGCCGTGGCGCCGCACCACCTCACGCACGCGGGGAAAGCAGTTGCTGTCGCAGGAAGGCGGATTCGCGTGCGGCGCGGCTGCGCTCGTTCGTCAGAGTGCGGGCGTGCAGGTCGCGGTCCTGCTGGCGCCCTGCATGGCGCGTGCTGTGCAGCAGCAGCCAGAGACCGATGCGCAACGCGAGCCGGTCGGCGAGGCGCACCGGCCGCGCAACCGGAGTGAGAGTGGGCACGAGGACGGGCGCGGTGCGCACATCGACGAGGTACTTGGACATGATCGACTTTCGAGTCGGAAGGATAGGAGATGGATCGGAACGATCCGGGATGCGCGGGTGACGCGCGGCGGCACAGAAAGCCGCGACGAGCCGAAGCCCGATGTGCGGGCGGGCGCCCGCCCGAAGGCAGAGCGATCCCCTGGGCGGTTCAGCCGAAGGTGGGGAAGGCGGCGCAGAAGGAGGCGGTCGCCGGTGCAGAGGCGACTGCTCCTGTGAGCACACGGGCAGCGGGAACCTTGCCGGCTGCGATCATGCGAATCATCATGGCGACCTCCTTTCGACTTCTCACGCGGTCGATCACGCTAGCGCAGGGATACAATGCACGCAAGCATTCTCGGCGTGTCGAGGCGAGATGTCTCTCGGATGCGGCTCGCCGCCCGCGGTATCCGGGGCCTTTCGACTACTTTTGACGCAATGTCCACCCCGGAGCCGCGCGCATGCACCTGAAGAGCGTCACGATCAAGGGCTTCAAGTCCTTCGCGCAGCCGACGACCTTCGCCTTCGAGCCGGGTGTCACGTGCATCGTCGGTCCGAACGGCAGTGGCAAATCCAACGTCGTCGACGCTCTCGCGTGGGTCATGGGCGAGCAGGGCGCCAAGACCCTGCGCGGCGGCAAGATGGAGGACGTCATCTTCGCCGGCACCGCGACTCGCGGACCCCTCGGTCGGGCCGAGGTGCAGCTGACGATCGACAACAGTGATGGTGCCCTGCCGATCGAGTACGCCGAAGTGAGCATCAGTCGCACGCTGTTCCGCAATGGGGCGAGTGAGTACGCCATCAACGGTGACGCGTGTCGGCTGCTCGACGTGCAGGAGTTGCTGAGCGACTCTGGTCTCGGCCGCGAGATGCACGTGATCGTCGGGCAGGGTCGGCTCGACAACGTGCTGCAGGCCACCCCCGAAGACCGCCGAGGCTTCATCGAAGAGGCCGCGGGGATCCTCAAGCATCGGCGTCGCAAAGAGAAGACGCTGCGAAAGCTTGCGGCCATGGAAGCCAATCTGACGCGCCTCAGCGACCTGGCGGGCGAACTGCGCCGGCAGCTGAAGCCGCTCGGGCGACAGGCCGAGATCGCCCGCGAAGCGGCCACGATCGCTGCTGTCGTGCGTGACGCGAAGGCGCGCCTCTTCGCCGACGACCTCGCGACACTGCGGACGCAGCTGGCCGACCATGCGCGCAACGAGCAGGAGCGTCACGCCGAGCGGCTCGTGCTTCAGGACCAGCTCGACAATGTGCGCGCCCGCATCCGCGAGCTCGAGTCCGATCAGCGCTCCGAGGCGGTCGACGTGGCTCGGCGGGTCGCGTTCGACCTCGAAAGAGTGCAGGAGCGTGTCCGAGGTCTGTACACGCTCGCGGGTCAGCGGCTTGCGCTGCTCGGCGACGCCGAGGATGAGCGCATCGAACTCACGACGGTCTCGCAAGAGATGATCGACGACGCTCGTGCCGAGATCGACGACATCGGCGCAGGCCTCGGACAGGCGCAGGATGCCGCGGCCGCCGCCTCGCGCGACGTGATCCGCGCACGGGCCGAGCTCGATGCCCTCGACGTCGACATCGCGGCGCAGAGCGCCCTCGTCTCCGAGCACGACATGCGCTTGACGGCACTGCGCGGCACAGCCGAGGCAGCGGCGTCCGCGCTGACCGCGGTCCGCGCGGCCGTCGAACGCCAGCAGAAGGCGCTCGATGCCGCCCTGATCCGCCGTGCCGAGGCAGAGCAGGAGCTCGCCGGTGTGCAGCCCGATCTGGCGCCCGAAGGCACCGCCGTCGAGCACGCCGCTGCATACGAGCGGGCCCAGCGCGATGCGACGGACGCCGAGGCAGAAGTCGCGGGACTGCGCGATCGCCTGCACGCCACCGAGCGCGAAGTCGAAGCCCTCACGGCGCAGACGACGGCGCTCGGGCGGGCGCTCGAGATCAAGAGTGCGTCGGCGACCGTGCTCGCCGATGCACGCGCCGGGCTGCGCGGGCTCGTCGGCGACGCGATCCAGGTGCAGTCCGGCTTCGAGGCGGCCATCGCCGCAGTGCTCGGGCCGGTCGCCGAGGGAGTCCTGGTCGACGACGCAGACACCGCGTTCCAGCTCGCCGACGAGCTGCGCGGCGCCGATCTGGGCGTCGTCGACATCGTCATCGCCGACGCCTCCGCGCCGGTCGCCGACGTGCCCCGCGCACCCGGGCTCACCCCGGCACGCGATGTCGTGAGCGGGCCCGAGGGACTGCTCGGCATCCTGTCGTTCGTGATGATCGCCGATGACCTCGCTGCCGCCCGCGATGCCGCGATCGACCCGGCCGTGCCGGTGACGATCGTGACCCGTTCGGGGGAGCTCTGCACGCCGCACTCGCTGCGCGCCGGGGCCGGTGCTTCGCGGTCGCGCATCGAGCTCGGAGCCGAGCGGGACGCTGCGGCCGAGCGCCGCGACGAATTGACGGTCGTGGCCCATTCGCTGCGCGAAGCGCTCGGCGACGCGACACACCGCCTCGACGTCGCGCGACAGCATACGCGGACAGCACTCACGACGCTGCGCGAGCACGACGCGGCATTGGCTGCTCACGCCGAACAGGTCAACCGTGCGACCGTGCGGTACGAGTCCGCCGTCGCGGAGTGCGAACGGCTCGCGGCGGGACTCGCCCAGGCGCAGGCGGCTGTCGCCGAGGCCGAGGATTCCGCCCGGATCACCGATGACCGGCTGACGGCGGCGCTCCAGGCCCCCCGGCCGATCCTCGACGCCTCCGCGCGCGACGGCATGCTCGCCGCGCTCGAAGCGGCGCGCGACGGCGAGATGCGCGCACGACTCGACGTCGAAACGCTGCGCGAGCGCATCCGCGCGAGCGAAGCCCGCGTCGCCCAGCTCGTGCGTCAGCGCGAGCGCGAACGCGCGGCCGCCGCCGAGGCAGCGAGGCGGGCGGTCATCCGCCGCGCGCAGCGCGATGTCGCCGAGAGCGTCGTCGCGCAGCTGCCTGCCGTCCTCGATTCGGTCGATCGCTCGATGGCGCAGGCGCGTGTCGAGCTCGCCGCCGCGGAGTCTGCCCGGACCGCCCTCACGGCTGAGCTCGTGCAGCTGCGCGAGCGCGAGTCAGGCTTGCGCGAACGCCTCGCGGGCCTCACCGAGAGTGTGCACAGCCTGGAGCTCCAGATCCACGAGAAGCGCCTGCACGTGACGGGCGTGGTCGAGCGCGTTGCCTCTGAACTTGGCCTGGACGAAGATATTCTTCTTTCCGAATATGGTCCTGATCAGCCCGTGCCGGTCGACGGTGGGGCAGAGGTCCCGGCCGGGGAGGACGCCCAGACGGTTCCGTACGATCGGGCGCAGCAGCGCAAGCGCCTGCAGGACGCCGAGCGGAAGCTCGGACAACTCGGGCGGGTGAATCCGCTCGCCCTCGAGGAGTTCGCGGCCCTCGAACAGCGACACCTGTTCCTCACCGAACAGCTCGCCGATCTCTCGCAGACCCGCAAAGACCTGCTGACGATCATCGACGAGCTGGACGAACGGATGCAGACGATCTTCCTCGCGGCCTTCGAAGACACCCGCGTCGCATTCGGCGAAGTGTTCCCGATCCTCTTCCCCGGCGGCACGGGCAGCATCTCGCTGACCAACCCGGACGACCCGCTGACTACGGGCATCGAGGTGTCGGTGCGACCTGTCGGAAAGAAGATCGAGAGGCTGTCGCTGCTCTCGGGCGGGGAACGCTCGCTCGCGGCGGTCGCGTTGCTGACGGCGATCTTCAAGGCGCGCCCGAGCCCGTTCTACATCCTCGACGAGGTCGAAGCCGCCCTCGATGACGCCAACCTCGGGCGTCTGCTCGGCGTCTTCGAGCAGCTGCGGGAATCGAGTCAGCTCATCGTCATCACCCACCAGAAGCGCACGATGGAGATCGCCGACGCTCTTTACGGGGTCTCCATGCGGCAGGACGGCGTCTCGGCGGTCGTCGGGCAACGGATCCAGGAGCGCGCGGCGTCGTAGGGCTGGGCCTCGTAGAGTTGAGGCATGGCACAGAGCTCCTGGTCGCTCGGTCGAGCGCTGCGCGGCATGTTCGTCAAGCCCACGATCGACGAGAACACGTGGGAAGACCTCGAAACAGCGTTGCTGACGGCTGACTTCGGCCCCGACATCACTGAGACGATCGTCGACGAACTGCGCGAGAAGGTCGAACGTTTCCGCACGACGGATCCCGCCGACCTGCAGCGCATGCTGCGCGAGACGTTGGAAGAGCACTTCTCCAAGTTCGACACGACGCTGCGGCTCACCGAGCGCCCCGCGGTCGTGCTCGTCGTCGGCGTCAACGGTGTGGGAAAGACCACGACGATCGGCAAGTTCGCGAAGTTCCTGCAGCGGTACGGACGCTCCGTCGTCGTCGGCGCGGCGGACACGTTCCGCGCGGCGGCCGTCGACCAGCTCGCCACCTGGGCTGAGCGGGGCGGCGCCGCGATCGTTCGACCCGAGCAGGAGGGGCAGGACCCGGCATCCGTCGCCTTTCAGACGATCGAGTACGCCAAGCGCACCGGCACCGAGATCGTGCTGGTCGACACGGCCGGCCGCCTGCACACCAAGGGCGGGCTCATGGACGAGCTCTCGAAGATCCGACGGGTCATCGAGAAGCAGGCGCCGATCAGCGAAGTGCTTCTCGTGCTGGATGCCACCACGGGCCAGAACGGCGTCATGCAGGCGCAGGCGTTCCTCGAGCACGCCGGGGTCACGGGCCTCGTGCTGACAAAGCTCGACGGGTCGGCCAAGGGCGGATTCGTGCTGGCCGTCCAAGAGAAGACGGGGATCCCCGTCAAGTTGCTCGGTCAGGGCGAGAACATCGGCGACCTCACGGGCTTCACCCCGCACGTCTTCGCCGCGTCGCTCGTGGAGTGACCTGCGGCATCCGACATGCTCGACTCGCCGTGCAGGACTATCGCGTCGCGCATCGTGCTGGTTTCATGGAGAGATGGCGATCGAACACGACTATTTCGGGCTTCTCGAATCAGGGCCTGACGGTTCGATCTTCTGGTCGGAGACCGTCGAACTCGGCGATCAGGCCGTGACGATCGATCTCACCGCCCCCGACCAGGCCGACGTCTCACCGGCGGCGCTCGATGTGGCTGCAGGGCTCATCTCGGGGCTGGAGACGATCGACCTCAGCGCTCGCAACGCGATGGTGGCAGAGCTCGACGACCGCACGAGCGAAGTGATCGAGTACATCCTGCAGCAGCAGCAGGAGCTCGGCGACGATCTCGAAGACATGCTCGTCGACATTTCCGGCGACGTGCAGATCGATGTGATCCGTTCGCTGCAGTTCATGAGCATGACGATCCTCGCCGACGAGCACGGGGGAGCGGACCCGTTCGCGGTGCTCGAGTACGCGCTGGACCCGGACGCGACCGACGACGTGCTCCTGGTCAACCTCGGAACCGACGGCGATGTGCTCTCGGTCACCAGCGCTGACTGACGTCTCCCACCACGGCCGCTCCAGCGGTCTTGATGTGCGGAGATACGACACCACCCCTTCGCGGGCCGTAGCCTGAACGCATGGCAGCGGGTTCTGGCAGACCGAAGGCTTCGTCGCGAGACACTCTCGCCGAGGCGGCGTGCGAGCTCTTCCTCGAGCAGGGGTTCGAGGCGACGTCGATCGTCGAGATCGCGACGCGCGCCGGTGTCAGCCGGTCGAGCTTCTTCAACTACTTCTCCTCGAAGTCCGACGTCCTGTGGGCGGGGCTCGACGAATGGATCGGCGAGCTCGAGAGGACGCTCGAGACGTGCTCGCGCGATGAGCTCGCGGCTGCCGTGCTTTCGCTCGCCGACGGATTCACGCCCGACGCGTTCGCGCTGGCGGTCACGAACGCGTCGGCGATGGGGCTCGACGACGAGCTCCCGCGCGAAGCCGCGCTGCGCAGCGCGCGGATCGCGCGAGCCGTCGCGACGCACCTGCACTCTCACGGCGCCGACAGGGTGACCGCCGAGGTCGCCGGTGCCGCGTGGGGAGGGGCCGTGCTCGCGGCCCTCGAGACCTGGGCGCTCGATGGCGCGGGACGCACGTCGCTCGCACGATTCCTCGCGCTCGCGAGCGAAGTCGCGGCGCGCACGATGCCGCCGGCTCCGGGGGGTTCCGTGCAGCAGCTTCGGCTCGTCGTGCACGCGACCGACTTCGACGAGGCGCTGGCGTTCTACCGCGACGTCGCGGGGATGCCGCAGCTCGAGGCCTATGAGGCCGACGGCGGCGCACGGGTCGCGATCCTCGGGGCCGGGCGCGCCACGCTCGAACTCGCGAACTCGGCGCAGGTCGCCTTCATCGACCGCGTCGAAGCCGACGACGGCACGAGCGATCGTCTGCGCGTCGCCCTCGAAGTCGAGGACGCCGCCGCGATGACCGACCGGCTGGCCGCAGCGGGCGCGGCGGTGGAGGCCCCCGCCCGCGACACGCCGTGGCGTTCCCGAAACGCACGCGTCCGTGGCCCGGCCGATCTGCAGCTCACGCTCTTCCAAGAGCTCGGGCCGGCCTGAGGGCGCAAATCACGGCACGCCGAAGACGCGCGCGCTGAGATCGCCTGGCACTCGCTCGGGCGCTGAACCCGTAGAATCGGGGCATCATGGCGACTTTCGGCACACTCTCCGACCGGCTGACCGAGACCTTCCGGAATCTCCGGAAGAAGGGACAGCTCACACCGGCTGACGTCGACGGCACCGTCCGCGAGATCCGGCGCGCGCTCCTCGACGCCGACGTGGCACTCGTCGTCGTCAAGGAGTTCACGGGCAAGGTGCGCGAGCGCGCCCTCGGCGACGAAGTCAATCGGGCGCTCAACCCCGCACAGCAGGTCGTGCAGATCGTCAACGAAGAGCTCGTGGCGATCCTCGGCGGTGAGCAGCGTCGACTGCAGTTCGCCAAGAACCCGCCGACGGTCATCATGCTCGCCGGTCTGCAGGGCTCGGGTAAGACGACGTTCGCGGGCAAGCTCGCGCACCGTCTCGAGAAGGACGGCCACACCCCGCTTCTCGTCGCCGCCGACCTGCAGCGCCCCAACGCCGTCAACCAGCTTCAGGTCGTCGCTGAGCGCGCAGGCGCCGCGATCTACGCGCCCGAGCCGGGCAACGGCGTCGGCGACCCCGTGAAGGTCGCCAAGGACGGTGTCGAGGTCGCACGTCGCCAGCAGCACGACGTCGTCATCATCGACACGGCCGGTCGCCTCGGTGTGGACGCCGAGCTCATGAAGCAGGCCGCCAACATCCGCAAGGCGACCGACCCCGACGAAGTCCTGTTCGTCATCGACGCCATGATCGGCCAGGACGCCGTCAACACCGCCAAGGCCTTCCAGGACGGCGTCGATTTCACCGGTGTCGTGCTGTCCAAGCTCGACGGCGACGCACGCGGTGGTGCCGCGCTGTCGGTCGCATCGGTCACCGGCCGCCCCATCATCTACGCCTCGACGGGCGAAGGACTCGACGACCTCGAAGCCTTCCACCCTGATCGCATGGCGAGCCGCATCCTCGACCTCGGCGACATCCTTACCCTCATCGAGCAGGCCCAGCATGCCTTCGATGAGGAGGAGGCCATGAAGGTGGCCGAGAAGCTCGCGACAGAGAGCTTCACGCTCGAGGACTTCCTCGAGCAGATGCAGCAGATCAAGAAGATGGGCTCGATGAAGAAGATGCTCGGGATGCTCCCGGGTATGGGCCAGATGAAGCAGCAGATCGAGGACTTCGACGAGCGGGAGATCGACCGCACCGAGGCCATCATCCGCTCCATGACGCCCGGTGAGCGTCGCAACCCGAAGGTGCTCAACGGATCACGTCGTCTGCGTATCGCTCGGGGTTCCGGTGTCACGGTGACCGAGGTCAACCAGCTCGTTCAGCGGTTCGACCAGGCCGCCAAGATGATGAAGACCGTCGCGCGCGGCGGCGTGCCGAACATCCCCGGAATGGGCCCCGTTCCCGGTGGTGCCCGCCCGGGCGCCTCGGCGAAGCGCGGCAAGAAGCAGAAGTCGAAGGGCTCGCGTTCGGGCAACCCGGCCAAGCGCGCTGCCGAGAACGCCGGCATCCAGGCGGAGACGTCTGCGCCGACCGGCTCGGGTTTCGGCCTGGGCGGCGCCAAGGGCGCTCCGAGTGTCGAGGATCTGGCCGAGCTGCAGAAGATGCTCGGACGCGGCTGACGACCAGCATTCTGGCGCTGGCCACCTCAGCGTCGCGACAGGTGCTCCCGCAGTGTGGGGCCGGTCCGGAACTCGCGGATGAGGTGCTGTACGACGGCGCGCAGGTCGCCGTCTGAGGCGTCGGCGACGAGTCTTTGACGTGTCGCGCTGCATCCTTCGGTGAGGATCGACTCGATGCCGGCGAATTCGCGCGCGCACTTCAGCTCGACCGCGACGTCGTCGAGGCGTTCGAGCGTCTCGCGGATGTGGTCCGTGACAGGGCGCTGCGTGCCCTCGCGATCGATGATCACCTCGGCGTCCAGGCCGTAGCGCGCGGCGCGCCACTTGTTCTCGCGCGTGAACCACGGCGGCAGCGTCGTGAGCTCACGGCCCTCGTCGAGCTCGCGCGAGAAATGCTCGACGAGCGTCTGCACGAGTGCTGCGAGGGCGGCCAGCTCGGGCAGGGTCGACATCCCGTCGCACGCGCGCACCTCGATGGTTCCCCACCGCGGTGCCGGGCGGATGTCCCAGCGCACTTCGGTCGGGTCAGCGATGACGTCGGTGGCGATCATGCCGCGCAGATACTCCTCGAACTCGGCCCAATCCTGGAGCGGCCACGGCAGTCCGGCGGTCGGCAGCTGCTGGAAGACGAGGCTGCGGTTGGAGGCGTATCCCGTGCGTTCGCCCGCCCAGTACGGACTCGACGCGGACAGTGCCTGGAGGTGCGGCAGATAGGCCGACAGGGCATTGATGATGGGGAACACCTTGGTGACGTCTTCGACTCCCACGTGGATGTGGATGCCCCAGATCATCATGTTGCGTCCCCACCACTGCGTGCGCTCGATGAGCGACTGGTACCGGGTCTTCGCGGTCACCTCCTGGTCGTACCACTGCGCGAACGGGTGGCTCCCCGCGCACAGCAGCTCGATGTCCAGCGGATCGGTGACCGCGCGGATCGCGGCGATCGCATCGGCGATGTCGTCGACGGCGGCGGCGACGGTGTTGCCGATGCCGCTCGTGACCTCGACGGTGTTCGTCAGCAGCTCGCCCGTCACGGTGTGACGCTCGTGCTCCGTCGAGTCGCCGAGAGCTTCGAGAACGGCGGGGGCGCGCGGCACGAGATCGCCCGTCTCCCGGTCGGCGAGCATGATTTCCCATTCGAGCCCGACCGAAGAGCGGGCGGATGTCGCGAAAGCCACCGTCATCCGCTCAGTTTCGCACGCGCCGACACGCGACTCCGAGGTTTCGCGGCATCCCGTATCATCTGGCAGAATAGAGGGCTGGACGCCCCACTCGACCCTCTATCCGGTGTGGCGATCCCCTTCCGAGCTCCCGCCGGGTGTGCACCCCACGCTCCAGGCGACGTTCATCCGCTTCCACACATTCAGGAGAATCGTGGCTGTCAAGATCCGTCTCAAGCGTTTCGGCAAGATTCGTGCCCCGTACTACCGCATCGTCGTCGCAGACTCGCGCACCAAGCGCGATGGCCGCGTCATCGAAGAAATCGGCAAGTACCACCCGACCGAGGAGCCCTCGGTCATCGAGGTCGACTCGGAGCGCGCCCAGCACTGGCTGAGTGTCGGCGCCCAGCCGACCGAGCAGGTGCGTGCCCTCCTCAAGCTCACGGGCGACTGGGGCAAGTTCAAGGGTGACCCCAACGCCGTCTCGACCGTGCGCGTGGCCCCCGAGAAGGTGCCGTTCGAGGTCGACGCATCCAAGAAGTCCGTCGTCAAGCCCAAGGCTGAGAAGAAGGCCGACGAGCCCGCCGCTGAGGCTGAGGCTGCCGCGCCCGCCGCCGACGCGACCGACGCAGAGTAAGACATTGCTCGCCGCCGCGCTCGAACACGTTGTCAAGGGCATCGTCGATCATCCCGACGATGTCCGCATCCAGTCGTCCACGTCGCCCCGTGGTGACGTCCTCGAGGTGCGCGTGCACCCGGACGACCGGGGCCGCGTGATCGGGCGCGGCGGCCGCACAGCCAAGGCGCTGCGCACGCTCATCTCCTCGCTCGCGGACGGACGCCGCGTGCGAGTCGACGTCGCGGACGATTGATGACTGACGAACCCACGCCGAATCCGGCGCACGACACACCCTCGCCCAGTCCCGCTTCACCCCTCGGACGCACGCAGCTCCGGGTCGGACGCCTCGTGAAGGCTCACGGGCTGAAGGGCGCGCTCAAGGTCGAGCTCTACACCGACGACCCCGACGGCCGGTTCTCACCGGGGTCGACCTTCACTCTGCAGGTGCCGGATTCGTCCCCCTGGCACGGCAAGCAGCTCACGGTGCGCGAGTTCCGGTGGATGAACTCCCACGCCGTCGCGTTCTTCGAGGGCGTCGAGGACCGTTCGGGAGCCGAAGAGCTCATCCGCGCGATCCTCTGGGTGGATCAGGACGCCGACGCGGTCTCGGCCGAAGACGACGCCTGGTACCACCATCAGCTCATCGGTCTCGACGTCGTGCGTGACGGCGCCGTCGTCGGCCGCGTCGTGCGCGTGGACCACATGCCCGCGCAGGATCTTCTCGTGATCAACCTCCGGGATGGTCACGAAGTGCTCGTGCCGTTCGTCTCGGCGATCGTGCCCGACGTGGACATCGAGGCCGGCCGCATCACGGTCACCCCGCCCGCGGGACTCTTCGAAGAGCTCACGACGGAGGAGCCCGCGACCCCCGCCGCCGAGGACGAGTCCGCGGAGGACTGACGTGCGCATCGACGTCGTCTCGATCTTCCCGTCGTTCTTCGACGTGCTGGAGGTCTCGCTTCTCGGCCGAGCCCGTGGCAACGGACTGCTCGACATCCGCGTGCACGATCTGCGCGATCACACGCACGATCGTCATCGCACGGTCGATGACACGCCATACGGCGGCGGTGCCGGCATGGTCATGAAGCCCGAGCCGTGGGGCGAAGCGCTCGATTCGATCGTCTCGGATGCCGCATCCCCACCCGTGTTCGTCTTCCCCTCGCCCGCGGGGGAGCGATTCACCCAGGCCACCGCCCGCGAGCTGTCCACCGCGCCGCACCTCGTGTTCGGCTGCGGACGCTACGAGGGCATCGACGAGCGTGTGTTCTCGTACGCCGCGACGCTCGGCGACGTGCGGCTCGTGAGCCTCGGGGACTATGTCCTCAACGGGGGAGAGGTCGCCGCGATGGCGATGATCGAGGCGATCGGCCGGCTCATCCCCGGCGTCGTCGGAAACCCCGAGAGTCTCGTCGAGGAATCCCATGAGGACGGCCTGCTCGAGTACCCGTCGTACACGAAGCCCGCGTCCTGGCGCGGGTACGACGTGCCCGAGGTGCTTCTGAGCGGTCACCACGGCAAAGTCGCCGCGTGGCGCCGGGAGCAGCAGATCGAGCGCACGCGTGAACGCCGGCCCGACCTTCTGCCGGACGAGTCGCTCTCCCCGTGAGAACGGTCTGGCCGACAGTGACGGTGACAGTCCGTGTCCTAGGACTCAACCCATCGGGGAGCTGCCGTCAGGTCATATACCTAGCCGAGCCGTAGGTTCGAGACTCCTCGCAGAGGTCGTCGATCCTCCTCCTCCTCTTCCTCCTGATTCTGGTCCGTGTCGTGGTCGGGATTGTTGGGCCTGGCACGCATCGTTGCCTCCTTGTAGAACGCCGTGGATCTCAGCGCGGATCTCCTGAATCGATGGCGATAGGCCCACGAGCCAACGCGCCATCGCCGCCCGTTCGAATGCCCGTGCCCGTCTCTTTTCCCTGGTCATCCGAGGATACGCTCGGGACGATTCGCACACTAGCGGTGTCGTAGACAGCTCAGGCTGTGGCGGGCTAGCTTTCTCACATGCAGCAGTGGGTGCTGGCGCAGGAGACACCCCTCGGCGAGCGGTTGCTCGTGGCGGCTATCGGCCCGCTCATCACAGTTCTCATCGGCGGCCTCCTCGTCTGGGCGATCACGTCGATGGTCACGCGTCGCCGCGAAGCCGCGGACAAGGCACAGCAACACGCCCGAGAGGATGCGCTGCGCCGCCACGAAGAGCTCCGTGCCGATATGGTCCGGGACCAGGAAAGAGCGCGCGCGGACGACGAGTTGCGGCAGGAGCTGATCTCTGCGATGACCGACGCCGCGGGCACGTTGTACCTCAGTGCGCAGAATTACTGGCGCGCCAAGAGGTATGACCACGACACAGCGGCTGCTCGATCAGCACTGGACGCGCAGTACCTCAAGAGTCGGGCGACGGGGGAGATACTGGAGAATCGCCTCGAAGGCTACTTCGCCGACGATCAGCCGCGGCAATTATGGCACCGAGTCATGGACTTGCTCACCGTCAGGTTCTTCCAGCTGCATGACCGGGACACCGAAGCGCTCTACAGGGCTAATCAAGGTGACGCGCATTCCGGGCTCAGCGCGGAGGATCTCCGACACACCAAGCTGCTCCTCACCAGCTACCACCGAGCGCTCAAGGACTCGGTTCGCGCCGTGCTTGAGACCCCTCTCCGGGACCGCTCGTAAGCAGGCGACGGTTGAGACGCCCTCGACGCAGCACCTCCGGGAAGAACGACTAGTCGACGCCGAGGAACGAGCGGTCGGTCAGGATGACGGGACCGTCCTCGGTGATGGCGATCGTGTGCTCAGAGTGGGCGCCGCGCGAGCCGTCGGCGGACCGCAGCGTCCAGCCATCCGGGTCGGTGACGAGCTCATCGGTCGTCTGCAGGAACCACGGTTCGAGAGCCAGCACCAGGCCCGCGCGCAGCGGATAGCCCCGCGAGGGCTTGCCGTCGTTCGGCACGTGCGGATCGCCGTGCATCTCGCGGCCGACGCCGTGGCCGCCGAAATCGGTGTTGATCGAGTAGCCGTCGGCGTGCGCGATCTCGGCGATCGCGTGCGAGATATCGCCCACCCGGTGTCCTACGGTGGCGGTGGCGATGGCCGCGCTCAAGGCTCGTTCGGTCGTGTCGATGAGGGCGAGGTCTTCGTCGCGGGGTGTGCCCACGACGAACGACACGGCGCTGTCTGCCACCCAGCCGTCGATCGACACGGCGAAGTCCAGGGACACGAGGTCGCCGTCGCGCAGCGCATAGTCGTGGGGGAGTCCGTGCAGCACAGCGTCGTTGACCGATGTGCAGATCACCTTGCCGAACGGGCTGGCCCCGAAGGAGGGGTGATAGTCGATGTAGCACGAGGTGGCACCGGCTCGGCGGATGAGCTCGTGGGCGCGACGATCGATCGCGAGGAGGTTCGTGCCCACCTTGGTCTCGTCGCGCAGCGTTGCGAGGGTCTCGGCGACAAATCGTCCTGCCGGGCGCATCGCTTCGATCTCGGCGGGGGTGCGCAGTTCGATCATGGGAGTCCTCTCATCGACTTCGTCCATTCTGGCGGACCCGACGCGGGGAATCTGCTGTGTCCTTCTCTGCGCGCCCTGCTGCCCTCCGCCGGGGCGGCGTAGCATCAGAGCCATGTGGTTGCGACGTGCATTCTTCGGCTGGCTCATCCCGGCCGCATTCGTGCTGCCGTTGTGGCTGCTCATCGGCTGGAGCGTCTTCAACGCGGGCGCCTGGGGGTTCCTCTGGGTGCTCTTCCTCGCGATCCCGGGCGTGTTCATCTGGCAGCTCGTGCTCACCCTGCTCATTCGCGCGCGTGGCACTGTCCGTGCGCATCGCGCCGTGTCCTGGGCCGACGTCGCCGGCCTGACGGTATGGCACCTGCTCGTCATCGCGCTCGGCTTCTTCGACCCCACCTGGTGGGCCCCGACGGTCGTCACCGCCATCATCGCGGGCCTTGCACTCTTCTGGCTCGAACTGGCTCAGCTGTGGAATCAGGCAAAGCCCTCGACCTTCCTGCTGCGCACGAGCAGCGGGGTCGGTTACATCGCGCCGGCGGCGCCCCGTTCCGAGCCCGTGGCAGAGGACGTCATCGTCATCACCGAGAAGCCCGGGTCACCTCTGGGCTGATCCGCGGCCCCATTTTGGTGGCATCCGTCATCCGTGGCAGAATGGCTGTTTGTGTCCTGACCCGACTCTGCCTCAGGGGAGTCTGCCCTTCGGATCCATGCCGATGGCTTCGGACACACGACATCCTTTCCATTCCTTCCCGCGATCGACCTGTGGCGGTCGCAGAGAGAAACGATCATGCAGATCCTCGATTCGGTCGACGCAGCATCGCTGCGTTCCGACATTCCCGCTTTCGGCCCCGGTGACACCGTCAAGGTGCACGTCAACATCACGGAGGGCACCCGCTCGCGTATCCAGGTCTTCCAGGGGGTCGTCATCGGCCGCCAGGGTGACGGCGTCCGCGAGACCTTCACGGTCCGCAAGATCAGCTTCCAGGTCGGCGTGGAGCGCACCTTCCCGGTGCACAGCCCCGTGATCGACCACATTGAGATCGTGAGCCGCGGCGACGTGCGTCGCGCGAAGCTCTACTACCTGCGCAACCTCCGTGGCAAGAAGGCCAAGATCAAGGAGAAGCGCGAGAACTGACCTCGTGTTGCGATGCCCCGGACCACGTGTCCGGGGCATCGTCGTATCATGCCCGGGACAGCTCGGCAGAATCGGCTGTGCCCGGGCGTCCTGTCGCCTCCGAATGTGCGAACCTTGGAGGACGGTTCCGCCGCCGCCCGGCGTTCTCCCCGCGAAGGATCTCCATGACCACCGAGCAGACGGCGTCGGCTGAACCAGCTCGGTCTTCGGACACCTCTGATGACAGCAGCGGTCGTCGCAGCTGGCTCATCTTCCTGCGCGACGTCATCGTGATCGTGCTGGTCGCGGTGCTCGTGTCCTTCCTCGTCAAGACCTTCGTCGTGCGGTCCTTCTACATCCCGTCCGGCTCGATGGAGGACACCCTCGTCGTCAACGACCGGATCTTCGTCGACGAGCTCACACCGCGGTTCACGGGCTACGAGCGGGGCGACATCGTCGTGTTCCGCGATCCCGGAGGCTGGCTGCCACCCAGCACGCGACCCGAGCGCGCGCCGTTCATCGAGGCGATCGACGGGGTCCTCGGCTTCGTGGGACTCACCGCGCCCGACAGCGACGACCATCTCGTGAAGCGCATCATCGGACTGCCGGGCGATCACGTCGTCTGCTGCAATGCGCTCGGCCAGCTCACCGTCAATGGGGTGCCGATCGACGAGACGCCGTACACGAAGCTGCCCGGAGGCAGCCCTGCGTCGGCCGACACGTTCGATGTCGTCGTGCCCGAAGGCAGCCTGTGGGTCTTGGGCGACAACCGCAACCGGTCGAAGGACTCGCGCTACAACACGAACCAGCCGGGGAAGGGATTCGTCCCCGTCGACAACGTCGTGGGCCGCGCATTCGTCATCACGTGGCCGTTCGACCGCTTCTCACTTCTCGACTTCCACCATGAGGTGTTCTCGGGCGTACCCGACCCGGAGGGGGCCGACGCGCCATGACGGTGACGGCGCCGCGTCTCACGCTCGAGCGACGGCTGCTCAAGGAGCACGCAATCGTCATCGCGTGCGACGAGGTGGGCCGCGGCGCGCTGGCGGGTCCTGTCGCGGTCGGCGCGGCGGTCATCGACGCGCGGCGCTCGCGCCAAAGGGTGCCTGAGGGTCTGCGCGACTCCAAGCTCGTACCCGAGCTGCGCCGCCCTGCGGTGGCAGCTCGCGCGGCGCAGTGGGTGTCCGCCAGCGCGGTCGGGTGGGCCAGTTCCGCCGAGATCGACGAGGTCGGCATCATGCGGGCGTTGGGTCTCGCGACGATCCGCGCCCTCGCTGACCTGCGCGCCCACGGGATCGTGCCCGAAGATGCGATCGTCCTGCTGGACGGCAACCACGACTACATCACGCCGGCGGGGGCTGTGGGCCTGCAGGTGCGACCTGTCGTCAAGGCGGACCGCGACTGCGCCAGCGCGGCGGCGGCATCCGTCATCGCGAAGGTCGCTCGTGACACCCTGATGACCCGACTGCACGACGATCTGCCGCAGTATGACTGGGGGCGTAACAAGGGTTACGCGAGCCCGACGCATCGCGAAGCCATCCGCGCGCATGGCATCAGCGCGCATCACCGCGCCTCGTGGGCGATCACCGACGCGCCGACGCTGTTCTGACGGACGGATGCCGTCCCCTCAGCGCGGCCCGTCTAAGCTGGAGGCACCATGGATGACGACGTTTTCGAGGACTACGATCGCGAGCTCGAGCTCGCGCTCTACAAGGAGTATCGCGACGTCGTATCGCAGTTCCAGTATGTGATCGAAACCGAGCGCCGGTTCTATCTGGCCAACGACGTCAATGTCGTGCGCCGCGACACCGAGCACGACTTCTATTTCGAGATCTCGATGAGCGATGTGTGGGTGTGGGATATCTACCGAGCCGATCGGTTCGTGAAGAGCGTGCGGGTGCTGACGTTCAAAGACGTCAACATCGAAGAGCTCACACGGCGGGACTTCCAGCTTCCCGACGAGCTGTCCCTCGACAGCTGACCGAAAAGGCTCCTCCCGAAGAGGGATTCCCGGTCGTCGATCCACGGATGCCGCCCGCGTGATCCGCGGTGATGTCGCAGCGCCGATGCTGGGGCGATGGCAGCCAAAGACGAATTCGGACGCGCGGGCGAGACGCGCGCGGCAGAGCACCTCGAGAAGCTCGGGTACGCGATCGTCGATCGCAACTGGCGGTGTCGCGCAGGAGAACTCGATCTCGTCGCCGTGACTTCTCGCGACCTCCTGATCGTCGAGGTCAAGACGCGGCGCAGCGAGGAGTTCGGGCATCCCTTCGAGGCGATCGACGCCCGAAAGCGTTCCCGCCTGTGGCGACTCGCGATGGCGTGGATCGCCGAGCATCGCGAGGCGGTTCAGGGCCGGCGGCTGCGCTTCGCCGCCGTCGGGATCGTGGGAGACGACCCCGCGTGCGGCCGGATCGAGCTCATCGACGATCTCGAGGTGACGTGAGCGTCGCACGCACGTGGTCGGTCGCGTTGACAGGCCTCGATGGCCATCTCATCGAGGTCGAGGCCGACCTCACGAACCAGACCCCTGACTTCCGGATCATCGGGCTCGGCGACAAGGCGCTGGGAGAAGCCGTGCTGCGTGTGCGCAATGCGACCGCCAACAGCGGCCTTGAGCTGCCTCGCCGCCGACTCACCGTGAACCTCTCACCCGCAGCGCTGCCCAAACAGGGTTCGGGCTTCGACGTGGCGATCGCCGTCGCCGCGCTCGCGACAGAGGGCGGGCTTGATCCGGCCTCGGTGGCCTCCACGGTGCACGTCGGCGAGCTCGGCCTCGACGGGCGTCTGCGTCCCGTGCCCGGAGTCCTTCCGGCGGTGGTCGCGGCAGCCCGCGCGGGCATGCGTCGCGTCGTCGTGCCGCACGCGAATCTCTCCGAGGCACGGCTCGTCGACGACATCGACGTACACGGTGCTGTGAACCTCGCGTCCGTCGCCGCGCGCCACGGAGCCGACATCGAGGTGCACGACGAGAGTCCCGTCGCGCTGGGGGTATCGCCGGCACCCGCGTCGCAGCCGCTCGATCTCGCCGACGTCGTCGGCCAGGCAGATGCGGTCGAGGCGATCGTCGTCGCGGCAGCCGGCGGGCACCACATGCTCATGTCCGGACCGCCTGGCGCGGGAAAGACGATGCTGGCGCGACGGCTGGCGGGCATCCTTCCCGACCTCGGCGATCGCGACGCGCTCGCGTGTGCGTCGATCCTCTCGCTCTCGGGCCGACCCATCGCCAAGCTCTCCCGCACGCCCCCGTTCGAAGCGCCGCACCACAGCGCCAGCATCGCCGCGCTCGTCGGCGGCGGGTCGCGGGTCGTGCGCCCGGGAGCGATCGCCCGCGCGAGCGGCGGCATTCTCTTTCTCGACGAGGCGGGCGAGTTCCCGGCCTCGGCGCTCGACGCGCTGCGCCAGCCTCTGGAGCAAGGCGCGATCGAGATCCACCGCGCGGGGGTGACGGCCGCATTTCCGGCCCGCTTCCAGTTGATCCTCGCCACGAACCCGTGCCCGTGCGGTCAATACGGCGTGCGGGGTGGGGCGTGCATCTGCACGCCGATGGCGATCAGGCGCTACCTCGGGCGTCTGTCGGGTCCGTTGCTGGACCGCATCGACATCGAGCTGCACCTCGAGCGCGTCGCGGTCGCGACCCGCGAGACACGCAGTCCCCGGCTGACCACAGCTCGGGCGCGCGAGCGTGTCGCAGAGGCGCGGGAGCGGGCGGCTCATCGTCTGCGGGACACGCCCTGGCGCGTCAATGTCGATGTGGCGGGCACGTGGCTGCGTGACGGTCCGCACGCGCCCGCCTCGACGGTGCGTCGACCGCTCGATGCGGCGCTGCACCGCGGGGCGATCACACTGCGCGGCTACGACCGGGTGCTGCGCGTCGCGTGGAGCCTCGCCGACCTTGCCGGACGCTCGCAGCCCGGACTCGACGACGTCGGCAGGGCGCTCTACCTCAAGAAGGGACTCACGCTGTGACGTGGATCGATCTCACACCCGATAACGCCCGCGCGGCCCTCGGCTCGCTCGCGCGGCCCCACGACGACGACGCATCGCTGGTCGAGCGGTACGCGCGCGCCATCTGGTCATGCCTCGTCGAGCCGGGTGATGGTGCGGCCGGACGCCTCGTCGGGGCCGAGGGGGCCTCGGGCGCGCTGTCGCACGCGATAGGACGCGCTGACGCCGGACTCAACGGCGCCGATCTCGCACGGTGGACGCCGCGGCTCGTGCCCGCGACGATCGCGGCGGCGTTGCGCAACGCGACGGCTGCCGACATCGCCCTGGTGATGCCGTCCGACCCGGATTGGCCGACCGCTCTCGCTGACCTCGGCGAGCACGCTCCGCTCGCGCTCTGGGCGCGCGGCGATCCGCGTCTGCTCTCGCTCGGGGCGCCCGTCGTCGCGATCGTCGGCGCGCGCGCCGCGAGCGCGTACGGCGACCACGTCGCGACCGAGCTCGCGGCAGACCTGGCGAGCCATGGCGTGACGATCGTGTCCGGCGCGGCGTATGGCATCGACGGCAGCGCGCACCGGGCGGCCCTCCGCGTCGGGGGCACGACGATCGCATCGCTCGCGGGAGGAGTCGACCAGGCCTACCCGCGCGGTCACAGCGTGCTCATCGACGAGATCGCCCGATCCGGGGTGCTGGTGAGTGAAGTGCCGTGCGGAGCAGCCCCGACCAAGTGGCGCTTTCTGCAGCGGAACAGGGTCATCTCTGCGCTGGCCGACGCGACGGTGGTCGTCGAGGCCGGTGCTCGCAGCGGTTCGCTCAACACGGCGGGACACGCCGCTGCGCTGGGACGGCCGCTCGGTGCCGTTCCCGGAGCGATCACGAGCGCGTCGTCGGTGGGCTGCCACCGTCTGCTGCGCGAGTTCGGCGCGGAGTGCATCACAAGCAGCGCCGACGTGCTCGACATGCTCGGCTACCGCTCGATGCTGCCCGACCCGCCGCCCGATGACCGACGGACACCCGACGACCGTCCACCGACCGACGACATGAGCCGCGTCCGCGATGCGCTCAGCACGCGCTCCTGGCGCGACGTGCCCGACATCGCCCGGCGCAGCGGAATGAGCGGTGGCGACGTCGAGTCCCTCCTCGGCCTCCTGAGGCTGACCGGCGAAGCAGAACGCGACACACGCGGCTGGCGCATGGTGCCCGGCTCCCGGCGGTGAGGCGGTGAGGCGGTGCGGCCGTGAGCCGCGGAGACGGCGAGCCGCCACGACCGCATCGCCGCGGCCACGCATGCTGGGGGGCATGCACGTGCGTGACGCGATCGAGGAGTGGGTGCGGCATCTCGCCGATGTTCGCCGCCTCTCGCCTGCAACCGTGCGGGGGTACCGCTCCGACCTCACCGATCTCGCCCGCGTCGTCGGTGACGTCGAAGTCGACAGCATCGATCTCGAGAAGCTTCGCGAGTGGCTCTGGCAGGCGACCAAACGCGGCGACGCGCGCTCGACGATCGCTCGGCGCACGGCATCCGCCCGCGGGTTCTTCGCGTGGGCGGTCGAGAACGGGGTCCGTGCTGCCGATCCGACCCTGCGGCTGGTCGCCCCCAAACGCGGGCGCACATTGCCTCGCGTCGCCACCGCCGATGCGCTCGCCACGATACTGGATGCCGCCCGCGCGTCCGCCGCCGACGGTGACCCCCTCGCGCTCCGCGACCACGCCATGCTCGAACTGCTCTACGGCGCGGGGGTGCGCGTCGCCGAACTGTGCGGGCTCGACCTCGATGATGTCGACCGTGAGACCCGAACGGCGCGCGTCGTCGGAAAGGGCGACCGAGAACGCGTCGTGCCGTACGGTGTCCCCGCCGCGGCTGCGCTCGACGCCTACCTGGTCCGCGCCCGCCCTGTGCTGGCCGCACGCACCGAGGCCGGTCTGGGGCGCGCTGTCTTTCTCGGGGCCCGTGGCAGCAGGGTCGGGCCCCGCGCCGTCTACGACGTCGTCACACGCGCAGTGTCGCCCGTTGCCGGAGGAACGGTCGGACCTCATGCGCTGCGGCACTCGGCCGCGACCCACCTGCTCGACGGCGGCGCCGATCTGCGTGCTGTGCAGGAGATGCTCGGTCACGCAAGCCTCGGTACGACGCAGATATACACGCACGTGTCGAGCGAACGGCTGACGGCCAGCTACCGTCAGGCGCACCCGCGCGCCTGAACCGGTCAGCAGCAGGGGAGCAGCACGGCGCGGCGGATGCCGCCGAGGAACAACAGGGGATTGACGTACTCGCCGTGCAGCCGCACCCCGAGATGCAGCGTGCCGGAAACCGCGTGCCCGCCCGTCGACACCGTGCCGATCGCCGCGCCCCGCTCGACGACGGCACCGACCTCTACCGTGGGGTCGACCGGTTCGAGGGTCGACACGATCCCCTCGCCGTGATCGATGGTCACCAAGCGGCGATCGACGACCGAGCCCGCGAAGGCGACGATCCCCGCCGCGGGAGTGACGACGGTCGCATCGCCGACCGGCGCGAGATCGATACCGCGATGGCCCGCGGCGTATCGGTGGGGAGGCGCCTCGTAGGGCGCCACGATCCGCGACGCGGCCAACGGCCAGACCCACGCGGGCTGCGCAGGCGACGCAGCGAGAGAGCCTGCGGCCGGCGCCGGGCCCCCGAGACAGCACGCCAGGGCGAGCACGAACACGAGGCTGCGCCTAGCCGGTGAGACATTCGTCTGCGCGTTCACCACCCGATTCTCACCGCGTCACGGCGAGGTGGTGCGGGCCTGCGAAAACCCGTGTGACATCGCCGCCCGGAGCCCGCTGGGGAGGAGCCCCGCCTGTTACACTGGAGGCGCATCTCGTCTGTCGAGATGACTACGCGTGCCCAGAGCGCCGAGGATTCCCCGGAATCGTACGGCGTGGCATCCACTCCCACCGGTCTCTTCGAACAAGAGCGGGCGTGCGCCGGGCACCAGGCTCGCCGACATCGTCGGCGGAAAACAACCGCAAGAGGCGCGCATGCGCCAGAACAGGAGAACGGCCATGGCCGTCGTCACCATTCGCCAGCTGCTCGACAGTGGCGTCCACTTCGGACACCAGACCCGCCGGTGGAACCCGAAGGTCAAGCGCTTCATCCTGACCGAGCGCTCGGGCATCCACATCATCGACCTGCAGCAGTCGCTCGGCTACATCGACAAGGCATACGAGTTCGTCAAGGAGACGGTCGCCCGCGGCGGCACGGTCCTCTTCGTCGGCACGAAGAAGCAGGCGCAGGAGATCATCGCAGAGCAGGCGACGCGTGTCGGCCAGCCCTACGTCAACCAGCGCTGGCTCGGTGGCCTCCTCACCAACTTCCAGACGGTGTCCAAGCGCCTCGCCCGTATGAAGGAGCTCGAAGAGCTCGACTACGACGACCCCGCCTCGAGCCCCTTCACCAAGAAGGAGCTGCTGCTCAAGAAGCGCGAGCTCGACAAGCTGCACAAGTCGCTCGGCGGTATCCGCAACCTGCAGAAGACCCCGTCGGCCATCTGGGTCATCGACGCCAAGCGCGAGCACCTCGCGGTCAACGAAGCCACGAAGCTCGGCATCCCGGTCATCGGCATCCTCGACACGAACGCCGACCCCGACGAGTTCCAGTACCCGATCCCCGGCAACGACGACGCGATCCGCTCGGTGAGCCTGCTCACGCGGGTCATCGCGGATGCCGCCGCTGAGGGCCTCATCCAGCGTCACCAGCCGCAGGGTGAGACCGAGCAGGCCGCAGAGCCCCTGGCCGAGTGGGAGCGCGAGCTGCTCGAGCAGGGTGCGCCCGTTGTGACCGATGTCGCTGAGGTCGAGATCGCCGCGACCGAGTCGGCTGCCGACGTCGCAGGTGCTGCAGCGCACGACGCCGTCGCCGGCGACGTGGCCGCCGCCGAAGCCGCGGACGACGCGAGCCAGGACGCTGAGGCACCTGTCAAGGACGAGGCCGCCGCCAAGGTCGCCGCCGATGAGGCAGAGGCCGCCAAGGAAGCAGCGGAGTAAGACTCCTCACACGACGAGGTCCCGGTCGGGTGCGGCGCACGCCCACCCGACCGGGACATCCACGAGAACTCACACAACCAAGGAGCCGCTACATGGCAAACTTCACGATCGCCGACATCAAGACTCTGCGTGAGCAGCTCGGCACGGGCATGGTCGATACCAAGAAGGCGCTCGAGGAGGCCGACGGCGACCTCGAGAAGGCCGTCGAGATCCTGCGGCTCAAGGGCGCGAAGGGCAACGCGAAGCGTGCCGACCGCTCCACGAGCGAGGGCCTCGTCGCCGCGAAGCAGTCCGGCGACACCGTCACGATCATCGAGCTGAACACCGAGACCGACTTCGTCGCGAAGAACGAGCGTTTCATCGCTCTCGCCGACAAGGTCCTCGACGCGGCGATCGCCGCCGGTGCCGACTCCGCCGAGGCCGCTCTCGCCGCACCCGCCGGCGACAAGACCATCGCGGAGCTCATCTCGGACGAGGCCGCCATCATCGGCGAGAAGGTCGAACTGCGTCGCGTGCGCACCCTGACGGGCGACGCCTTCGAGATCTACCTTCACAAGACCAGCAAGGACCTGCCCCCGCAGGTCGGCGTCGTGCTCGCATACACGGGATCGGACACCGAGACGGCTCGCAGCATCGCGCAGCACATCTCGTTCGCCAACCCGTCGTACCTGTCGCGTGACGAGGTCCCCGCCGCAGACATCGAGCGTGAGCGTGAGATCGTCACCGAGATCTCGCGCAACGAGGGCAAGCCCGAGGCTGCGCTCCCGAAGATCGTCGAAGGCCGTGTCAACGCCTTCGTCAAGCAGGTCTCGCTGCTCGACCAGGACTACGCGAAGGACAACAAGGTCTCCGTCGCGAAGGTTGCGGAAGACGCCGGTCTCACCCTGACCGGCTTCGCCCGCTTCAAGGTCGGCGCGTAAGACGACCGAAGGGCCCGCATCGACTGCGATGCGGGCCCTTCGCATGCCCCCGACCGGGGGAGGTAGTTTGTACAACGGCGAGAGGAACAGAGTGATCGATGAAGCCACGGGGCGCCGGCGCGTCCTTCTGAAGCTGTCGGGAGAAGCATTCGGAGCGGGGCAGCTGGGGGTCAACCCGGACGTCGTGAGCCAGATCGCGCGCGAGATCGCCGCGGCGGTGGATCGGGTCGAGATCGCGATCGTGGTCGGCGGAGGCAACTTCTTCCGCGGTGCCGAACTGAGCCAGCGCGGCATGGACCGCGGCCGGGCCGACTACATGGGCATGCTCGGCACCGTCATGAATGCGCTTGCGCTGCAGGACTTCCTCGAGCAGGCCGGCGCCGCGACGCGCGTGCAGTCGGCGATCTCGATGACGCAGGTCGCGGAGTCCTACATCCCGCTGCGCGCCGAGCGTCACATGGAGAAGGGCCGCGTCGTGATCTTCGGCGCGGGCGCGGGTCTTCCGTACTTCTCCACGGACACCGTCGCAGCCCAGCGCGCGCTCGAGATCGGCGCGCAAGAGGTCCTCGTGGCCAAGAACGGCGTCGACGGCGTTTACACGGCCGATCCGAAGAAGGACGCCTCGGCGACGAAGCTCGACCGGATCACCTACCTCGACGCGCTTCAGCGCGGACTCAAGGTCGTGGACTCCACGGCGTTCAGCCTGTGCATGGACAACAAGATGGACATGCGCGTCTTCGGCATGGAGCCGGCCGGAAACGTCACGCGAGCCCTGATCGGAGAATCGATCGGCACGCTCGTCACGGCATGACCGGGTCTCGCCGATAGACTTGCCTCGCCCCCAACGCGAAGGAGACACTGTGATCGCGGACGTCTTGGCCGAAGCCGGAACGCGCATGGACCGCGCCGTCGAGGCCGCGAAGGAGGACTTCGCAACGGTGCGCACCGGTCGTGCGAACCCTCAGCTCTTCCAGAAGATCCTCGTGGACTACTACGGAACGCCGACGCCGCTTGCGCAGCTCGCTTCGATCAACAACATCGAGGCGCGCACGATCGTCGTCACGCCGTACGACAAGTCGGCGCTGAAGGCCATCGAGCAGGCCATCCGCGACCAGCCGAACCTCGGGGCGAACCCCACCAACGACGGCAATCTCGTGCGTGTCACGATGCCCGAGCTCACCGAGGAGCGTCGCAAGGAGTACGTCAAGCTCGTGCGCAGCAAGGGAGAAGACGCCAAGGTCCACGTGCGCGGGCTGCGGCGCAAGACGAAGGACGAGCTCGACGCGCTCAAGAGCGACATCGGCGAAGACGAGCTCGCTCGGGCAGAGAAAGACCTCGATGCGCTCACGCGTACCCACGTCGACGCGATCGACGAGGCGCTCAAGCGCAAAGAGACAGAGCTGCTCGAGGTCTGAGGAACCCATGACCGAGGCATCCGGATCAGAACCGGGAGGCTCCTCAGCTCCGGTGCCGCCGCAGACGCGGAAAGATGCCGCGCAGTCGCGCCGGCAGCTCGGCGACGAGCCAGACCCCACGGCGGTCTTCCAATCGCACGTGCGGGCTGCGCGCAGCGAGTTCGAGAACCAGATCGCGCACGCGCGCACCGAGTTCGAAGAGGTGAACGAGCGCATCAAGCAGCGTACGGGGCGTGATCTGCTCGTCGCGATCGTCATCGCCGTGGCGATCGGCGGGGTACTCCTGGCGTCGCTGCTGCTGTTCACGTGGGGCTTCGCCGTCTTCGCCCTCGCGGCCGTCCTCCTTGCCGTTTTCGAGTTCTCGCGCGCCCTCATCTCTGCCGGTCGACGCATCGACGTCGCACCACAGCTCATCGCGGCCACCGCGATCATCGCGGCCGGTTACTTCCTCGAGTCGTGGCTGCTGTGGGTCGTCATCTTCGTCGCCGTCGCGGTGGTCGTCATCTGGCGGCTCGTCGCGCAGATGACGGCGAACGATGGGCGCACGTACGGCGACGTTCTCACCGACGTCCTCGTCGGCGCCTTCGTGCAGTTCTACGTGCCGATCCTCGCGAGCCTCGCGCTCGTCCTGCTGCGGCAGGACGGCGGCGAATGGTGGGTCCTCGGGTTCATCATCGTCGCTGTTGCCTCGGACACCGGCGCCTACGTTGCCGGCATCAGCTTCGGCCGTCACCCCATGGCGCCTCGTATCAGCCCCAAGAAGACGTGGGAGGGCTTCGCCGGCGCCGTCGTCGCTTCCGTGGTCGCGGGCGTGCTGCTCGCACTGTTCATGATCAACATCGACTGGTGGATGGGCGTCATCTTCGGTCTCGTCATCCTCGCGACCGCGACGATCGGCGATCTCGGTGAATCCATGATCAAGCGCGACCTCGGCATCAAGGACATGAGCTCGTGGCTTCCCGGACACGGGGGAGTGCTCGATCGGCTCGACTCGATCCTGCCGTCCGCCACGGCGGCGCTTGCGCTCTACTACCTCTTCACACCGCTGGTGGCCTGATGACGACGACCGACAAGACGCAGGCCGCTTTCCCGCAGAGCCGCGGCCGCTCGAAGGGCTACGAGAAGCGTGCCGTCGATGCGTTCCTCGCGCGCGCCCGCCGGGCATTCGAAGACGACGACCCGGGCCGGATCACGGCGGCCGAGGTGCGCCAGGTCGCGTTCCCCCTCGTGCGCAAGGGCTACGCCATCGCGGCCGTCGACGCGGCGCTCAGCCGGATCGAAGACGCCTTCGCTGTGCGCGAGCGAGAAGCGGCGCTCGCACGCTTGGGTCCCGAAGCGTGGGTCGAACAGGCGCGCGAGACGGCGCAGGTCGTGCTGGACAGGCTGTCTCGTCCGCGGGGCCAGCGCTTCGCGACGGTGGGGTTTCTGCGGTACGGCTATCGGGTCGACGAGGTGGATCTCGTGGCGGACAAGCTGGCACGCTACCTCGAGCGGGGAGATCCGCTGACGGTCGAGCAGGTGCGCTCGGTCGCGTTCCGCATGCAGCGCGGAGGATACCGCGAAGTGCAGGTCGACGCCGCCCTCGACGCCGTCGTCGAAGTGATGCTCGCTGTTGCGTGAGAGCACCCTCATGAGCGGCATCCGCGGGCGAATGGCATGCCGCAGAACCGGCCGGTAGACTCGGCGGCACTGTGACTGACGGCCATGAGATGATCCGCGCGCGGCGATCCGCCCGCCGGGACGTCGCGACCGTTGCCGACGTGTCGCCGCCGGCACGCACATCTTCCTCCACGACGCCGCGCTGGTCACGGCGACGGGGCGTTCTCGGGGTCTTCGCGGCCTTCGCCGCGGTCGGCTTCGTCGCCGCCTACGCGGGCACGGCCGGTATGGCCATCTCACAAGCGAACGCCGAGGAGCCGCCGTCATCGCTGTACGCCGCCTCGCTCGAGCACGTGCAGACGTATGAAGGTGTCATGACGGCCAGCGCCGCCGAGGCCGAGGGGCTCATCGATCTGGGCCGCGACGGCTATTCGGTCTATGTCACCCCCAAGCCGACCCCGACCCCGACGACGTCGGCAGGCGAGGGCAGCGCTCCTGCCGCGCCCGCGGCGCCGCCTGTCTACACCGGTGGGGGGTCGCCCGCCGAGTGGATGGCGGCGGCGGGCATCGCCGAGGCCGACTGGGGATACGTCAACTTCATCGTCGGGCGTGAGAGCGGCTGGAACCCCAGCGCGACGAACCGCTCCTCCGGCGCGTGCGGGCTCGTGCAGGTATACCCCTGCAGCAAGCTCGCGAACGCCTACGACCCGGTCGTGAACCTGACGTGGGCCAACGGCTACGCGACGGGGCGTTACGGCAGCTGGGCGGGAGCGCACGACTTCTGGCTCCGCAATCATTGGTGGTAGGTCGCCGACGATGCCCCGATCCAATCGTCGTCGACGCGAACAAGGCGGCGACGAGTCGTTCGAGCGACTCCTGGCCGGGTGGAAGCGCACCGAAACCCGCCGTGGCGCCGAGTGGACCGTCCAGCCCGTCGCGGCAGCGAAGTCGCTGAAGGCGTATACGTGCCCCGGATGCGGCCGCACGATCGACGCCGGCACGGGCCACGTCGTCGCGTGGCGCACGGGCGGAGTCATGGGCGATGCGGCCGATCTGGCCGCACGCCGACATTGGCACGAACACTGCTGGAGGATCAGCTGACATGGAGATCCGCGGACCGATCATGCTCCCCGCACGGCGCGAGGACATCGAACTGCAGACGATCGATGGGCTGACGCTCGTCGGCGAGCTCGCGCTGCCGCCCGAGCACGACCCCGTCGCAACGCTCGTGACGCTTCACCCCTTGCCGACAGCGGGCGGTTTCATGGATTCGCACATCCTGCGCAAGGCCGCCGGGCGTCTTCCGGCCCTCGCCGACCTCGCCGTGCTGCGCTTCAACACGCGCGGCACGACGTCTGCGCGCGGCACGAGCGAAGGATCGTTCGACGGCGGGGCGGCCGAAGCGTTCGATGTGGCAGCCGCCATGGCGTTCGTCGCCGAACGCGGGCTTCCCCGGCCGTGGTTCGTCGGCTGGTCCTTCGGCACGGAGCTCGCCCTGAAGTACGGGCGCGATCATGACATCGAGGGTGCTGTGCTGCTGTCGCCTCCGCTGCATCGCGCGACGCCGGACGAGGTCGCGGCGTGGCACGGGGACCTGCGCAAGCTCGTCATCCTCGTGCCGGAGCTCGACGACTATCTGCGACCCGCAGCCGCCGCCGAGAGGTTCGCGAGCGTCCCGGAGGCCGAGCTCATCGCTGTCGAGGGCGGCAAGCACCTCTGGGTCGGCGAAAACCAGACCCGTCGCGTCCTCACCGAGATCGTGGCAGCCGTCAACCCCGACGCGCTGCCGCTTCTGACGACGTGGGACGCCGCCGACGGCGCGCAGAGCAGCTAGCGCTCGTTCATCCGGGGTATGACCACCTGCCGGTAGATGATGAGCAGACTCGCGGCGACGGGGATCGCGATGAGCGCCCCGAGCAGGCCCAGCAGCGAGCCGCCCGCGAGGGCGGCGATGACGACGACGGCGCCAGGCACCGAGACGGCGCGGTTCATGATGCGCGGTGAGAGGATGTACGCCTCCACCTGCATGTAGATGAGGTACCAGATGGCCGCCGTGATGGCGGTGGCGGGGGAGCCGAGTCCCGGGATGAGGCACGTCAGCACGATGATGGTCGAACCCGTCAGGGTGCCCACCAGCGGGATGAGCGAGAAGAAGAACGCGACGACCGCGAGCACGGCCGGGAACGGCGCCTGGATGATCGTCAGGAAGATCGCGCTCAGGATGCCGTTGATGACGCCGAGGCTCAGCTGACCGATGACGTAGAAGCCCACCGAATCGGTGATCTGCTCGCTGAGGTCGATGAATCGCTCACGCTTGGAGGCCGGCACCAGCTGGTACACGGAGCGCTTCAGGCTCGGCGTGGACGCGGTCAGGTAGATCGTGAGGATCAGGACGATGAACGCGCCCATGAGGCCGGCGACGATCGTCATGCCCGCGCCGATGACGCCACCCGTGATCGATCCCCAGTTGTCCATGAGCCAGGATTCGACGTTGTCGAACACGTCCATGATGAACGCGGGGTCCAGCCCAGGGAAGATCGACTGCAGCCAGGCGGTGGTCTCTTGGAGGAATTGGGGGAAGTCGCGGCTGAAGAGGTAGTCCGAAACGACCTCGATGAGCTGCGCGATCTGCCCCAGGATGATCGGGAGCACAAGAAGCACGATGCCGGCGAACAGTGCGAGCACGAGGACGATGGTGATCAGGACGGCCGCCCACCGCGGCATCTTGCGCCGCTCGAACCAGCCCACGACGGGGTCAAGGCCCAGCGACAGGAACAGTGCCGTTCCGACCAAGAGCAGGATCGTCGAGAGGTTCTCGATGCTCCCGATGAGCAGGAGACCGAGGCCGACCCCCAGTGTGGCGACGAACGCCGTGCGGAATGGGTTGTGCACTTTCATCGTCGGCGTCCCACCTTTCGTGCGGTTGCTTTCGTAAGGATACGCAGTGCAGACCCTCAGCCACAGGATTGCTCCCTCTCGGTCGATGTCCAGCCGTGTTTCGCTAGTCTGGGATGTCGGTTCGTGGGTTCGCCAGGCCAGGTGTGGATCCGGAGGAGGGTGTTTTTCGTGCGTTTCGTTTGGGCTGTGGCGGCATTCGTCCTTGCCGCCGTGCTGATCGGTGCGGGCATTGCTCAGCGCACGGTTTTCCAGGGACCGAAGACGGTCACCACGGCCATCTCGGCCAGCGAAGAGGCCCCGTATCTGCTCGTGGACGGCGAAGTGCTCGGCTCTATGCCGGGGACCCAGACGCTGCGTACACAGGCTCCCGGTGAGATCTTCGCGGCGTACGGACGGACCGCCGACATGGTCGCGTGGCTCGCTGACACGCCGTACAACAGCGTCTCGCTCGACAGCGACGGCACACCGGTCGTCGAGCTTGTCGAGCCCGAAGCGCCCGCGGTCGGCGAGGCCGACGAGGCCGCCACGACCGACGAAGCCGAGAGCGCACCCGCGCGGTCTCCGATCGGTTCTGACCTGTGGCTCGACGAGTTCCTCGAGAGTGACGTGCTCATCGCCCCGCTGCAGCTTCCTGCCGAGATGAGCGTCCTGGTCGCGACTGACGGCACCCAGCCGGCGCCGTCGAGCATCTCGATCTCCTGGCCCATCGACAACAGCACGCCGTGGGCAGGACCCCTCATGACTGTGGGTGGCATCTTCATGGCGGCGGGCATCGTCTTCTACATCCTCGGGATCCTGCACGCGCGACGCGCCCGCGGACCGCGGCGCAAGGGCCTGCCCATGCCTGTGACCGAACCGATCGACCTCACCCTCGACGATCCCGACAAGGGCGTCATCTCCGCGGGAGAGCCCAAGCCCAAGCCTGTGGCGCGCGGGCGACGCGCTTTCGTGGCCATCCCCGCCGTGGCGATCTCGGCGCTGCTGTTCTCGGGATGCAGCGCGGACGCGTGGCCGCAGCTGAGTGATTCCCCGACCCCGACCCCGACGCCGACGGTCATCGTTCCTGAGGGCCAGCAGGCCCCTGCGGTCACGAAGGCGCAAGCAGAGCGGATCCTCTCCCGCATCGGCGAGACGGTTGCCGAAGCCGACGCCGCGATGGACCCCGCCCTCGCCGCGACACGACTGGACGGCGCGGTGCTTGCGACCCGCACCACCAACTACAAGCTCCGCGGTGCGATCCCCGACTACGCCGCTCCGCAGCCCATCATCACCAAGCCGGTCGAGATCCTGCTGCCGCAGGCATACGACGGCTGGCCGCGGTCGGCGATGGCCGTCGTCGATGATGAGGAATCGAAGACCTCGAGCATCATGATCATGACGCAGGCCGATCCTTGGGCGCCGTACAAGATCACGTATCAGGCGAACCTCGAAGCGGCGACGCTCATGCCCGACCTGGCCGCCTCGTACGTCGGTGCTTCGCAGATCCCGCCGGACTCGTCCTTCCTGATCCTGCCCCCCGACAAGCTGGCCGCCGCGTACGCCGACATCGTCGACAACGGCGACGAGAGCGAGTTCGCCGGGCTGTTCGATTCAGAGGGCGACCAGTTCCGCACGAGCATCGCGGCCGACCGGCAGGCACGCATCGACGCCTTCAACGAGACGGCGACGAACACGGGAAGCCTCGCGTTCGACGCCGTCCCCGGCACCGAGGAGCCGTTCGCCATCGCCACTCTCGAAAGCGGCGCCATCGTCGCGGTGAACATCCACGAAGTCGACACGGTCAAGCCGACCAACACCGACGCCGTCATCAAGCTCGACACGAACCCGACCGTGCAGACCCTCGCGGGGGCTGAGCAGTCTTCGACGGGCTTCAGCACGACGTACAGCGACCAGCTGTTCTTCTACGTCCCCGGCCAGGGCTCGTCCGAGAAGATCCGTCTTCTGGGCTACGGCTCGGCAATCCTCGATGCGAAGGTGATCAGTTGAGCAACCCCACACCGCCCGCGGCCATGCGCGGCGCCGTCGATCTGTCCGCCCTGCGCAACCGCCCGGCGGCGGCGCCGCCCGCCGGTGCCGGCGCCGGCACCGCCACCGGCGCGGGGGCCGCGCCCTCGACCCCGTCGCTCGTCTTCGATGTGACGGATGCCACGTTCCCGCAGGTGCTCGAGCTGTCGCGCACCGTCCCGGTCGTCATCGACCTGTGGGCCGAGTGGTGCGGGCCGTGCAAGCAGCTCAGCCCGATCCTTGAACGCGTCGTCGCCGAACTCGCCGGCAAGCTGGTGCTCGGCAAGGTCGACGTCGACGCAAACCCGCAGCTGGCACAGGCCTTCCGCGCGCAGTCCATCCCGATGGTGCTCGCTCTCGTCGGCGGTCAGCCGGTTCCCCTGTTCACGGGCGCCGTTCCCGAGCAGCAGGTGCGCGACGTCTTCGCCCAGCTGCTGCAGGTGGCGGCGCAGAACGGCGTGACGGGCACGGTCCCGGTGGGCGATTCCGCCGACGGCGCCGACACACCCGCCGAAGCGGTCGAGCCGCCCTTGCCGCCGCTGCACGCCGAGGCCTTCGCGGCGATCGAAGAGGGCGACTACCCCCGCGCGATCGCCGCCTACGAGCAGGCGCTCAGCGAGAACCCCCGCGACGCCGAGGCGCGTGCCGGGCTCGGTCAGGTGCGGCTGCTCGATCGGGTCAAGGATCTCGATCTGCAGGAGGCACGCGCTGCTGCCGCGGCGGCTCCGAGGGACATCGCGGCGCAGTTCGCCGTCGCCGATCTCGATATGACGGGTGGGCACGTCGACGATGCGTTCGAGCGGCTGCTCGAGCTCTTCGCGACGTTGCCGTCCGACGAGCGCAGCCCTGTGCGCGAGCGGCTGCTCGAGCTCTTCGGGCTCGTCGGCGATGCCGACGCGCGCGTGCTGCGCGCTCGGGGCCGACTGGCCAACTTGATGTTCTGACGCCCGGCTTCAGCCGCGCGCGGCCGTGGGAAGGTGCTTCTCCGGCTCGTGACGCAGCCACAGCACCCCCAGGGGCGGCAGAGTGAGCGACGCGTGACCGTCGGCATCGGCGTGCACGATCCCGCCGTTACCGGCCCCGGACCCGCCGAATTCGAGCGCGTCGGTGTTGAGGATCTCGTGCCAGACGCCGTGCCCGGGCAGATCCAGTCGGTACCCGACGAGAGGGGTGCCCGAGAAGTTGCACACGACCGCGACCGTCGTCCCGTGACCGTCTCGGCGGGTGAATGCGATGACGTCGGGGTTCCAGCTCGGGCCCCCGATGCGCGCGAACGCGGCGCTGTCGCTGTCGCGTGACCACAGCGCGGGCTCGGCCCGATACGTGCGATTGAGCGAGCCGACGAACGTCAGCAACTGCGCGTGCGAGGGCTGCTCGAGGATCCACCAGTCCAGTCCGCGGCTTTCGGACCACTCAGAGAGCTGACCGAACTCCTGTCCCATGAACAGCAGCTGCTTGCCGGGATGCCCCCACATGTAGGCCAGGTACGCCCGCATGTTGGCGAGTTTCTGCCAGTGGTCGCCTGGCATCCGTCCGAACAGACTGCCCTTGCCGTGCACGACCTCGTCGTGGCTGATCGGAAGCATGTAGTGCTCGCTGAAGGCGTAGACGAACGAGAACGTCAGTTCCCCCTCGTGATGCGATCGGTGGAGCGGATCACGGGAGATGTACTGGAGTGAGTCGTTCATCCAGCCCATGTTCCACTTGAACCCGAACCCGAGCCCTGCTTGGTGAGTGGGGGTCGTGACCCCGGGAAAGCTCGTCGACTCCTCGGCGATCATCGCGATTCCGGGGTAGCGCCGGTAGGCCGTCGCGTTGACCTCCTGCAGGAAGGCGATGGCCTCGAGGTTCTCGCGCCCGCCGTGCACGTTGGGTTCCCAATCGCCCGGCTCGCGCGAATAGTCGAGATAGATCATCGAGGCGACCGCGTCGACGCGCAGCCCGTCGACGTGGAACTCCTCGAACCAGTACAGCGCGTTGGCGACGAGGAAGTTGCGCACTTCGCGACGGCCGTAGTCGAAGATGTACGTGCCCCAGTCACGGTGCTCCCCACGCCGGGGATCGGCGTGCTCGTAGAGCGGCTCGCCGTCGAACCGGGCGAGAGCGAAGGCATCCTTCGGGAAGTGCCCGGGCACCCAGTCCATGATGACGCCGATGCCCGCCTGATGCAGCCGGTCGATCAGGTAGCGCAGGTCATCGGGCTCGCCGAACCGGCTCGTGGGCGCGTAGTACCCCGTCACCTGATATCCCCATGACCCGCCGAAGGGATGCTCGGCGAGCGGCATGAACTCCACGTGCGTGAAGCCGTGCTCCGTGACGTAGTCGACCAGCGGATCCGCCGCGGCACGGTAGGAAAGCCCAGGGCGCCACGATCCGAGGTGCAGTTCGTACACCGACATCGGCTCGGTCAGCGGAGTCGCCCGCGCGCGCCGTACCATCCACTCGCGGTCGCGCCAGCGGTACGACGACTGCGTCACGATCGATGCGGTCGCGGGCGGCACCTCGGCGTACCGCGCCATCGGGTCGGCCTTCATGATCCAGTCGCCGCGTCGCGGGAGCAGTTCGTACTTGTAGGTCGTCCCGGGGCCGATGCCCGGAACGAACAGCTCCCACACACCCGACGCGCCCAGCGAACGCATCGCGTGGCTTTGGCCGTCCCACGCGTTGAGGTCGCCGACGACGCGAACGGCGCGAGCGTCCGGCGCCCACACGGCGAACGCGACACCCGTCACGCCATCGAGGTTGCGCACGTGCGAGCCGAGCACGCGCCACAGCTCCTCGTGGCGTCCTTCGCCGATCAGGTGCAGATCCAGTTCGCCCAGGGTCGGACGGTGCCGGTACGGGTCATCGGCGACGTGGTCGGGACCGGAGTCGTAACGCGCGACGAGCTCGTACGCTCCCGCCGTGCCGCCGCGCGTGCCTTCCCAGATGCCGCTGCGCACATGCTCGAGCGGTACGCGGGTGCCATCATCGAAGACCGCCGTGACGCTGCGCGCCAGCGGACGCCGAGCGCGGACGACCCAGCCTGAGGAGCCCTCGTCGTCGACCGCGGGGTGCAGCCCCAGCACGCTGTGCGGGTCGTGGTGCGATCCGGTTGCGATGTCGTCGAAAACCTGGTCGTCGATCATGACGTGCGCTCCTTGACGTGGAGGATGTGCACGGGTTCGGTGAAGGCATCCAGTCGCACGTAGTTGTGATCCGTCCAGGTCCACGTCGCGCCCGTCACGAGGTCCTCGACGTCGTAGGGCGCCCCCGGCTCGACACCCCATACGGTCGTGTCCAGATGCACCGTGGTCTGTCGTGCGGAGTGCGGATCAACGTTGACGACGACGATGATGGTGTCGCTGCGGCCCGTCGGCGACAGCGCGGCATCCAGGTGCTTCGCGTACACGAGGATCGCGTCATCGTCGCTCCAGTGCACCGTGAGATTGCGCAGCTGACGCAGCGCCGGGTGGTCACGCCGGATCTCGTTGAGACGTGTCAGGAAGGGAGCAAGCGAATCGCCCCGCGTCTGCGCCCCGACCCAGTCGCGCACCTTCACCTCGTACTTCTCGTTGTCGACGTTCTCTTCCGAACCCGGCCGGGCGACGTTCTCGTAGAGCTCGTAACCGGCATACACGCCGTAGGACGGGGCGGCCGTCGCGGCGATCGCCGCGCGGATGCGATAGGCGGCGCGCCCGCCGAACTGCAGGTACTCGGTCAGGATGTCGGGCGTATTGACGAAGAGGTTCGGACGCAGGAAGTCGGCGGTCTCGTCGGCGAGCGACGCGAGGAACTCCTCGAGCTCCGGCTTGGTGTTGCGCCACGTGAAGTAGGTGTAGCTCTGCTGGAATCCGACCGCTGCGAGTGCCTGCAGGGGAGCGGGACGAGTGAAGGCCTCGGCGAGGAAGACGACCCCGGGATGCCGCCCGTTCACGGTGCGGATGAGCCACTCCCAGAACTGCAGTGGCTTGGTGTGCGGATTGTCGACCCGGAAGATCTCGACGCCCTGCGCGATCCAGTGCTCGACGATGCGAAGCACCTCGGCACGGATGCCGTCGGGGTCGTTGTCGAAGTTGACCGGGTAGATGTCCTGGTACTTCTTCGGCGGGTTCTCGGCGTACGCAATCGTGCCGTCGGGAAGCGTCGTGAACCACTCGGGGTGCTCCGTGACCCAGGGATGGTCGGGCGCAGCCTGCAGCGCGAGGTCGAGCGCGACCTCGATGCCCTCGTCGCGGGCGGCGCGCACGAACGCGCGGAAGTCCTCGAGCGTTCCGAGTTCGGGATGCACGGCGTCGTGCCCGCCTTCTGCGGCCCCGATGGCCCACGGCGAGCCTGGGTCGGTCGGTTTCGCGTCCAGCGTGTTGTTCGGGCCCTTCCGGTTGCGTCTGCCGATCGGGTGGATCGGCGGCAGGTACAGCACGTCGAAGCCCATCGCGGCGACAGCCGGAAGACGCTCAGCCGCCGTGCGGAACGTGCCGCTGCGCACGGATCCGTCGGCGAGCCGTACGGCGCCTTCTGACCGCGGGAAGAACTCGTACCAGGCACCCACGCCGGCGCGCTCGCGCTCGACCACGAGCGCGTGCTCTTCGCCGACGGTCCGCAGCGACATGAGCGGTCGCGCCTCGAAATACGCCGCGATGGCGGGATCGCGGACGATCTCCAGCGCGGCGGCATCCGTCGTCTTCGGATCGCGCAGCGACGCAGCGGCCGTACGGAGCGCCGTGCGCTCGGCGGAGGGTCGGCTCTTCTCTGCGGCGGCGCGGTCGAACAGAAGCGCGCCGCTCTCGCGCATGAGGGGCGCATCGACATCGGCGGCGATCTTCAGATCGGCGGAGTGGCGCCACGTGGCGACGTCGTCGCCGAACGCTTCGTACCGGAACGTCCAGATGCCCTCTTCGAGCGGCGCGATGAGCGCCTCCCAGCGGTCGAACCCGTCATCGAGAGCACGCAGGCGGTGCAGCGACGCCGCCCCGGACGGCGCGACCAGCCGCACGTGAACGCCGATGCGGTCGTGCCCTTCGCGGAACGCCGTGACCTGGAACGGCACGACCTCGCCGTGATAGGCCTTCGGGCGGAACCGGCCACCGGGGACGGCGGGCCGAGCCAGCGAGAGCGGGATGCGGGGCGTGACGGTGTCGCGCTCCGCCCCGTCGTCCGGCCAGTCCCGCAGTGGAATCTCGGCGGCACTTCGCCAGGGGCGGGAGGGTTCGGTTCGCGACGGCTTCACCACGGTTCGAACCTATCGAACGGAACCGCCCTCGCGCGCGACGGGGTGCTGCGGCGATCGCGTCTCACTCTGCACGGAAGAGCTGCATGGAGGTGCCGCCGATCTGGAGGATCTCGCCGGGTGAGTGTTCGAGATGCTCGTCGGCGGGCCGATCATCGACGCTCGACCACAGCGACACGAACCGCGTCACACCGTCGACATGCGGCAGCGCGACCTCGATCGGGCGTTCGGAGCCGTGGACGATGAGCAGGATGCGATTGGGCTCCTCGGTCTCCGGCGTCGACGTCGCGACGTACTGCAGCGTGCGGTGCGAGGGATCCGTCCAGCGCTCTCCCGACATCGTCTCGCCGTGCTCGTCGTACCACTCCATGACCGACGCCGACGGCGTGTGCTCGCCGAGCCGGGCGAACCGGCTCGGGCGCAGCGCCGGATTCTCACGGCGCAGCTGGGTGAGTCGCTGCACGTGCGCGTGCAGGTCCTGCTGCCACGGGGCGTACTCCCACGTCAGCCAGGTCAGACGCGAGTCGTGGCAGTAGGCGTTGTTGTTGCCGCGCTGCGTGCGACCGAACTCGTCGCCGGCGGTGAGCATCGGGACGCCCGAGGACAGCAGCAGTGTGCCCAGCAGGTTGCGCATGGCCTTGCGGCGCGTCGCGCGGATGCCCTCGTCGTCCGTCGGGCCCTCTGCGCCGTGGTTGAAGGAGCGGTTCGTGTCCGCGCCGTCGCGATTCTGCTCGCCGTTGCCCAGGTTGTGCTTGACGTCGTACGACACGAGGTCGCGCAGCGTGAAGCCGTCGTGAGCTGTGACGAAGTTGACGCTTGCGAGCGGGCCCCGCTCAGCGCTGAACGTGTTCGACGAGCCTGCGAGGCGCGTCGCGAAGCCGCCGATGCCGACGGGTGACGTCGAAGCGCGGCGCGCGTAGTCGACGTCGCTGAGCCAGAAGTTGCGCACGCGGTCGCGATACCGGTCATTCCACTCGTGCCAGCCCTCGCCGAAATTGCCCGTCTGCCATCCGCCCATGCCGACATCCCACGGTTCGGCGATCTTCTTGACGCCGGCTAGTCCGGGGTCGTGCACGATGGCCTGCAGGAGCGGATGATCGGGGGTGAAGACGTGGGATGCGTCGCGGCCGAGGGTCGTCGCCAGATCGAAGCGAAACCCGTCGATCTGCACGTCGTTCGCCCAGTAGCGCAGCGAATCCAGCACGAGTCGCGCAGCAGCATCCGTCGCGGTGTTCACCGAGTTGCCGCATCCGGTCACGTCGATGTAGGCGCCGTCGTCGGTCTGCCGGTAGTACGCGCGATTGTCGATGCCCCGCAGGCTCGTGCGCGGGCCGCCGAGACCCTCTTCGGAGGTGTGATTGAACACGACGTCGAGAATCACCTCGAGCCCTGCCTCGTGCAGCAGGCGCACCATGCCCTTGAATTCGCGCAGAACCCCTTCGGGGCCGTCGCGACGGGCGTCTTCGCTCGCGTAGGCGGCGTGGGGCGTGAAGAAGTTGACGGTGTTGTAGCCCCAATAGTTGGTGAGGCCGTGCTGGAGCAGTCGGGGCTCGGTCGCGAACGCGTGCACGGGCAGGAGCTGCACGCTCGTCACCCCCAGATCCAGGAGGTGCTCGATCATGGCCGGGTGGCCCAGCCCCGCATACGTGCCGTGCAGGGCCGTGGGCACCTGTGGGTGGCGCTTCGTGAGGCCCTTGAGATGGGCTTCGTAGATGACGGTGCGATCCAGCGGCACGGCGGGCTTGCCGACGCCGCCCCAATCGAAGGCCCCGTCGATGACGACCGAGCGCCAGTCCTCGAAGCCCGCACTGTCCAGTCCCCGCGAATAGGGCTCTACCAGGAGCGTCCCCCGGTTGAAGGTGTTACCCGGCGCGTGCGGTCCGTCGACACGGATCGCGTAACGCGCCCCGGGCCGCATCAGCGGTGTCGTCACGCTCCACACGCCGCCGCCGACGGGCGAAAGGGGCAACTCGTCGGTGATCCAGTCCAGATCGTCGCTGTCGAACAGCACGAGATCGACGGAGTCGGCAGCCCCCGACCACACGCGCAGGGTGCCGCCGTCGGGTCCCTGCGTGACACCGAGCCCGTCGAGTTCAGTGCTCAGCAGGCCCCGCGGGGGCACAGCGGAGTCGGGCGCGTCCGGGTCATGCATGCGTTCTAGAGTAGTAAGGCTCGGACGGTGCCCAGCGCGCGAAGGGAGGGGCCATGACGGTCTACCTGGATCACGCGGCGACGACGCCCCTGCGCCCCGAAGCGCGCGACGCATGGCTGCGAGCTGCCGAGCTCGTCGGCAACGCGTCATCGATCCACGGCGGGGGTCAGGCCGCGCGGCGCCTTCTCGAGGAGTCGCGCGAGCGGCTCGCCGTCGTGCTGGACTGCGACCCCATCGAGGTCGTGTTCACCTCGGGCGGCACCGAATCGGTCAACCTCGCCCTCAAGGGTCTGTGGTGGGCGCGCGTCCCCGATGACGACGCGCTCGTTCTGCCCGACGGCGAGCACCACGCGACGATCGACGTCGTCGACTGGCTCGTCGCCTCGCAGGGCGCCACCGTGCGCGCCGTGCCCCTCGACCCGCACGGGCACATTCCGCTCAGCGCATGGCAGGCGGCGCTCCCCGGCGCCGCGCTGGCCACCGCGCTCGTGGCGGCGAACGAGACGGGCACCCTCAACGATGCGGCGGCGCTCTCGGCGACGGCGGCCGCGGCGGCGGTGCCGCTGCACCTCGACGCGATCGCCGCGCTGGGGCATGTTCCTGTCACGTTCTCGGCGTGGCGGGGGGATGCTGCGGCAGCGACGGGCCTCGTCGCCCTCAGCGTGTCGGGGCACAAGATCGGCGCTCCCGTCGGCACGGGCGCACTCGTCGTCGAGCGCACCGCCCGCATCGCCGCGCTCGTGCACGGCGGCGGGCAGCAGCGCCGGCTGCGCGCCGGAACGCAGGACGTCGCGGGCGCCGCGGCGTTCGCCGTCGCTGCCGAGCTGGTGACCGCCGAACTCACGCGAGAGGCCGATCGCCTCGCCCCGCTGCGCGATGATCTCGTGCGCGGCATCCGCGCGGCTGTTCCGGATGCCGAGCTGCTCGGCGATCCAGAGGCTCGTCTTCCCGGCAATGCGCACGTGCTCTTCCCCGGGGCCGCGGGGGAGACCCTGCTGTTCCTGCTCGACCAGCGCGGCATCGCGGTGTCGACAGGCTCGGCGTGCCAGGCGGGCGTGCCCGAGCCCTCGCACGTCGTGCGCGCGCTCGGTCGCAGCGACGTCGAAGCACGCGAGGTCCTGCGTTTCACACTCGGCCGCACGACGACCGCCGCTGACATCGCCGCCGTCCTCGCGGTGCTTCCCGAGGTCGTCGAGCGAGCGCGCGCCGCCCGCTGACGGATCTGGTGGTCTCAGCGAACGCCGATCCGCGAGCTCGTAGACTGGAAAGATGCGCATTCTGGCAGCGATGAGCGGGGGAGTCGACTCCGCCGTGGCGACCGCGCGCGCCGTCGAGGCGGGGCACGAGGTCGTCGGCGTGCACCTCGCCCTCTCACGGGCCGGCGGCACGCTGCGCACCGGCAGTCGCGGCTGCTGCACCATCGAAGACGCCATGGATGCGCGACGCGCGGCCGACCTGCTCGGCATCCCGTTCTACGTGTGGGACTTCTCGGAACGCTTCCGCGACGACGTCATCGAGGACTTCGTCTCCGAGTACCGTGCGGGTCGCACCCCCAACCCGTGCATGCGCTGCAACGAGAAGATCAAGTTCGCAGCCCTGCTCGAACGCGCCATCGAGCTGGGATTCGACGCCGTCTGCACAGGGCATTACGCGACGCTCATCGACGGGCCCGACGGGCTCGAGCTGCACCGGGCTTCGGATGCCGCGAAGGACCAGTCCTACGTACTCGGCGTGCTCACGGCGCAGCAGCTCGCGCACACGTACTTCCCGCTGGGCGACACGCCGTCCAAGGCGCTCGTCCGGGCCGAGGCCGAGCGCCGCGGTCTGACGGTCGCGCAGAAACCGGACAGCCACGACATCTGCTTCATCCCCGACGGCGACACGCGGGGTTGGCTCGCCGAGCGCGTCGGCGCCGAGCGCGGCGACATCGTCGACCGCGCGGGCGACGTCGTCGGCTCACACGAAGGCGCGCACGCGTTCACGATCGGCCAGCGCCGCGGACTGCAGCTCGGGGTCCCGGCATCCGACGGCAAGCCTCGTTTCGTGCTCGAGGTGCGTCCCGTCTCGAACACCGTGGTCGTCGGCCCGAAAGAAGCGCTCGCCACCGCCCGCATCGGCGGGGACCGGTACACGTGGGCGGGGCGCCCTCAGCCTGCGGGCGAGTTCGCCTGCCACGTGCAGATCCGCGCGCACGCCGACCCCGTTCCGGCCGTCGCCGTGCTCGATGACGACGGCCTCACGGTCACCCCCGAGACGCCGTTCGACGGTGTGGCGACGGGGCAGACCGCCGTACTCTACGACGGCACGCGTGTCATCGGCCAGTTCACGATCGACCGCACAGAGTCGGCTGTTCCCGTCGCATCCTGACGACGTCGGAGGCCGCTCGTAGACTGTGCAGGTGGCTGATGGCGTACCTTCTGACCTTCCCGATCTGACACTCGAGCAGGCGCACGACGAGGCGGCCGACCTCACCGAGCGGATCATGGGCGCGCGCGAGGCGTACTACGGCGCCGACGCCGAGCTGGTCGATGATGCGACGTACGACGGGTGGATGCGGCGGCTCGAAGCGCTCGAGCGACGGTACCCCGAGTTGCAGGGCCAGGACTCGCCGACCCAGACCGTGGGCGCCGCCCAGTCATCGATGTTCGCGCCGGTGACGCACGCCGAGCGCATGCTGAGCCTCGACAACGTCTTCAGCGACGACGAACTCCGCGAATGGTGCGTCAAGACGCAGGCGGCCGCGGGGCGGGCCGTGCACTGGCTCACCGAGCTCAAGATCGATGGACTCGCGGTCAACCTGCGCTACGAACACGGGGTGCTGACGACAGCCGCGACGCGAGGCGACGGCCGGATCGGCGAAGACGTCACGGCGAACGCGCTCCGCGTCACCGGCATCCCGCAGCGGCTGTCGGGAACAGGTCACCCCGCGCTCGTCGAAGTGCGCGGTGAAGTGTTCATCCCCGTGGCGGCGTTCCGCGACCTCAATGCGCTGCAGGCACGCCTGCGCGAGCGGGTCATCGCCGACGCCCTCGCGCGGGGGATCGACGAGGATCGCGCCGCGCGCAGTGCAGCGCGCCGCTTCGCCGCGTTCGCCAATCCTCGCAACGCCGCCAGCGGCGGCCTGCGTCAGCAGCTCGAGAAGAAGTCCGGACTCGAACTCGAAGCCGGACTCGCGCGCCTGGACTCGCTGCGCCTCTTCGTGCACGGAATCGGCGCGTGGGAGGCGCCACCGGTCGGCGCGCAGAGCGAGGTCTACCGGCTCCTCGCCGAGTGGGGCCTGCCCACGAGCCCGTATGCGCGCACGTTCGACGACATCGACGGCGTGCTGGGCTTCGTCGAGTACTACGGCCAGCACCGGCACGACGTGGAGCATGAGCTCGATGGCATCGTCGTCAAGGTCGACGAGCTCGCCCTTCACGATGAGCTCGGCGCGACCAGTCGTGCGCCGCGATGGGCGATCGCCTACAAATACCCCCCTGAGCAGGTCAACACGAAGCTACTCGACATCGTCGTGTCGGTCGGCCGCACGGGGCGCGCGACGCCGTTCGCCGTCATGGCGCCCGCGCTCGTCGCAGGCTCGGTCGTGCGTCAGGCCACGCTGCACAATCAAGACGTCGTGCGGGCGAAGGGCGTGCTCATCGGCGACACCGTCGTGCTGCGCAAAGCCGGCGACGTGATCCCCGAGGTTCTGGGCCCTGTCGTCGAGCTTCGAGACGGCACCGAGCGTGAGTTCGTCATGCCGACCGACTGCCCCGAATGCGGCTCGCGGCTCGCACCCGCGAAAGAAGGCGACATCGATCTGCGATGCCCGAACACGCGGTCCTGCCCCGCCCAGGTGCGCGGCCGTGTCGAGCACATCGGGTCCCGCGGCGCTCTCGACATCGAGGCGCTCGGTGAAGTGACGGCCGCCGCGCTCACGCAGCCCTCGGTTCCTGAGCAACCGCCGCTCGACACCGAAGCAGGACTGTTCGATCTGACGCTTGACGAACTCGTGCCCATCGAGGTTCTCGTCCGCGACCCCGAGACAGGGCTGCCCCGGCAGGACGACGACGGCACGCCCAAGGTGCGCGCGCCGTTCCGGCGCAACCCCACCGCCGCCGAGCGCAAAGCGGGTCTGGAGGGCCCGCATCCGTCGGCGCAGGCGATCACGCTGCTCGACGAACTCGAGAAGGCGAAGACGAAAGAGCTCTGGCGCTTCCTCGTCGCGCTCAACATCCGCCACGTCGGACCGGTCGCGGCCCGCGCCCTGGCGCAGTGGTTCGGATCCGTCGAGGCGATCCGCACCGCCACGAGAGAGGAACTCGCATCGGTCGAGGGCGTCGGAGGCATCATCGCCGACTCACTGCGCGACTGGTTCGGCGTGGAGTGGCACCGCGAGATCATCGATCGCTGGCAGCGCGCGGGTGCGCAGCTGGCCACGCCCGGTCATCCGGGTCCGGGTGCAGCCGCCGCCGCGGGCGGCGTGCTCGATGGTGTGACGATCGTGGCGACCGGTTCGCTCGAAGGCTATACGCGTGAAGGCGCGCAAGAAGCCATCATCGCCGCGGGCGGCAAGGCGGCGTCGAGCGTGTCGAAGAAGACCGACTTCGTCGCGGCGGGGCCAGGAGCCGGGTCGAAGCTCGCGAAGGCCGAAGACCTCGGCCTTCGGATCATCGACGCGGCGCAGTTCCGCATCCTCGTGGAGCAGGGGCCGGCGGCGCTCGACGCGCTCGCCCCCGACGCCGGCTGATGACGGCTCGCTCGCGACGAGGCGTCAGCTGCCGGTCGTGAGGTTCAGGAGAGAATCCCGCACACGGCGACGCAGCACCTTTCCGATGAGCGACTTCGGCAGCTCGTCGACGACGAAGAGCCGGCGAGGCACCTTGTAGGGCGTCAGGATGCCGCGGGCGAACTCTCGGATCGCCTCGACATCGGGATGCTCGACGTCCGGTGAGACGACGATCGCGGCGACGACTTCTTCACCGGAGTGCTCGCTCGGCAATCCGACCACGGCTGCATCCTCGACGTCGGGGTGTTGCCGCAGTGCGATCTCGACCTCGGTGGGAGCGACGTTGAAGCCGCCGGTGATGATGAGCTCCTTGATCCGGTCCACGATGCGCACGAACCCGGCGTCGTCGATCGTGACGATGTCGCCCGTGCGGAACCAGCCGTCGACGAACACGGCTTCGGTCTCCTCTGGCTTTCCGTAATACCCGTGGAAGACCTGGGGCCCGCGCACGATGAGTTCGCCGCGTTCGCCCTGCGGCACGTCGACGGTCGGCTCGTCGGGGTCGACGACGCGACATTCGGTACCCGGCAGCGGGAGCCCGACGGTTCCGGGCACACGGTTCTCGGCGACGGGATTCGCCATCAGCACGGGGGAGCACTCCGACAGGCCATAGCCTTCGACCAGGTACCCGCCCGAGGCCTTCTCGAACGGAACCACGAGCTCATGCGGCAGCGCCATGGCACCGGAGATCGCCACCTCGGTGCCGCGCAGCGAGACGCCCTGCTCGATCGCCGCGGCAAGCAGCCGGTCGGCGATCGGAGGAACGAGCGGCAGCAGCGTCGGCGGGTGCTTCTTCATCACCTCGAGCACCATGTCCGGGTCGAAGCGCGGGAACAGCACGAGCCGAGCTCCCATCGACATGGCGAAGGTGAGGCAGAGCGTGAGCCCGTAGGCGTGGAACATCGGCAGCACCGCGTAGACGACGCACCCGTTGCCGCGCACGATCGACGGCACCCACAGCTGCGCCTGCTTCGCGTTGGCGAGCAGGTTGCCGTGGGTCAGCACGGCGCCCTTCGGGGTGCCGGTCGTGCCGCTCGTGTACTGGATGATCGCGATGTCGTCGATTGCGGGGTGCGGATGCGCCGCGGGCAGCGCCTCGTGGTGCAGCACGCTCTCCCACGGTGTGGCGCCGCTCACGTGCTCGGTGAGAGCGGCACGTGCATCCCGTGCTTTCGAGATCGGCAGACGCAGCATCGCGCGCATGCGCATCGGCATCGCCTTCGTGATGTCCACGCTCACGAGATGATCGACCCTCAGGTCGGCGGGGAACTCCTGCACCGTCGTGACGACCTTGCTCCACACGATCGCGTGCTTCGCGCCGTGGTCCTCGAACTGCTTGCGCAGTTCGCGCGGCGTGTAGAGGGGATTGTGCTCGATCGCGATCGCGCCGAGCCGCAGGATCGCGTAGAAGGCGATGATGTGCTGCGGGCAGTTCGGCAGGACGATCGCGACGGGGTCGCCCGCCTTGACTCCGAGAGCCTTCAGCCCTGCCGCCGCACGCTCGATCGAGGCGAGCAGCTCGCGGTACGACATGGTTCGGCCGAAGAACTGCAGCGCCGGCGCATCCGGATAGTCGCGCGCCGAGGCTTCGACGATATCCACGAGCGAGCCGGACACCACTCCGAGGTCTGCAGGCACTCCGTCGGCATAGCTGGCGATCCAGGGGCGCGGCGGGTTATACGTCGTCACGCAGACAGCCTAAGGCGGTCCGCCGTGAGACCCCACCGCTCGTAGAATGGGGGCGTGTCGGAAATCACCCCAGATCTCGTGCGCCATCTCGGCGTGCTCGCCCGCATCCAGCTGACCGATGAGGAGGTGCAGCGACTCACGGGACAACTCGATGTCATCGTCGACAACATCGCCAAGGTGTCCGAGGTCGCGACCCCTGACGTCGTCGCGACGAGTCACCCCATCCCGCTGCAGAACGTCTTCCGCCCCGACGTGCCGGGCGACATGCTGACGACCGCGCAGGTGCTGCAGAACGCTCCGGATGCCGCGGACGATCGGTTCCGCGTCACGGCGATCCTGGGGGAGGAGCAGTGAGCGACCTCACGCGGCTGAGCGCCGCCGACCTCGCCGACCGCCTGGCCTCCGGAGAGGTGTCGAGCGTCGAAGCGACCCAGGCACACCTCGATCGGATCGCCGCCGTCGACGGCGATGTGCACGCCTTCCTGCACGTCAGCGACCACGCCCTCGACGTCGCCGCCGACATCGACCGTCGCCGCGCGGCGGGCGAACATCTCGGACCTGTCGCGGGAGTCCCCCTCGCGATCAAGGACGTCCTCGTCACGACGGATATGCCCTCCACGAGCGGGTCCCGGATCCTCGAGGGCTACATGTCGCCCTACGACGCGACCGTCGTCGCGCGTGCCCGGGCGGCCGGTCTCGTGCCCCTCGGCAAGACGAACATGGATGAGTTCGCGATGGGCTCGTCGACCGAGCACTCCGCCTACGGTCCGACGCGCAACCCGTGGGATCTCGACCGCATCCCCGGAGGCTCCGGCGGAGGCTCCGCGGCAGCCGTCGCGGCCTTCGAAGCCCCGCTCGCGCTGGGCTCGGACACCGGCGGCTCGATCCGCCAACCCGCTCACGTGACCGGCACCGTGGGTATGAAGCCCACCTACGGCGGCGTGAGCCGGTACGGCGCGATCGCCCTGGCGTCCTCTCTCGACCAGGTCGGCCCCGTGACCCGCACGGTCCTCGACGCCGGACTGCTGCACGACGTCATCGGCGGCCACGACCCGCACGACTCGACGTCGCTCTCGGACGTGTGGCCGTCATTCGCGCAGGCCGCGCGAGACGGAGCATCGGGCGAGGTGCTGAAGGGCCTGCGCGTGGGCGTCATCCGCGAACTGGCCGACGGAGCATTCCAGGCCGGCGTCGCCGAGTCGTTCCGGCAGTCGCTCGCCCTTCTCGAGGCGAACGGCGCCGAGATCGTCGAGGTCAGCGCGCCGCACTTCGAGTACGGTGTCGCCGCCTACTACCTGATCCTTCCCGCCGAGGCGTCGAGCAACCTTGCGAAGTTCGACTCCGTCCGCTTCGGCATGCGCGTCACGCCCCACGCGACGGCCACCGTCGAAGAGGTCATGGCCGCCACCCGTGAGGCAGGCTTCGGCGACGAGGTGAAGCGCCGCGTGATCCTCGGCACCTATGCCCTTTCGGCGGGCTACTACGACGCGTACTACGGCTCGGCGCAGAAGGTGCGCACGCTCATCCAGCGCGACTTCGACGAGGCGTTCGCGCAGGTCGACGTCATCGCGACGCCCTCGGCGCCCACGACGGCGTTCCGACTCGGCGAGAAGATCGACGACCCGCTGCAGATGTACCTCAACGACGTCACGACGATCCCGGCCAACCTCGCCGGCGTGCCGGGGATCTCGATTCCGTCGGGGCTCGCCGCCGAGGACGGCCTGCCGGTCGGCATCCAGTTGCTCGCTCCCGCGCGCGAAGACGCCCGGCTCTACCGGGTCGGCGCAGCGCTCGAGACCGCACTGGTGGATTCCTGGGGCGGACCGCTGCTGGACAGAGCGCCGGCTCTCGGAACGAACGGAGGTGCCCTCTGATGGCGAAGGACAAGCTGATGGACTTCGACGCGGCACTCGAGATGTTCGAGCCCGTGCTCGGCTTCGAGGTACACGTCGAGCTCAACACGGCGACGAAGATGTTCTCGTCGGCGGCCAACCCCGCGAACTCCGCCAACCACGGCGCGCCGCCCAACTCGCTCGTCGCGGCCGTGGACATCGGTCTGCCCGGTTCGCTGCCCGTCGTGAACGAGACGGCGATCCGGTACTCGATCAGCCTGGGCCTCGCCCTCGGCTGCTCGATCGCCCCGACGAGCCGGTTCGCGCGGAAGAACTACTTCTACCCCGATCTGGGCAAGAATTACCAGATCTCGCAGTACGACGAGCCCATCGCCTTCGAGGGTGAGATCGACGTCGAGCTGTCGGACGGCACGATCGTTGCGATTCCGATCGAGCGGGCCCACATGGAAGAGGATGCCGGCAAGCTGACCCACGTCGGCGGGGCGACGGGGCGCATTCAGGGCGCCGAGTACTCCCTCGTGGACTACAACCGTGCCGGTGTGCCGCTCGTCGAGATCGTGACCAAGACGATCTTCGGCGCCGAGCACCGTGCACCCGAGATCGCGAAGGCGTACGTGCAGACGATCCGCGACGTCGTGATCGGGCTCGGCATCTCGGATGCCCGTCTCGAGCGCGGAAACCTGCGCTGCGACGCCAACGTCTCACTTCGTCGTCGCACGCCCGCCGGCGAGCCCGACGAGCCGCTCGGCACCCGCACCGAGACGAAGAACGTCAACTCGATGCGCTCGGTCGAACGCGCCGTGCGCTACGAGATCCAGCGGCAGGCGGCGATCCTGGCTGCAGGCGGGACCATCACGCAGGAGACGCGTCACTGGCACGAGGACACCGGCGCGACGTCTCCGGGCCGTCCCAAGTCCGACGCCGACGACTATCGGTATTTCCCCGAGCCCGATCTGCTGCCCGTCGTGCCTGCTCCCGAGCTGATCGAAGAGCTGCGTGCCGCGCTTCCCGAGCCTCCCGCGGCGCGTCGACGCCGTCTCAAGGCGGATTGGGGCTTCACCGATCTCGAGTTCCAGGACGTCGTCAACGGCGGACTCCTCGCCGAGGTCGAAGCGACCATCGCCGCCGGAGCGTCGCCCGCTGCCGCGCGCAAGTGGTGGACCGGTGAGCTGTCGCGCGTCGCGAATGCCGCGGGCAAGGAGCCGGCTGAACTGGTCGAGCCGACCGCCGTCGCGGAGCTGCAGAAGCTCGTCGAAAGCGGCACGCTCACCGACAAGCTCGCGCGCCAGGTGCTCGAAGGCATGATTGCGGGCGAAGGAACGCCGCAGCAGATCGTCGATGCGCGGGGTCTTGCGGTCGTTTCCGACGACGGTGCCCTGATCGCGGCGATCGACGACGCACTCGCGTCGCAGCCGGACGTCCTGGCGAAGATCCGCGACGGCAAGGTGCAAGCGGCCGGTGCCGTCATCGGTGCAGTCATGAAGGCGATGCGGGGCCAGGCGGACGCCGCGCGCGTGCGCGAACTGGTCCTCGAGCGCGCAGCAGGCTGACCTCTCGTCTCGGGCGCCGGATGTCGGCGCCCGAGACGAGAATGGACGTATGGGGCGAGGCGACGGCAGCGGGCGGATGGTGTCACCGCGGGATGCGGACGACACCGGCACCGGCATCCTGCATGTCGACATGGACGCCTTCTATGCCGCTGTCGCTGTGCTCGATGATCCGAGCCTCGCCGGCAAGCCCATCATCATCGGCGCCCCCGAGAGCCGCTCGGTGGTCTCGAGCGCGTCCTATGAGGCGCGTCGGTTCGGTGTGCGCTCGGCGATGCCCGTCGGGCAGGCGCTGCGGCTGTGCCCCACGGCGATCGTCGTCCCGCCGCGGTTCGACCGATACCTCGCACTGTCCGCACAGGTCATGGCCGTCTTCCGCGACGTGACGCCGCTCGTCGAGCCCCTGTCGATCGATGAGGCCTTCCTCGACGTGCGCGGCGCCCGACGGCTGTGGGGGAGTCCCGGCATGATCGCCCGGATGCTGCGCATCCAGGTGCACGAAGCCACGGGCCTGACATGCTCGATCGGCGTGGCGGCGACGAAGCACATCGCGAAGATGGCATCGACCGCGTCCAAACCTGACGGCCTGCTCATCGTGACACCGGCCGACACCGAGGCCTTCCTCGCGCCGCGTTCTGTGCGGGCGCTGTGGGGCATCGGGCCCAAAGCAGGCGACGCGCTCGAGCGCCGCGGCATCCGTACCGTCGCCGATGTGCTCGACGAACCGCGCGAGGTGCTCGAACGCGCGCTCGGCCCGGCACTCGGTGATCGTCTGTGGCATCTCGCGAGGGGAATCGATCCTCGCCCCGTCGACACGACGCGGATCGAGAAGAGCATCGGACACGAAGAGACCTTCCACGAGGACATCGCCGATGACACCGTGCTGAGGGCCGAGCTGAGGCGTCTCTCCGACCGGGTGGGTGCGCGCCTGCGGGAGCACGGGTGGGAGGCGTCGACCGTGTCGATCAAGGTGCGCTTCGCCGATTTCACGACCATCACGCGCTCCCAGACGCTCACCGAGCCCACCGCCGTCGGGCAGCGCATCGGCAGCGCTGCCCACGATCTGTTCGCCGGCGTCGACCGCGGGCTGCCCGTGCGGCTCGTGGGTGTGCGCGCCGAGAAGCTCAGCCCATCGGGCTCCGGTGCACCGGCTCTCTGGGACGACGACGAGGGATGGCGCCGGATCGAAGGCGCCCTCGACGGAGCAGCCACGAAGTTCGGTCGCAACGCCGTGACGCGGGCGACGCTGCTCGGCAACCGCCGTGACGGCGGTTCGCTGCCCTCGCATCCGCGAACCCCGAGGGCGCAGTGAGTCCGCTCTGGGAATGACCGGCGCGGGCGGGTAGCGTGGTGGCATGGCCAACATCGCTCTCGAACTGTCCAAGCAATCCGCCTCGCTCGGCGTGAAGAGCGTCTACGGCGAACCTCAGGACATCGATGGTGTCACCTTCATCCCCGTCGCGCTGACATGGTCGGGCTTCGGTGGCGGCGCCGATGAGCAAGGCAACGGCGGCGGCGGGGGCGGCGGCTACGCGGTTCCCATGGGTGCGTATGTCCGCAAGGGAGACGACCTACGGTTCGAGCCGAACCTGGTCTCGCTGCTGGCGGTCGGGATCCCGTTCGTGTGGATCGCCGGGCGTGCGCTCAGCCGTGTCATCCGCGCCCTCAAGAAGTAACGCCGACGCCGTCGGAGAGGCCCTCAGCGCCGCGACGTCGCTCGTTCTCCACGCGGCTGCGTCCGTCTCGGCCGCGAACCCCGTCATTCTCATCGACGGGCGAAGCGGAGCGGGAAAGTCCTCCCTCGCGCGCCGCACCGTCTCGCAGTGGCCTCACGGCTCCCGTGTCCAGCTCGTTGCGCTGGATTCCCTGTATCCGGGGTGGGACGGCCTTGAAGCCGGCGTCGAGCGCGCGCTTGAGGACATCCTGCGGCCACACGCGCGGGGCATGATCGGCGTGTGGCAGCGGTGGGACTGGCACGAGGAGCGGACCGCCGAAGCCCACGCGGTTGATCCGGCGCTTCCGCTCATCATCGAGGGTGCGGGAATTCTCACGCCCCAGACCGCCGAGCTCGCCGACGTCCGGGTGTGGTGTGAGTCGCCGTCGGCATCACGCCGCCGGCGCGCGCTCGATCGCGACGGAGACACGTATCGCCCGCACTGGGAGCGGTGGGCTCTGCAGGAACAGGCGCACATCGATCGCCACGACCCCGCCGCGTTGGCGACGCTGCGCGTCGAGGTGCCGTGACCCGTCAGTCCTCGTCGATGGCGCGGACGAGCCCGTCGAGGCGATACCCGAGCCACTCGTAGATGCCGAATCGGGGGTCGTCCTGAGGATGATCGTCGTCATCGGTGATGTCCAGGCGCGTCGCGAGCACGAGCCGCACCGCCGAGAGTGTGCGCAGCCAGGACCGCGCTTCGCCGGCATCGAGGGAGATCTCGACGACCTCGACGAAGCGGGGATCATCGGGGTCATCGGGCAGCTCGCCGATCACGGCGAGAGAGTCCAGCACGACCGCCGCGTCGTCGGCTCGGCGCGCGAGCAGATCGCGCTCCGTGAGCGCGCGGAACTCCCGCGCAGCCTCGGCGTCGGCATAGGCGTCGGGAACGAGGCGCCCCAGCGCCGGATCCCCGGCGACGTCATCCTCGGCGAGCAGCTCACCGAACTGGCGCACGAGCATCGTGAGGTGAGCCCCTTCGATCCGTGCGAGTTCGAGCACGATCGTCCGCTCGGTCACGGGGCCTCCCGGACGGTGGCCCAGAGGCTGTAGTCGTGCATGGCCTGCGTGTGCAATTCCATCTGCTCGCGGGCGCCCTCGGCCACAACAGCATGCCCGTCGTGGTGGACCGCGAGCATGAGCCGCTCCGCTTCGTCGCGCGAATAGCCGAAGTACTCGCGGAACACGTGCGTCACGTAGCTCATCAGATTGACCGGATCGTTCCAGACGACGGTCTGCCACGGACGCACGGGTTCGACGAGCCGGTCAGCCACGGGGGAGCGGTCGGTGTCGGGCAGCGCCACCGTAGCCATCACGCCCACCCCAGCTCGTGCAGCCGGTCATCGTCGATCCCATAGAAGTGGGCGATCTCATGGACGAGGGTGGTGTGGACCTCATCGCGCAGTTCGTCGATGTCGTCGCAGTTCGCCAGATGCGGCTCGCGGTACACGATGATCCGGTCTGGCAGCTCGCCGCCGCCGTACTGGCCGCGCTCGGTGAGGGCCCAGCCATCGTAGAGCCCGAGCAGGTCGAGGCTGCCGTCTTCGGGTCGATCCTCGACGACGAACACGACATTGTCGAGAGCGTCGACCATCTCATCAGGGAGCTGGTCGAGCTCGTCGATGACGAGCTGCTCGAACTCAGCTGCTTCCATGTCCATACGATGCCCCATGGCCTCGCTTCGATTGGGGTGAGTAACGGGGCTCGAACCCGCGACATCGGCCACCACAAGGCCGCGCTCTACCAACTGAGCTATACCCACCATGTCTCCCGCTTTCGCGGGCAACCAGAAGATTCTCTCACACCTCCGTCGAGAATGACGAAACGGCGGCGACCGCGGCCGCGCGAGCGTCATCGCTGGTCGGTCCCGGCTCTGGAACGAAGACAGCGCGGCGGTAGTAGACCAGCTCGCGGATCGATTCGAGGATGTCAGCGAGGGCGCGGTGGCCGCCGTCTTTGGCCGGTGCGTGGATGTACGCGCGAGGGTGCCAGCGGCGCGAGAGCTCTTTGATGCTGGAGACGTCGACGTTGCGGTAGTGCAGCCACCGGTCGACGCGCGGCATGTACTTCGCGAGGAACATACGGTCGGTGCCGATCGTGTTGCCGGCCAGCGGAGCCTTGCCCTGCTGCGGCACGAACCGCTGGATGTACTCGAGCGCCTGGAACTCGGCATCGGCGACCGAGACGCCCCCGGGGATCTCGTCGAGCAGCCCGGACTTCTCGTGCATGGCAGTCACGAAGTCGTTCATGTTCTCGAGCGCCGACGCATCAGGCTTGATGACGATGTGGAAGCCCGCGTCGAGCGGCCGCAACTCGAAGTCGGTCACGACGATCGCGATCTCGACGAGTTCGTCGACCTCGAGATCGAGACCGGTCATTTCGCAATCGATCCAGACGAGCCGGTCGTTCTCAGAGGCACCCACCATGGGCTCCATCCTAACGATGGCAGCGACACGGGATTCTTCGGTCCCCCAGAGGTGATTCGAACACCTGACCGGCGGATTAGAAGGCCGCTGCTCTATCCACTGAGCTACTGGGGGTCACTGCCATCAAGGGTAGCGGCCATCAGGCATCAGGGAATCGACGGGAGTGCTGGCTCTTTGTCCGTCGGCGGCGTAGCGTCGGGCGCATCGGAGGGAGTTCTGCGATGAGCACGACCGAGACTTCACGCGCCCTGTGGGTCGCTTACGGCCCGGGAGGCGTCGTCGGCAGCATCCGCAAGGTCGATGAGGGATACACCGTCTCGATGACGGGGACGCAGGGTGCGGCTGGGACCTACCCCTCGATGGAGGTGGCCAAACGTGCGCTGCACGCCCGCATGGCACCTGGGAGCGACTGGCCGCGGTTCCTCGAGCACTGAAGTTCGGCGATCAGCTCTGCGGCGGCAGGACCTCATCTGAAGTGATGGTCGGAACCTTCGCCGCGCCGCGGCGGGGAGGGCGTCGGGTGTCCAGCAGCGGCAGAGCAGCATGGACGAGGGGGCCGATGAGCACGGCGAACAGGACCGTGCCGAGCCCGACCGTTCCGCCGAGCAGCCAGCCGCCGAACAGCACCGACAGCTCGACCGTGGCCCGGCAGACCCAGATGGGCCACCCCAGGCGCATGTTCATCCCCGTCATCAGGCCGTCACGCGGTCCGGGCCCGAAGTGTGCGCCGATGTACAGGCCCGAAGCGATCGCCACGAGCAGGATGCCGGCGAGCAGGACCGCGATCTGAGCGACGAGCCCTTCGGTGGGCGGAACCCACGTCAGGACCGCCTGCATCGAGGTGCCGACGAGGGCGATGTTCGCCACCGTTCCCACGCCCGGCTTCTGGCGGAGAGGGACCCACAGCAGCAGGACGAGCAGCCCGAGCAGGCTCGTCACCCATCCGATGCCGATCCCCGTGTGGATCGAGATACCCTCGGCCAAAACGGTCCAGGGGTCTACTCCCAGCCCCGCCCGCACCGTCAGCGCGCAGCCCGCGCCGAAGAGCAGCAGCCCGATGAGCAGTTGGACGACGCGACGTAGCACAGCCCCATCCAACAGCATGAGCGCGCAGTCAGCGCGCGTAGCGCAGGCACTCCAGCGCGTCGTCGGCCGACCAGAAGTCGCCGAGGTCGCGGAACACACGTGAATCCGGGTGGAATCGGCGCGCTCGGTAGCGCGTGCCGCGGGTGTCGGACACCGATTGCAGGTGCCCGACGACGAGTCCCGTGTGGTCGATCACGCGCCAGAGCGCGCGGGCCGCGGGCGCGAGTCGCATCGGTGTGGGGCGACGCAACTCCGGGGCGGTCAGCGCGGGCCAATGGGTATGGATCGACATGGATCTCCCTTCCGGTTCGAACATAAGTGCGACTTCCGACATCAATCACCAACGCCCCTCTCCTCCCCAAGCGAGGCTCCTCGCCGCGCTGTCCCCAGATCCTCCGCGCTCGGGCCGCGGCGGGTGATCGGGAGCGAGGGTGGGACAGCCGTGGTGCCGGCCGGGCACGCGGGCACCACGGCACACCATCCGAGCGAAGGAGAAGGCATGAACGGCACGACCATCACGGTCGCGGGGAACATCGCGACCACACCAGAGCAGCGCAGCACCGCGGCCGGGGTCGCCTACACACGGTTCCGTCTCGCATGCAGCGAACGCCGCCGCGACAAGGCGACAGGCGAGTGGGTCGACGCGGGGACGAACTGGTACACCGTTTCGGTGTTCCGCACGCTCGGCGAGAACGCCGCGCGGTCGTTGAAGATCGGAGAGCGGGTGCTCCTCACGGGCAGGCTGCGTATCCGTGACTGGGAGACCGCGCAGAACCACGGCACCGAGGCCGAGATCGACGCCGAGGCGATCGGGCATGATCTGCGGTGGGGAACGACGTCCTTCGCGAAGACGTCCCCGGCAGACGGCGCGCAGGCGCAGGCGCCGCGGTCCGAGTGGGCGGCCCCCGGCACGTCCCCGGCTCAGCGCGCCGGAGAGGGGGAGCGGTCGCCCGTTGCGGTCGGGGCTTCCGGTGGCCCCGTCGAGGAGGCGCCGTACTGACCGTCCAGGGGCCTTCCTGGTCGCGGACCTAGAATCTCACCGTGACCCGATCCCCGCAGAACGGCCCCTCTCACCTCCGACGTGGAGTGGCGACGGCGGCGGCGCTGGGCGTCGGCCTCCTGGTGCTGAGCGGATGCACCGAGGCATCGCCCGCGCCAACCGCGACGACGACGGCAGCCGCGACGCCGACCGCCACCCCGACCCCCGACGTGGTGGCGTTCCTTCCCGACGGCACGGCGTCAGATAACCTGCCGATCTTCCGGCAGGTCGTCGAGATGGTCTGGGCCGGCGAGGACAACGCGTCCGGTCGCGCCTACATCGACGCCCTGATCGCGACGGGTTTCGACCGCGGGGCGATGGAAGTCACCCAAGACCTGTCGACCGTCGGGAACCCGGCCGAAAGCCTGCAGTTCTCGGTGCTGTGGGGGTCGGAGTGCCTCATCGGACAGGTCGGGCCCGCGACGGGTGACCCCGTGGCCGTCGTCGTCGACGCTCTGGCCGAAGGCGGCTGCCTCATCGGCCGCACGCGTCCGATCGACTGGTGACCTCTCCGCGGCCGGTAGGCTGGGGGGCTGACGTCCGCAGTCCAAGGAGAGCAGGATTCGCATGGCTGAGTACATCTACTCGATGGTCCGCGCCCGGAAGGCGGTCGGAGAGAAGCTGATCCTCGATGACGTGACGATGGCGTTCCTCCCCGGCGCCAAGATCGGAATGGTCGGCCCCAACGGTGCCGGCAAGTCGACGATCCTCAAGATCATGGCCGGCCTGGACACACCGTCCAACGGCGAAGCGAAGCTCAGCCCCGGGTTCACGGTCGGCATCCTCATGCAGGAGCCCGAGCTCGACGAGTCCAAGACCGTGCTGGAGAACATTCAGGACGGCATCGCCATCAAGGCGAAGGTCGACCGCTTCAACGAGATCTCCGGCCTGATGAGCGACCCGGACGCCGACTTCGACGCCCTCCTGGCCGAGATGGGCACGCTTCAGGAAGAGATCGACGCCGCGGACGCGTGGGACCTCGACTCGCAGCTCGAGCAGGCGATGGATGCCCTGCGCACGCCCCCCGGCGACGCATCTGTCTCGAACCTCTCGGGCGGTGAGAAGCGCCGTGTGGCGCTGACCAAGCTGCTGCTGCAGAAGCCCGACCTGCTGCTGCTTGACGAGCCCACGAACCACCTCGACGCTGAGAGCGTGCTGTGGCTCGAGCAGCACCTGCAGAAGTACACCGGTGCCGTCATCGCCATCACCCACGATCGCTACTTCCTCGACAACGTCGCGGAGTGGATCGCCGAGGTCGACCGCGGTCGTCTCATCGGCTACGAGGGCAACTACTCGACGTACCTCGAGAAGAAGCGCGAGCGCCTCGACGTGCAGGGCAAGAAGGACGCCAAGCTCGCGAAGCGTCTCGCCGAAGAGCTCGAGTGGGTCCGCTCCAACCAGAAGGGCCGCCAGGCCAAGTCCAAGGCGCGTCTGGCCCGCTACGAAGAGATGGCCTCCGAGGCGGAGCGCACCCGCAAGCTCGACTTCGAAGAGATCCAGATCCCGCCGGGCCCGCGCCTGGGTGGCGTCGTGATCGAGGCGAAGAACCTGCGGAAGGGCTTCGACGGCCGCTCGCTCATCGACAATCTGAGCTTCAGCCTGCCCCCGAACGGCATCGTGGGCGTCATCGGTCCCAACGGCGTCGGAAAGACGACGCTGTTCAAGACCATCGTGGGCCTCGAACCGCTCGACGGCGGTCAGCTCAAGATCGGTGAGACGGTCAAGATCAGCTACGTCGACCAGTCGCGATCGAACATCGACCCGGACAAGACGCTGTGGGAGGTCGTCTCGGACGGCCTGGACATCATCACGGTCGGAAAGATCGAGATCCCGTCGCGCGCCTACGTCTCGAAGTTCGGGTTCAAGGGCCCGGACCAGCAGAAGAAGGCGGGGGTGCTCTCCGGCGGTGAGCGAAACCGTCTCAACCTGGCGCTCACGCTCAAAGAGGGCGGAAACCTTCTGCTCCTCGACGAGCCCACGAACGACCTCGACGTCGAGACGCTCCAGTCCCTCGAGAACGCGCTCCTGGAGTTCCCGGGCTGTGCCGTGGTGATCACGCACGACCGGTGGTTCCTCGACCGCATCGCGACGCACATCCTCGCGTACGAGGGCACCGAAGAGCACCCCGACCGGTGGTACTGGTTCGAGGGCAACTTCGACGCCTACGAAGAGAACAAGGTCGAGCGGCTCGGGCCTGACGCGGCCAAGCCGAACCGTTCGGCGTACCGCAAGCTCACGCGTGACTAACGACGCCGGCATGGTCGTCGATATCGGGCGCCGCGTCCGCATCCCCATCCATCTGCGATGGGGAGACCTCGACGCGCTCGGACATGTCAACAATACGTCCATGCTCAAGCTGCTCGAAGAAGCGCGCCTGCGCGCCTTCTGGTTGCCCGAGGGAGACGCTGAGGCAGCTCCGACGGCGATCTTCGACATGTCGGTGCTCGAGGGCGGAGGTGACCGATCGGCTCTCGTGGCGCGGCAGGAGATCGAGTATCTGCGCCCTGTGCCTTACGGGCATCGGCCGCTCGACGTGCAGATGTGGATCAGCAAGATCGGCGGGTCGAGCATCGAGGTCTGCTACGAGGTGTTCAGCCCGCTCGGCGATGATCAGCAAGTTCTCTACGCGCGTTCGTCGGCCGTCGTGGTGCTCGTCGACATCGTCTCCGGCACGCCCACGCGCCTGAACGAGCGCGAGCGGTCGACGTTGTCGCCGTTCCTCGGAGAGCCGATCAGCTACCGTCGCTGACGCGCTCAGGCCTCGGTCGGCACCCGCACCATGACTTCCTGTGCGACGCTCGCGATGAGCACGCCGTCGCGCGAGTAGACGCGTCCGTTCGAGAGTCCGCGTCCGCCTCGGGCGCTCGGCGACTCCTGGACGTAGAGCATCCACTCATCGACGCGCCCCGGGCGATGCCACCACATCGCGTGGTCGAGGCTCGCGACCTTCAGTCCAGGCTGCGACCACGGGATGCCGTGTGCGCGCAGGATCGACTCCTGAATGGTGAGATCGCTGAGGTACGCGAGGGCTGCGCGATGTATGCCCGGGTCATCGGGCATCGCGCTGCGCACCCGCATCCACACCGCCTGTTCAGGGCGACGCTCACCGGACACCTTCGTGTAGATCGGCGAGGAGACGTGACGCAGGTCGAGAGGCCGGTCCGTGTACATCCGTTTCGTCATCGGATGCAGCCCGTCCAGCTGAGACTCGACGTCGGGCAGGTCCTCGGGGTCAGGCACTCCGGTGGGCATCGGCGTCTGATGTTCGAGCCCCGTGTCCTCGTCCTGGAAGGACGCGATCATCGAGAAGATCGGCACGCCCTCCTGGAAGGCCTGCGTGCGTCGCGTGGAGAAGGAACGGCCATCGTGGATCCGGTCTACCGCGAACGTGATGTGGGCTTCGGCGTCACCCGGGCGCAGGAAGTACCCGTGCATGGAGTGCACCGTGCGCTCCTCGGGCAGCGTGCGCGAGGCCGCGACGATCGACTGCGCGAGCACCTGCCCGCCGTACACGCGACCGAGCGGCATCGGCTGCGACACACCCGTGAAGATGTCCTCTGTCGTGCGTGCGTCCGAATCGGCGAGGTCAAGAACAGCGAGCATCGAAGCGACCGGCTCGGCGCCTGCGCCGTCGTACGTGGACTCAGGTGCGTCGGTCACTGGCATCTCCGTCTCCGATGGCCGGGGTGTCACCTCGGCGCCGCTTGGTAGTTTAGATCGGATGTCTTCCCGTCTTCTGTTCGCCGACACCGCTTCGGCCGCCGACGCCCTGACGTTCGCCGGCCGTGCGGCCGTCCTCGGCGACGGCGCGGTGCGATTGCGTGGCGCCGACGGCGCACTCGTCATGACCAGCGCGCCGCTCTCCCCGCGTGGGCTGCTCGACTCCACGCCGACGGTCCTCGGGATGCGCGTCCTGACCGTCGATCCCGAACTCGTGTGCGACATCGTGGTCGAGGCATCCGAGCTGAGCGCCGCAGACGACGATGCGACCGCGGTCGTGCTGCCCGAGGTGGGGCTCTCACCGGCCTGGGCAGGCGTCTCGCCTCCGCGCAGCGGGTGGGAGCCGCAGGGCACGATCGCCGCAGCCACCCTCGCGTCGCGGGCGCAGTGGGGGATCGCCGCTGTCGCCGAGGCGGTGCCCCGCGACGCCGGCGAGGACGCCGTGCGCGCCGTACGCGCATCGGTGTGGGGGAGCCCCGACGATGCGCTTCAGGGGCTGCCGCTGGGCGTCGCCTTCGCCGCGTTCGGTCTCGGCTTCATCGCGGGGCAGGAAGACGCGGTCGCGCGCACAGCCGCCGGCTGGATGAGACTCACGCTCGCCCGCGGTCACGTCCTGGTGCGCGGTCCCGTCCGCAGAGGACTGACGCAGGTGCGCTCCACGGGCCGCGGCTGAGCACGCTCAGACGGCAGCTGCCATCGCGCGCCCCGCGATGCGGCCCGAGAAGAGGCATCCGCCGAGGAATGTCCCCTCGAGAGCTCGGTATCCGTGCACGCCCCCGCCCCCGAATCCGCTCGCCTCTCCGGCCGCGTACAGGCCAGGAACGGGCTCACGCCGCGAGGACACGACGCGTGCCGAGAGGTCGGTCTCGAGTCCGCCGAGCGACTTGCGCGTGAGGACGTGCAGCTTGACGGCGATGAGCGGCCCCGCGGCAGGATCGAGGATGCGATGCGGCGCCGCCGTGCGGATGAGACGGTCGCCCCGGTAGGCGCGCGCCGAGCGCAGCATCGCGATCTGCGCGTCCTTCGTGAAGTCGTTCTCGACGGCGCGGTCCCGAGCTTCGATCTCGAATCGCACGCGCGCGGCATCGAGCAGGTCGCCGCCCGGCAGCGCCTGCATGCCGCGGATGAGGTCCGCCAGCGAATCGCGCACGACGAAGTCGGCGCCGCGGTCCATGAACGCCTGCACGGGCCCGGCCGCGCCCTTGCCGAGCCGGGAGCGGGCGAGCAGAGCGAGGTCCTTGCCCGTGAGATCGGGGTTCTGCTCGCTGCCCGAGAGCGTGAACTCCTTCTCGATGATCTTCTGCGACAGCACAAACCACGAATGATCGTGCCCCGTCGCACGCAGGTGCGCGAGGGTGCCGAGGGTGTCGAAGCCCGGGAAGAGCGGGACCGGCAGACGGTGCCCCGTGGCGTCCAACCAGACGGACGAAGGACCGGGAAGGATCCGGATGCCGTGATCGGGCCAGACCGGATCCCAGTTCTGCAGACCTTCGACGTAGTGCCACATGCGGTCCTCGTTGATGAACCGCGCGCCGGCATGCCGCGCGGGCTCGATCATGGAGCCGTCGACATAAGCGGGGACCCCGGTGAGCATGGTTGCGGGCGCTGTGCCGAGGCGAGCCGGCCAGTAGCGCCGGACGAGGTCGTGATTGCCGCCGATCCCCCCGGCGGCGATGAGTGTGGCTCCGGCAGAGATCTCGAACGAGCCGACGACGTCGCGCGTCGTCACGACGCCTCGTGCAGCCCCCGCCGGGGCGAGCACATCGCCGGTCGCACCGGTGACGGCGCCGTCTGACATCGACAGCGAGGTGACGCGGTGCCGAGGCAGGATCGTGATCCGACCCTTCGCCTCGGCCTGCTGCACGGCCGCCTGGAACGGTGCGACGACGCCGGGACCTGTACCCCAGGTGACATGGAAGCGCGGCACGGAGTTGCCGGGCCCGGTCGCGGAGTATCCGCCGCGCTCGGCCCATCCGACGATCGGGAAGAAGCCGACACCCTTCTCTCGCAGCCAGGCGCGCTTCTCGCCGTGCGCGAAGTGGAGGTAGGCCTCGGCCCACCGGCGCGGCCAGGCATCGTCATCGCGGTCGAAGCCGGCCGTCCCGAACCAGTCCTGGTGCGCGAGCTCGAGCGAGTCCGTGATGCCCATCCGGCGCTGCTCGGGGGAGTCGACGAAGAACAGCCCGCCGAAGGACCACCACGCCTGGCCCCCCAGATTGACGCGTGGCTCCTGGTCCACGATCACGACCCGCTTGCCCGCCGCCGCCGCTTCGCTCGCCGCGACGAGTCCGGCCAGCCCCCATCCGATGACGAGCACATCGGTGCTGCGGGTCGTGGGGGACATGGCGACTCCTTCGTCGGTGGAATGCGCTCAGCTCGTGGCGGGTGGCTCCGGATTCACAGCGATGGATGCCGAGGCGCGCCCCGCCGCCGACGGACCGATGCCCGTAGGTTCGAAGGTGTTCACCATGGCATGCGCCGCGCGTTCGAGATAGTCCCACAGCGTCGCTTCGTGCAGCGGAGACAGCGACAGGTCATCGACAGCGACCCGCATGTGCGCGAGCCATCGATCCCGCGCGTCGGGGTTGACGTGGAACGGATTGTGCCGTGCCCGCAGACGAGGGTGCCCGCGCTCCTGGCTGTAGGTCGAGGGCCCACCCCAGTACTGTTCGAGGAACATCAGCAGACGTCGTTTGGCGGGGCCGAGATCCTCCTCGGGGTACATCGGCTGCAGCACCTCGTCGTCGGCGACACCGCGATAGAAGAGATCGACGAGTCGCTCGAACGTCGGGCGCCCGCCGATCTCTTCGTAGAAGGTCTGAGATGCGGCATCCGTCATGAGTCCTCCGGAGGGGTCTCGGGTGTCGCGGGCGGCGTCTTCGGCATCCGCTTGGGCTTCCACACCGGACGCGCCGAGGCGTTGCTGATCGTGGGCTGAGGCCTGGTCTTGGGCGGATTCGAGCCACGCACGCGTCCGGCGCTCTCGAGCCCGGACAGCATCACGGTGCTGAGCTGAGGCACAGTGACACCGAGGACGTCCATCGACTGCTTGATACGCACCCGCAGCTCTCGCGCGACGTCGTCCTTCGCATTCGCGCGCGTCTTCATGACCAGGCGGATGATGAGGGCGTCACCGGACACCGACTCCAGACCCCACACCTCGGGGTTCTCGAGGATGCGCGAGCGCCATTTCGGGTCCTTCGCCAAGGCCGAGGCGGCGTCGAGCATCGTCTTCTCGACCTCGTCGATGTCGCTGTCGATGGGCACCGCGAGATCGATGATGACGCGCGACCACCCTTGCGAGAGGTTTCCGATGCGCAGGATCTCACCGTTGCGCACGTACCAGAGGGTGCCGTTGACATCACGCACGTGCGTGATGCGTACGCTCACGTACTCGACGATTCCGGTCGCGAGCCCCAGGTCGACGACGTCGCCGATCCCCACCTGGTCTTCGGCGACGATGAAGATCCCGTTGAGCACGTCTTTGACGATGTTCTGCGCACCGAAACCGAGGCCCGCGCCGATCGCCGCCGTCAGCAGTGTGAGCGAGGCGAGGGCGTTGGGCGCGAGCACGTCGACGACGAGCAGCAGCGCGATGATGACAATCGAGACGTTGACGATGTTCTGCAGGATCGAACCGAGCGTGCGGGTGCGCTGCACGAGGCGGACGGACGCGAGCGGTGACCGCTCGAGTGCCATCGTGTCGGTGACTTCTGCCTTCGTCTTGGCTCCGTTGACGACGCGGTGCACCACACGGCGGATGACGAGCCGCAGCACCCAGGCGATCAGGAACGCCACCACGATGATTCCTGCGATTCGCAGGATGTTCCAGCCGGAGTCGATCAGGAACGCCAGCACTTCTTCCCAGAAGACGGGGTCGATGATCGCCGGCGCCGCCGGGTCGGGGGCGTTCGGATCTGCCTGAATCCACATCATCGCCACGATCCTAACGACGGATGCCTCGGCTTCGCCTGAGTGCGCGCGAGCCGAGGCATCCTGACGGAACTACTCCGCGTCGCGTTCCTGCACATCGAGCGCGCGATCCACACCGGCGAGGTTCTCGGCGACCAGACGGCGCAGGGCGGGAGGCGCGTCGAGGTTCGCGGCGAGCCACGCGCGCGTCGCATCACGCAGCGAGACATCCGCGAGTGCTGCCGGGTAGAGCCCGAAGATCAGATACTCCGCGATCTTGTACGTGCGCGACTCCCAGATCGGCAGCAGCATGTCGAAGTACGGCGCGACGAAGTCCCGGAGCAGATCCCGGCTCGCGGGGTGCCCGAACCCGAGGGCGGCGGCACGCACGAGCGTGTTCGGCAGGTCGTCGCTGCCGACGAGCGCATCCCACGCGGCGCGCTTGGCTTCGCTTGTGGGAATGGCGGCCTTGGCCTGCGCCGCGAACTCCCCGCCCTTGGCGGTGTTGTCGGCGGCCAGGGCCACGTCGATGTCCTCGGCGGTGACGAGTCCGCCGGCCGCGAGCGAGACCAGAAGCTGCCAGGACAGGTCGGTGTCGATCTCGAGACCGGGGAGCATATCCTCACCATCTCGCAGGCGACGCACCTGCTCGCGCTGAGCGGAGGTCGATGCGGCGGCGGCGAACGATGTGGCGAACTGCAGCTGATTGTCGCTTCCGGCCTCGGCGGCGGTCGCGAGCTTCCAGAGCGCGTCGGCGACCTTGGCGCGGGTAGCCTCACGGCGTTCGGGAGCGACGTACGAGTTGGCGGCGAGCAGCAGCTGCCCCAGCGTCGTGCGGACCGTCGTCGACTCGGTCTCGGAGGCGATGTTGCGCAGGACGAGGTCGACATAGTCCGAGGCCGACGCTTCGGCATCGCGCGTCTGGTCCCAGGCGGCACCCCACACGAGCGAGCGGGCGAGGGGATCCTCGATCTTCGCCAGGTGGTCGATCGCCGTCTGCAGCGAGCGGTCGTCGAGGCGGATCTTGGCGTAGGCGAGGTCGCCGTCGTTGAGCAGCACGAGATCGCCCCGCGACACACCCTTCAGCGCGGGGACTTCGGTCAGGTCGCCGTCGACATCGAGCTCGAGGTGGTGCACGCGCACGAGCGCGTCGCCTTGGAGACGGTAGATGCCGACGCCGAGGCGGTGCGGGCGGATCGTGGGGTAGTCCGCCGGGGCAGTCTGCACGATCGCGAATCGCGTGATGAGGCCATCGACATCGGTCACGATCTCAGGCGAGAGCGTGTTGACGCCCGACGTCTCGAGCCACTTGCGAGCCCACGTCGTCAGATCGCGACCGCTCGTCTGCTCGAGTTCGGCGAGCAGATCGCCCACTTCGGTGTTCGACCACTCGTACTTCTTGAAGTAGGCCGCGACACCGGCGAAGAACTGCTCGATGCCCACCCAGGCGGCAAGCTGTTTGAGCACCGATCCGCCCTTGGCGTAGGTGATGCCGTCGAAGTTCACCTGCACGTCTTCGAGATCGTTGATCTGGGCGACGACCGGATGCGTCGAAGGCAGCTGGTCCTGGCGGTACGCCCAGGTCTTCTCCATCGCGTTGAACGTCGTCCACGCCTGGGTCCACTCGGTGGCCTCGGCGGTCGCGATCGTCGACGCCCACTCGGCGAACGACTCATTGAGCCACAGGTCGTTCCACCACTTCATCGTGACGAGGTCGCCGAACCACATGTGGGCGAGCTCGTGCAGGATCGTGACGACGCGGCGCTCCTTGACGGCATCGGTCACCTTCGAGCGGAAGACGTAGGTCTCGGTGAACGTGACGGCTCCGGCGTTCTCCATCGCGCCCGCGTTGAACTCGGGCACGAAGAGCTGGTCGTACTTCGCGAAGGGATACGGGTAGTCGAACTTCTCCTCGAAGTACGCGAAGCCCTCGCGCGTCTTGTCGAAGATGTAGTCGGCGTCGAGGTGCTGCCACAGACTCTTGCGCCCGTAGACACCGAGCGGGATGACACGGCCCGATGAACTCGTCAGCTCGGAGAACGTCGCTTCGTAGGGCCCGGCGATGAGCGCCGTGATGTACGACGAGATCGGCGGAGTCGACTCGAACTCCCACGTCGCGACCGCGTCGCCCCGGGACTGTCCCTCACCCTGCCGAAGGATCGGCTCGGGCGTGGGGGAGTTGGAGACGACCTTCCACCGAGCGGGCGCCGTCACCGTGAACTGGAACGTCGCTTTGATGTCGGGCTGCTCGAAGACGGCGTACATGCGCCGCGAGTCGGGCACCTCGAACTGCGAGTAGAGGTAGACCTCGCCGTCGACCGGGTCGACGAAGCGGTGCAGGCCTTCACCCGTGTTCGTGTAGAGGCAGTCAGCGTCGACGACGAGCTCGTTCTGAGCGTCGAGCCCGGTCAAGGCGATGCGCGAGTCTGCGAAGGCCGACAGGTCGACCTCGCGTCCGTTGAGGGTGATCGAGTGCACGTCGCGTGCGATCAGGTCGATGAAGGTTTCGGCGCCCTCGACCGCGCCGAAACGGACGACCGTGCGGGATCCGAAGACCTCGTCGCCCTTCGTGAGGTCCAGTTCGACGTCGTACGCGATCGCGTTCAGCGCGGTTGAGGCGGGACGGATGACGGCGCGACGCTCCTGCGCCTCGATCCGAGTGAGGTTCTCTCCAGGCACTGCAATGCTCCCGTGTTCTGTGGATCGGGTCGGTGCCGGACGCGGATGGCGAGGGCGGCAACCCGAACAGCCTACTGGCCGCGGATCTGCGCGCGGCGGGCCGAGACCTTCCCGCACGCTGTCAGGATGGACGCATGACAATCCGCGAGGACGAACATGTTGCGTTCGCCTCGGATGCCGCGGCATCCGGAGCCCCCTATGCAGAGGCGGCCGTCGCCTATGACGGACTGCTCTTGGCCGGCTTCGGCGGCCCGGAGGGACAGGATGACGTCATCCCGTTCCTGCGCAATGTCACCCGGGGCCGTGGGATCCCCGACGAGCGTCTCGAAGAGGTCGCGCACCACTACCGTCATTTCGGCGGGATCAGCCCGATCAACGCCCAGAACCGCGCCCTCAAGGCTGCGCTCGAAGCGGAACTCGCCCGCCGTGGCATCGACCTGCCGGTCTACTGGGGAAACCGCAACTGGGCGCCGTACCTCGAAGACGCCGTCACCGAGGCGGCAACAGCCGGTGACACGACGCTGCTCGCGCTCGCCACGAGCGCATACTCGTCGTTCTCGAGCTGCCGCCAGTACCGCGAGGACTTCGCCCGCGTGCTGACGGCGACCGACCTCGCGGGATCTGTCACGATCGACAAGGTGCGCCAGTTCTTCGACCACCCGGGGTTCGTGCAGCCCTTCATCGACGGCGTGCGCGACGCGGTCGCGGGCTTCCTCGCCGAAGGCATCGACCCCGCAGCGGTTCGCGTGCTGTTCTCGACGCACAGCATCCCGACCGATGACGCCGAACGGTCAGGACCGCGCGACCGTGAGCTCGGCCCGCTCGGTGCGTACCCTGCGCAGCATCTCGCAGTCGCCGAGGTCGTCATGGCCGCGGTCGCCGCCGAGATCCCGGCTGCAGCGACGGTCGGCTGGGAGCTGGTGTACCAGTCCCGGTCGGGTCCGCCCACGCAGCCCTGGCTCGAGCCGGACGTCAACGACGTCATCGAGAAGCTTCCCGCCGACGGTGTCGCCGCCGTCGCGATCGTGCCGCTCGGGTTCATGAGCGATCACATGGAAGTGCTGTGGGACCTCGACACCGAGGCGATGGAATCCGCCGAAGAAGCGGGCCTGCGCGCCGTGCGAACGCCCACTCCCGGCATCGACCCCGTCTTCGTCTCGGGCCTGATCGATCTCGTCGAAGAGCGACTGAGGGGCACCCCCGCGGCCGACCGCCCCCACATGACCGAGCTCGGGCCGTGGTTCGACGTGTGCCGCCCCGCATGCTGCGAGAACATCCGCGCGGGGTTCAAGCCTGCCGCCGCCGGAGTCGCGCCCTGACTCCGCTGCCCGTCCCTAGGATGGGTGCCATGCGCATCCACATCGCGACCGATCACGCCGGCCTCGAGTTCTCCACGCAGCTGCAGCACCACCTCGCGGAGCGGGGCCACGACATCGTCGACCACGGTCCACTCGAGTACGACGCGGTCGATGACTATCCCTCGTTCTGCATCCGGGCGGCGCAGGCCGTCGCGAAGGACCAGGCCGACGGCATCGAGGCGCTCGGCGTCGTCTTCGGGGGGTCGGGGAACGGCGAGCAGATCGCGGCGAACAAGGTCCGCGGCATCCGCGCGGCTCTCGTGTGGAGCATCGCGACGGCAGAGCTCGCCCGCGAGCACAACGACGCGAATGTCATCGCGGTCGGTGCCCGCCAGCACACGTTCGACGAGGCGGCGACGTTCATCGACCGCTTCATCGCGACCCCATTCTCGGGGGATGAGCGCCACGCGCGCCGCATCCGCCAGATCGCCGCGTTCGAGATCGACGGTTCGCTCGAGCCCGATCCCCGTGCAGGCGCCCCGATGGGCGGCGAATCCGTCGAGGCGATCGACCCCGAGGCGGGCTGATGCCCGAGGGGCACTCCGTCCACCGCATCGCCCGCCAGTTCGACCGCAACTTCGTGGGGCGCAGGGTCAGCGCCTCGAGCCCTCAGGGCCGCTTCGTCGAGGGCGCCGCGATCATCGACGGACGAACGGCGACATCGGTGCGCGCCGTCGGCAAGCAGATGTTCCTCGAGTTCGACGATGACATCTGGCTGCGTGTGCACCTGGGCATGTACGGCGCGTGGGATTTCGCGGGTGAGATTCTCGCCGATGCGACCATCGAGGCCGCGAACGGACGCATGGGGCAGACGAACCAGCGGGGGACCGCCGATGCCGAGCCGATCATGGATGCCGCGGGCGAGAACTCGCTGACATCCATCGGTGCTCCCCGGCGCGCACGGGTGCACGTGCGCATGTCCGAGCAGACCACGGGGCTCGCCGGCGACGACGACGAGTGGCCACCGCCGGTCGTCGGCCAGGTGCGGCTGCGTCTGCTGACCGACACGACGTGCGCTGACCTGCGCGGGCCCACGGCCTGTCAGCTGCAGACACCGGACGAGGTGGCAGCGACCATCGCCAAGCTCGGGCCCGACCCGCTCGTCGACGATGTCGCCGAAGGGGAAGAGCGCTTCGTCTCGGTCGTGAGGCGCAAGCCGACGCCGATCGGACTGCTGCTGATGGACCAGTCCGTCGTGAGCGGGATCGGCAACGTCTACCGCGCCGAGATGCTCTTCCGCGCCCGCCAGAACCCGCATACGCCGGGTCGCGATGTGCACGAAGAGACCGTGCGCGAGCTGTGGCGCGACTGGGTCTCACTGCTCGCGATCGGTGTCGAGACCGGTCAGATGATGACGATGGACGATCTGGGTCCTGACGAGTGGCGCGCCGCGATGGCCAACCGCGACGACCGCCACTGGGTCTATCACCGCGCGGGCCTTCCGTGTCGTGTCTGCGGCACGGCGATCGTCGTCGAAGAGGCGGCTGGTCGCAAGCTCTACTGGTGTCCGGACTGCCAGCGGTGAAACCTAAGCTGAGGGGATGCGCCAGAACCCGAGCTTCGCGATGACCGACGTCGCAGAGATGCGACGACTCATCGACCAGAACCCGTGGGTCACGCTCGTGAGCCAGAGCGACGAGGGCCTCGTGGGCTCGCACTACGCCGTGATGCTCGACGACACACGGGACGACCTCACGATCGTCGGGCATGTCGGGCGGCCCGACGACCTGATCCACGGACTCGGCGACCGCGAGCTGCTCGTGGTCGTCCAGGGGCCGCACGGCTACATTTCCCCCGGTTGGTACGACGGGGGCACGCAAGTGCCCACCTGGAACTTCATCTCGGTGCACCTGAGCGGCATCCCCGAGATCCTGTCGCACGAAGATAACCGGCGTGTGCTCGACGGGCTCGTGGGACGGTTCGAGCACGCCATGCCGCAGCCGCGCCTCATGTGGGAGCCGCCCAACGACCCCGCCGTCGTCGAGCGTCTCGAGAAGGGCACGGTCGGGTTCCGGCTCACGCCGTCGAGAGTCGTCGCCAAGCGAAAGCTGAGCCAAAACAAGTCGCCCGAGGTCGTCGAGACGATCATCGCCGAGCTCTCCGGCGACGCACCGTGGGCGAACCCGTCGCTCGCTGCCGAGATGCGTCGCGCGCACGACACCATGGCCGCAGCACGCGGGGCCCGAGCATGACGGGCGCACGCATCGCGACGATCGCGAACACCCGCATCGCCGGTGCCGGACGCGAGCTGCTGCCCGATGACGGCCCCGTCGACGTCTTCCTGCGCGACGGCCGCATCGCCGACATCGCGCCGGCCGGTGCGCTGCGCCACGAGGGCGAGACGCTGCAAGCCGAGGGGTCCTGGCTGATCCCAGGGCTGTGGGACCACCACGTGCACGTCGTGCAGTGGGCGCTCACCGCTCAGCGGCAGTCGCTCGGCGAGGCCTCGAGCGCGGCTCATGCGGCACGCATCATGGGGGGCGCGCCCGTCCTTCCCGACGGCAGGCGCCTGGGCACAGGCTTTCGCGACGCTCTCTGGCCGGATGCGCCGACGCTCGAGATGCTCGACGCGGCGACCGGCGACATCCCCACCTACATGATCAACGCCGACGTGCACAGCGTCTGGCTCAACTCCGCCGCGCTGCGCCGTGAGGGGCACGAACCCGACGGGGTCGGCATGCTCCGTGAAGAGGCGGCGTTCGAGATCTCGCGTCGGCTCAACGCGGCCGACCCCGCCGTGGCCGATGAGCTCGTCTCTGCGATGGCGAAGGATGCCGCGTCACGCGGCGTCGTCGGCATCGTCGACCTCGACATGTCCTGGAACGAGGATGCCTGGGTGCGGCGCCTCGCGGCGGGCTTCGATGCCCTGCGCGTCGAGTTCGGGATCTATCCGCAGTTCCTCGATCGGGCGATCGCGGAAGGCCTGCGCACCGCAGACGTCGCCCGCGGTGCGGCGTCCGATCTCGTCCGCGTCGGTCCGCTCAAAGTCATCACCGACGGCTCGCTCGGCACGCGGACCGCCGCCTGCTCGCACGCCTACCCCGGTGACCCTTTCAACCACGGGCTTCTCACGGTCGATCCCGACACTCTGCGCGAGCTCATGACGCGCGCGACCGGGGCGGGCATCGCGTGTGCGATCCACGCGATCGGCGATGTCGCGAACACCCACGCGCTCGACGCCTTCGCGATGAGCGGCGCATGGGGCACGATCGAGCACGCCCAGCTCGTCGCGCACGCCGACATACCGCGTTTCGTCCGCCTCGGGGTCGGGGCGAGCGTGCAACCTGAGCATGCGGTCGATGACCGCGACATGACCGACTCCCTGTGGGCCGATCAGACAGCCCTGCCCTATCCACTGCGCGACCTCGCCGACAGCGGGGCGAACCTGCTGTTCGGATCGGACGCACCCGTGTCGCCCTTGGACCCGTGGGCGGCGATGGCGGCCGCTGTCTACCGCACGCGCGACGGCCGGGCTCCGTGGCGGATCGAGCAGGGCATCGGGGCCGGCACGGCGCTTGCCGCCTCGACGCACGGCGGATCCGCCAACGGCGCACGCATCGAGGTCGGTGCGATCGGCGACCTCGCCCTGGTCGAGCGTGACCCCCTCGATGCGAGCGAAACGCAGCTGCGCGACATGCGCGTCGCGGCGACGCTCGTCGGCGGCCGCGTGACGCACTCGGCGTAGGGCCCGACAGCGCGAGAGGGGGGCCAGCCCCCGGAGAGGTTCGGGCGTCCGGCGGATGGTCCGCAGCGCCGCGGAACGCGACCCTGGAGTGGTGGCCAGCACTTCGCACTTTCACGCCACGTCGCCCCGAAGGAGACACCGATGACCCCCACGACCTCTGAGGTCCGCCCCGTACGACGAGGGTTCTGGGCGACCTACGGCTCGCTGTGGAAGCACGTGCCCGGAAGTGGCGTCTACCTCCTCGTGGTCTTCGGGCTCGCGATGGCAGGACTCACCGCGATGGTGACGCTGTTCTCGGTCGGTGCCGGACTGATCGTCCTGGTCGTGGGCCTGCCGATCATCGTGCTTTCGCTCATCGTCGCCCGCGGATTCGGCACGGCCGATCGCTTCCTCCTGCGACTGACGGGGCTGCCCGTCATCGAGGAGCCGATCTGGAACCGTGATCGTCCTGACCAGAACGGTTTCTGGATGACGTTCACCCGTCCGATCCGCAACGGACGATACTGGCTGGCGCTCGTGCACGGCATGATTGTGAACCCCGTCGTGAGCGGCGTGACGTTCTCCGTCACGATCGCATGGCTCAGCCTCGGATTCGGCGGGTTGACGCAGTGGTTCTGGCGGAGCCTCCTGCCGCCGCAGGACCAGCGCTGGGGCCAGAACGTCGCCGACGCGATGCCGTGGCTGTTCGGGGGTTGGCCCGGCGACTCGGTCGAGTCCGCGCTCTACGCCATCGCCGGTGTGCTGTGCACGTTCACTCTGCCGTGGGTGCTGCGCGGACTCGCGATGGTTCACCATGCGATCGCGGCGGGAATGCTCGGCCGGTCGCGCTCGGACGACCTCGTCGCCGAAGTCCGCGCCGAAGCGGCGGCTAGAGGTGCGGCCGTGCACGCCGAGGATGTCGCTCTGCGCCGCCTCGAACGCGACATCCACGACGGTCCGCAGCAGCGCCTCGTGCGTCTGCAGATGGACCTCGCCGCGCTCGAGCGCCGTGCAGAATCCGGCGACGCCGGCGCCGCGGTCGAACTCGCGCGGGAAGCGCGCACGCACGCGAAGGCGGCGCTCGATGAGCTGCGGGCGCTGTCGAGTGGCGTCGCGCCGCCGCTGCTGCAGGATCGCGGGCTGTCGGCGGCGCTCGGCGCCGTCGCCTCGGCCGCGGCGCTGCCCGTCCACGTCGAGCTCGCGCCCGAGATCGACACGGTCGTGAGTCCCGAAGTGGCACGCACGGTCTACTTCATGGTGTCCGAACTCGTCACCAACGCCATCAAGCACTCGCGGGGAACCGCCGTGACGTTGCGGGCCGTCGTGCGGCCGGCAACGCCCGGAACGCTCGGGATGCTCGACGTGTGGGTCGTCGACAACGGTGTCGGCGGTGCCCGCATCACGGCCGGACACGGCCTCGAAGGGCTGCGCGAGCGAGCGGCGGGCCTGCGCGGTCAGCTGGTCGTGCACAGCCCCGACGGCGGTCCTACATCGGTCGGCGTGCACATCCCGATCACGTCCTCGTGACCGGCGCCTATTCTGAACAGGTGCTTGCCGCGCCCGATCGCCCCACCCGGGTTATCCTCGTCGAGGACTCCGTCCTGCTGCGCGAAGGGCTCGTGCGCCTCTTCGAGGAAGCCGGCTACGTCACCGCCGGCGCGTTCGGCGACGCCGAAGACATCGTGGCGCGGGTCTGCGCCGCCGACGCCGATGTCGCAATCCTCGACGTGCGGCTGCCACCCGGCTATCGCGACGAAGGCATCCGCGCCGCCCTGGCCCTGCGTGCGGCGCTGCCGCACGTCGGCATCCTCGTCCTCAGCCAGTACGTCGAGGGCGTCTACGCGCGCGAACTGCTCGCGGGCGGCGACGGCAGCGTCGGCTACCTGCTCAAGGACCGGGTCACCTCACTCGAGGAGTTCACGGATGCCGTCGAGCGTGTGCGGACCGGGGGCACGGTGCTCGACCCGGATGTCGTGCGCCAGCTCATCGCCGCCCGGCCCGACCCCGTCGCGACACTGACCCCGCGTGAGCGCGATGTGCTCGAACTCATGGCCGAGGGCCGCAGCAACGGCACGATCGCGGCGCGCCTGTTCATCGGGGTGGGCGCCGTCGAGAAGAACGTGCGCGCCATCTTCCAGAAGCTGGGGCTCGAGGACTCCGGCTCGGATCATCGGCGCGTCCTCGCCGTGCTGGCTTTCCTGCAGCGCTGACGACGACGGGGTCGGGACCCGAAGGTTCCGACCCCGCCGTGATGAGCTGCGGTCTACTCGGCCAGGTGCGCGAAGAGGAACCAGCGGTCCTTCTCGAGCGTCGCCTTGATGCTGATCGCGACGTCCTGGCTCGTCAGGTCGATCTCGTCCAGGCCATCGACGGCCGCCTGCGTGTCGGCGATCACGCGGTCCATGTCGGTGATGACGTTGCGGATGAGCGTCTCCCACTGCGTGAACCCTGCGGGGACGGCCGTCGCGGCCGACTTCTCGGCGATCGTCGCGACACGCGCGTCGACGGGCAGGCCCAGGGCGACGATGCGCTCGGCGGCCTGGTCGGCGCCGGCCTGCGCGTTGGCGACGACGGAGTCGAGCAGTTCGTGGATCGCGATGAAGTTCGTGCCGCGCACGTTCCAATGCGCCTGCTTGCCGTTCACGGCAAGACCCTGCAGCCCGAGAACAACGGGAGTAAGGAACTGGGCGGTCGCGGCGGCGACGGTGGGGTCGGCAGCGGTTGCGGGGGTCGTGTTGATCTTCGTCATATCTCTCGCCTCCATACGGGTCGGATGCTGCGCGCCCGCGCAGGTGTTCCGACGAATCCAACGCTAGTGCGCGGTGATCATTCCGCAAGCAAGACAAGGCTCCGCTAACTGCCGCACGCCCTGCCGGGCAAGCCCGCTCGACTCGGCTAACGTCGAGGCGTGCCTTCAGCCGACCATGATCTGGGTCCCCAGAACCTCCGCAAGCCCTCCCGGGTCGTCCTGCGCGAACCGCAGGACCGGTCACCCGAGCACGCCGAGCCGTCGCGGTTCCTGCCGCACGTGCAGGGTCTGCGCGCGATCGCGGTGCTGTTCGTCGTGCTCTACCACTTCTGGCCCGCGCGGCTCTCGGGGGGCTACGTCGGCGTCGACATCTTCTTCGTCATCTCGGGCTTCCTCATCACGGGGCACCTCATGCGTGAGCTCACCGCGACGGGCACGGTGCGACTCGCGCAGTTCTGGGCGCGCCGGGCACGGCGCCTGCTGCCGGCATCCCTGCTCGTGCTGCTCGTTTGCGCCCTCGCCGCCGCGACGCCATACCTGACGCCGACCTCCGCGCTGCCCAACGAAGTGCAGGAGATCCTCGCCTCGACGTTCTACGTCGAGAACTGGTTCCTCGCCTTCACCTCCGCCGACTACCTCAACCACGCCGGCGACCCGACGACCGTTCAGCACTACTGGACGCTGTCGCTCGAGGAGCAGTTCTACGTCATGTGGCCGCTCATCATGCTTCTTGCGGCATGGGTCGGCGTGAAGTTCTTCCGCGGAGCGCGCCGCCGTGCCGTGCTCGTCGCCCTCGGCGTCGTGACCGCCGTCTCGTTCGTCTTCTGCGTCGTCTTCACGATCACCGACCCGGCACCGGCCTACTTCGTCACCTTCGCCCGCATGTGGCAATTCGGCGTCGGGGCGCTCATCGCCCTCATCCCGATGCTGCGGGTGCGCAACGCCCTCGGCAGCTTCGTGCTCGGATGGGGCGGCGTCCTCCTGCTGCTGTACGTCGCGGTGACCTTCGACGCACAGACGCCGTTCCCCGGCTACATGGCGGCTCTGCCGACCCTCGGGGCGGCGGCGATCATCGCGGCATCCAACACCGATCGCTGGTGGTACCCGACCCGCATCCTGGCGCTGCGCCCCGCGCAGTTCGTGGGCGACATCTCCTACTCGCTGTACCTGTGGCACTGGCCGCTCATCGTCATCGCGCCGTCCGTGCCGTTCTGGGGCCTCACGATCTACCACCGCGTCGCGCTGCTCGCGCTGTGCTTCGTGCTCGCGTGGCTGACGAAGGTGTTCGTCGAAGACCCCGCGCGCACCTGGAAGGTGCTCACCTCGCGGCCCGCGCGGGTGACGCTGTGGACGTCGCTGGCCGCGATGCTGCTCGTCGCCGGCACGACCGTCGGTGCCTGGGCGATCAACGCTCCCGCGTACGACTCGGGCGTGCGCGAGATCGCCGAGCTGCGCGAGAACCCGCCGGAGTGCTTCGGCGCGGCCGTCGTGCTCGACGACGCCTGCGCCGCCACGGACGCGGGGGACACGATTCTTCCTGCGCCCGGCTTCGCCGGAATCGACCGACCGGGTGACCCGCAGTGCTTCATCCAGCTCAACGACGCCCGGCCCGTCTCGTGCGAGTTCGGGTCGGACGACGCCGACGCTCCCCGGATCGCGCTCGTGGGCGACAGCCATGCCTACCAGCTGCTGTCGACCTTCCAGCGCATGGCCGATGACAACGGATGGCACCTGACGACGTGGTTCAAGGGCGCGTGCCCGTGGAGCACGACGCCGCTGTCGACCCCCGGCGCGTTCGGCGAGGCGTGCACCGAGTGGCGCGACGGCGTACGGGCGGCTCTGGCCGACCGCGACATCGACGCTGTCTTCACCGCGGCGATCGCCACGACCCCCTACGCTTCCGCAGGCTACGAGTCGTCCTTCGACGCGGCCGTCGCGGGGTACCGCGAGGCGTGGGCCGAAGTGCTGGAGCGCGGCATCCCCGTCATCACCGTCGTCGACAACCCCGTGTGGGAGACCGACCCCAACAAGTGCCTGCGCACGCGCGACCAGGCGGAGTGCGACGGACCGCGCTCGGAGCTGCTCGTCGCCGACGACCCCCTGCGTGCCGCTGCCGCGGGAGTCGACGGCGTCACGCTGCTGGACTTCACCGACGTGTTCTGCGACGAGGACACGTGCTGGCCGGTCGTGGGCGGCGCCAACATCTACCGCGACCAGGACCACCTCACGGTGACCTTCGCCGACACCCTGGCTCCCGCGTACACGGCGGCGATCGAAGAGGCACTCGCGGCACGCGCGCAATAGGGTCGGACCATGACCGTTGCCGAAGGTGCCTCCATCCTGTCCGTCCTCGGCTCGACGCCGCGGCTCGACCCGACAGCGTTCGTCGCCGCCGGCGCGCGGGTGATCGGAGCGGTGACCCTCGGGCCGGAGGCCAGCGTCTGGTACAACGCCGTTCTGCGCGCAGACGGTGACACGATCACGATCGGCGCCGGAAGCAACCTGCAGGACAACGTCTCGGTGCACGTCGACGGCGGCTCACCCGTCGTGATCGGCGAGAACGTATCGGTCGGCCACAACGCCGTCGTCCACGGCTGCACGATCGAGGACGGCTCGCTCATCGGCATGGGCTCGGTCGTACTGTCGGGCGCCGTCATCGGAGCCGGATCCCTCGTCGCCGGGGGAGCGGTCGTGCTCGAGGGCATGGTCGTGCCGCCCGGTTCGCTCGTCGCGGGGGTGCCCGCGAAGGTGCGTCGCGAGCTGACGCCCGAGGAACGCGACGGCATTCGGCGAAACGCCGACGCGTACCGCCGGCACACTGCCGAGCACGAAGACGCAGCGCGGGCCTGAGGCCTCTCGTCAGACCGCGGCCGGCCAGACGGCGATGACGCCGACGATCGAGGCGGCGAGGATCAGCACCCACGCGAAGAAGGTGTTCATCACCTGTCGGCGGCCGCGGCCCACGGCCCGGTCGAACGCCGTCGCGAGTCGGTCGGCCTCGGCGGTGTAGTCCGCGAACCGCTGGTCGTGCAGTGCGCCGCGCGCATCTGCCGTGTCGCCCTCGAGCGGCTTGCGCAACGCCTGCTCGGCGGGTGCCAGCTGCTCGCGATAGCGGACGCCGGCCGCCGCGATGTCGGCGTCCCATGCGCGCCAGGCCGCACCGAGAGTGAACACCTGATAGGCACTGCCGAGGAGCCACAGCACCGCAGCGAGGAAGGTCAACGTCACTTCGGGATGCTATCGGGATGCGCCGGCCGTGACGGCGCGGGTCGTCGGGGGCGCGCCAATTACTGTTCAACAGTGCCGGGCGCACTTATGTACGGCACCTCGGACTCGTGAGATTCATGCCAGCATGAGGTAGTGTCCTGCGGCGTCTCGATGAAGATCGACGCGGTGCCTCTCTATGGGTCAGCGTGCGTGCACTTTTGCTGCAACCGTCTGTCCGCACATCGTCAGCCTGCGTGTGCCCAGACCATGTTTGTGCCGCTGCTTGTGCAAGGTGAACGAGTTCCCGGGGGCGCGCTGAGCCTCTTTCAGCTCTAACAGGGGCCGTAAACCACCAACTCGGCCCAACTGCCCGCCGTCGGCAACCGCATTTGCTCCTCCGAGCTCAAACTCTCCACGTGGAGAAGAGCCAGGGGGACTGCCCCGAGTTTGGTTGACGTCTG
>NZ_JBYHFN010000008.1:0-65393 GCF_057669785.1 Microbacterium sp. Y547
ACCCGTCAACCAAAGTAGGGGCAGTCCCGTAAGACCGGTCAGGGCCGCGGCTGGAATCCGTTCACGAGGCATCCTCTCTGCGCGCGCGCGCATTGAGCAGGATGAGGGTGCCGATACCAACAAGCGTGATTAGTGCGGACACGACCAACAGCAGCCTGCGGTTTTCGCCGTACTGCGCCGGGTCCGCGAGGAACATGAAAAACACGAAGAATAATAAACCCACTACGGCAATGAGGCAGGGAAAGACGACGAAAGCCAGAAAGCGCATCAATCGGTGAACGAACGACGGCATTCGCTATCCGCCCCTTACCCGCCCAGCGCGAACGAGATGGACCCACCTATCGCGAAGCAGACTAAGCCTACGGCGAGAGCGCCCGCTCCTCCGCCGGTTGCCGACAACGCACCCGCCACAGCGGCCCCGCCGTAACAAAGTGCTGCTCCCCCTGCTCCCCAGAGAGCATTCTGAGCTCTCGCCGGCGTGAGCACTCCGGAGATAGCCTCGCCAGCGTCCCGTCCATCAAGATATGCCTGCACACCTGTGAGAAAAAGGTCAATGATCGTCGTCAGCGCAGACAAGCCGCTCGGATCTGAGTAGCCAATTGGGTTTCCGACGGCATAAGCGTACGGGTGTGATTCTTGACCACTGGGGTCCATTTGGGTGAAGCGCCCGAGGCTAGTGTCGTAGTAGCGGGCGCCGAGTTTGTAGATGCCGTCGCCGTCGTGGTGTCCGCCGATGTATCTGAGGCTGTTGCCGGTGACGGCGGCGTTGGTGGAGGTGGCGCGAGCTTCTCCGTAAGGGCTGTAGGAGTAGCCGCCGGTGTATCCGCCGGTGGCGTTGAAGATGCCGACGACCGATCCGAGGTGGTCGTGGATGTAGTACTGCCCGGCGGTGCCGCGCAGTCCGATGGCTTGTCCGTCGGGGGTGCGGGTGTAGTTGTGGGTACTGCCGGAGCTGGTGCGTTGCATGACGCCGAGCGCGGAGCTGTTGAACGTTGCCGTCCCCGCGGAGAGCCGGTCGGTGTTCCCCAGCCCGAAGTACCCGTTGTCGGTGCCGCCGATCGCGGTGACCTGTCCGCGATCTCCATACGTGCTGCTGATGCCAGTGAGGCCGTTTCGGGTCTGGTTGCCGGCGGCGTCATAGGTCCAGATGGTGGCCTGTCCGGTGGCGGAGGTGAGCTGGTTGGCGGCGTTGTACCCGTAGGTGATCGTCCCCGCCGCAGCACCGGTCGATCCGGAGCGGATCTGGCTGGTGCGGTTGCTGGCAGCGTCGTACCCGTAACCCCAGGATGCGGTCGTGGTCGCGCCGGATTTCTCCTGAGCGAGGGTGAGCCGGTTGCGGGAGTCGTGCGTGTAACTGGTGATCGCCCCGGCGGTGATGCCTTCTTCTTTGTGAGCGGTGCGGGTTTGCACGTTGACCCGGTCACCGGTGCCGCCGGTCGGGTTGTAGGAGTATCCGATGTCCACGGCTGTCGTCCCCGCCGCGTTCTTGGCGGTGATGCGCGTAGGACGACCGGAGTCATCGCGGGCGGTGACCGTGTTCGCCCCACCCGGCAGGACTCGTTTAGTCTCGACCCCGTTGTCGTCGTACTCGAACAAGATGCAGCCCGAGTTGGACGCCGGGTTCCCGCTGGTGGGGCAGTTGCCGCCGGGTTCACGCAGCTTCACCAGCTGGTTCGCGACGTCATACGTGTACGTTGTCGTGCCGGCGCTGTCGGTATAGGTGAGGACGTTCCCGACCTCGTCATACGTGTACGTCTGGGTGACACCAGAACGGGGCCCGGCCTGTTCGAGGATGCGGCCCTGGTTGTCGTACTCAAACGAGATCACACCCCCAGCAGAATCGGTCCGTGTCTCTTCCAGCCCGTTCGGGTAGTAGGTGCTGGTGAGGGTCTGGGCGTTGTCGAACGTGGTCTGCAGGATCCGGTCACGGACGTCATAGGTGTAGCCGGTGGTGTCGCCGTTCCCGTCGGTGACGGACGTGACACGACCCAACGAGTCGTACGTGTAGCTGGTGGATCCCAGTGGGCTGGGCGGAGTGACGGTCGTGAGGTTTCCGTGCGTGTCGTACGCGTAGGCGGTGGTGTTGCCTTTGCCGTCTTTGGTGGAGCACACCTGACCGGCAAATCCACCACACGTCCCGTACGTTCGCTCGAGCTCCGCGACGGCCGTCGACCCTGTCGTGTCGGATTGCTTGAGCAGGTTCCCTGCGGTGTCGTACTCGTATTGCTTGCTGTTCCCGGCGTCATCGGTGGTGCACTTCGGCTGGAACGCGGTCCCCGTGTTCGGCGCGGAGCACCCTGCCCCGATCGCATACACCGCAGCGGCTGCCGCTCCCGTCGGCAGTTGCGCGTTCGTGCGGTTTCCGGATCCGTCGTAGGTGTACGTCGTCGTGTTTAGTCCGAGGGCGTCCGTCGTGGACTGGATGTCGCTGTTCGCCGTCCACGTCTGCGTGCGTTCCCGGTTCAATGCGTCCTTCGCCGACGTCACCCGACCTTCCGAGTCGATCAGATACGTCGCAGCGTTCCCATTCGAGTCAGTTACGACCGTCTGCCCCGCCGAGTAGGCGAACGTCGTCTCGATGCCGGGCTCCTGCGACACCTTCGTGATGCGGTCCGACGTGTCGTATTCAAACTCGACAGTCGTCGAACCGCCAGCGACTGCGCTCGGCAGCTCGATGCTCGACAGCAGGGACGCGCTGTTGTAGGCGTAGGTGGTGTCTTCCCCGTCGACCGCGGTAACCCCGGTCAGTCTCGCCGCACCATCAGTGGTGTAGTAGATCTCACGGTTCGCGTCATCACGCACAGTGTTGCCGTAGAAGAACTGGAAGTAGTCGAAGTACAGCGAGCGACCACTGTCGTGCGCCGCGGTATGGATCGGATCCATTCCCCAGAAAGTCGTCCCGACGCCGTTTCGATCGTACGCGGCGGTGAGGTACCCGGAGGCACTGAATTCGTGGCGGTCGCCCGATCTGTTGTGGGTGATCGTATACCGCGCGTCCGTGCTGGACGGGTTCTCGGTGAGGGTCATGTTCGACCCCGCCGGTGACGTATAGCTGGTCGACGTCCCGACGCGGGGGAAGTAGAGCTCCACACCGCTGGGTCCGAGGTGGGTCACGCCGCCGGCATCGATGATCAGGCCCGTGTCATAGGTGCCGTTGTTCGAGCCCCACCCGAGACCGAGTGATCCGTACTCGGTGGCGAGGCTGTTGTAGAACCGGTCGTGACGAAGCGAATAGCCCGGCCCCGCGATCGCGATATCTTGCGCCTTGACCAGCAGGTTGCCGTTAGCGAGGTTCACCTGCGCGCTGCTCTCCGCTGACAGCGCAAGATCGTGGAAGCTGAACCACGGCATCTCACCCAGCCCCGGAGCCCCGACCGTCGGGCTGGCGGATCCGCGGCGCTGCTCCCCGCCGAACTCTGCACGCGCGGCCGCTTGGAACAGTGCCTTCCCGGTAGCCCAGTCGTGTTCCGGTTCTTCATACACGGGGACAGTCGGTTCGCCTACGGGCGGAGGCGTCCACGCTGCCGGCGGGGGCTCTGTGCCCGTTGCCGAAGTGCTGGCGCCGTGGGCAGGTGCCGCAATCGACAGCGGGCCATCACCGCCATGGTTGCGAACACGCTGATGAATGCTTTCGAAGTGCGCAAGAGAGCCCCCGCCTCGTCGCGAACCCAAGGTCAGCCGATCTCGGCGAGACAGGCATCGAGCTCCCCTGAGCGTTTGGGTGATCCAACCACATGCACACAGGGAACGTCCAGCAAATTCTGAGGTGAGGATGCCAAATCGCGGCTCCGTGCTCACTGGGGCTTCTATGAGGCGCACGCTCTTTCGGACGGCCGAAGCGCATTGGGCCTAAGCAGAATGCAAGGTGACGTCCCCTGGAGTGGTGGAGGATTCGGCGGGGTTGTCTTCGTCGGAGACGTTGGTGTGCGCTGCCTCAAACGCCACATCGCGAACGAGGTCTACGCCGGCCTGCTCAACCCCGCCACCGACCACTCAGTCGGCCGCGAGCTCCGGGCACGCCGACAGGCGATCAGCACCCCGATCAGCGTCCTCGCCGCAACTCTCGGCGTCCCCTACCAGCGGCTACGCCGACTCGAGATCGGCACCGAGCCGACCCAGAACTCGAACGCCGCGCCAACCTCGCGCTCGCTCAGCTCGAAGGCCCGGAGACTGCTTGACAGCAATAGGAGCTTCCACTCCGCGGGACGTCACCCGTCGAGTTCCCGGCACATTCCCGGCACAAGGCGCCCGCAAACGCGACTGCATTCGGATGTTGCCGCCGTAGATGGACGTAGCGTTCGCCGCGGGCGGTGAGCGAAAAGGCACCCTGACCGGGGGGATAAAGAAACCCCCGTGTGTAGAAGCCACACGAGGGTTTCAGTGGCTCCGACGGGCGTCGATCCCGTGACCTCACGATTTTCAGTCGTGCGCTCTACCAACTGAGCTACAGAGCCGAGTGGCATCCGAGAATGTCACTCCTGAAACGAAAGGCCCTCTCATAAGAAAGGGCCCGTCGCTCAGAGCGACCCTGACGGGACTTGAACCCGCGACCTCCGCCGTGACAGGGCGGCACGCTAACCAACTGCGCTACAGGGCCATGCGTATTGAATTGTATGCGGTATGTGTGACCCCAACGGGATTCGAACCCGTGCTACCGCCGTGAAAGGGCGGCGTCCTAGGCCGCTAAACGATGGGGCCGAATGAACCTTGGACCGTTCAGACCCGCCGTTCACCTACCGACGCTCAAGCATACGAGATGAATCGGCAATGTGCCAATCGAGCGCGCGCCGCCGCCTCTGCGGGGGTGTCACGGGGGAGACTTGCCTGGTTCTGAGCCGCGGAAAGTTGCGGGCGGACTCGTTGCGTCTGTGAACGGTGTTGCTAGTGTGATCGAGGTTGTTTCTCTCGGCAGGAGGTTGCGGTGGACTCCGAGCAGGCCCACGACGAGTGCGGTTGCGCGCCCTCCGAGAAAGAGCGACGCAGCCTCTGGCCGTCGCTCAGCCGGCGCTCCGCGCTCGGCCTCGGTGTGCTCGGTGCCGCCGTCGTCGGTGGCCTCGGCGGACCCCTCGTCGCCCCCGCATTCGCCGCTTCGTACCCCACGTGGGACGAAGTGCAGCGTGCCAAAGCCAGTGAAGCGGCCAAGGCGGCACAGGTCGCGAAGATCGAGGGCCTCATCTCGTCGCTCACGACCGAGGTCGCCCGAAAGAATCAGCTCGCCGAGCAGGCCGCCGATGAGTACTTCGTCGCACAGCAGGAGTACCTCGAAGCCGCCTATCGCACGGACCAGCTGCAAGCCGAAGCCGACGCCCAGGCGGGTGTCGCGAAGGATGCCGCCGACAAGGCCGGCCGCGTCGCAGCCCAGCTCTACCGCAACGGCGGAGATGACACGGCGCTCGAGCTCTTCTTCGCAGGGTCAGCCGCCTCGGCCGATGACCTTCTGGCACGGCTCGGCACGATGGACAAGCTCCTCGAGCGCAACAACGATGTCTACGCGCAGGCGGTCACAGCTCGCGACGCCGCGCAGGGGATCACCGACCGAGCCGAGATCCAGCGCCAGGAGCGCGACCGGCTGCGGGTGATCGCAGAAGACAAGATGGCTGCCGCGCAGCGGGCGGCCGACGCCGCTGCCGCCGCGCTCGCTGAGCAGCAGCAGTACCTCGGCACCCTCGAAGCGCAGCTTGCGGCGCTCAAGGACACGACGGCCAAGACCGTCGCCCAGTACGAAGAAGGCGAGCGGATCCGCAAGGAAGCCGAGCGCAAGGCCCGTGAAGAAGCTGACCGCAAGGCCCGCGAAGAAGCCGCCGCGATCGGTGGCGGTGGTGGTGGCGGCGGCGGCGGTGGCGGCGGCGGCTCCGTCGGCGGAAGCGGGTGGGCGCGGCCGTCGGGCGGACGCCTCACCTCGGGGTACGGACCTCGCACCGGCCAGTGCGGCCACCAGGGCTGCGCGAGCACGTGGCACCTCGGCACCGACATGGCAGCAGGCTGCGGAGCGGGGATCTACGCCGCGGCGGCAGGCACGGTCTCGATGTCGCAGGTCTACAGCGGGTACGGCAACTACATCCGCATCGAGCACGGTGGCGGCATCGCCACGGGGTACGCCCACGCGTCGCAACTGCTGGTCGGCCGCGGGCAGTGGGTCAACGCAGGACAGCTCATCGCCCGCGAGGGAATGACCGGGCGCTCCTTCGGATGCCACCTGCACTTCGAGGTCTACACCCCTGGCGGCACCGTCAACCCGCAGAACTTCATGGCGGCCCGCGGCGTCTGGCTCTGATCGCCCTCGCACGACCCGCAACGAAACTGCGCCCTATCCCTGCGGCGCACGGGGCGGCGCAGGGATAGGGCGCGAGTCGACTCAGGAGTGCGCGTCAGAGCGTGTTCGGCGCGACGCCGCCACCCTGGGTCTTGGTCTGTCCTTCGTGCTCGGCGAACCGCTGGAACGCCTCGGTCACGAGACGCTCGGCCTCGGCGGCGCCTGCCCAGTCGTCGACCTTGACCCACTTGTTGGGCTCGAGGTCCTTGTAGTGCTCGAAGAAGTGCGCGATCTCGTTCTTGGTCCACTCGTCGATGTCGTCGACGTCTTGGATGTGGGCCCAGCGCGGGTCCTTGGCGAGCACGGCGACGACCTTGTCGTCGCCGCCGGCCTCGTCGCTCATCTTGAGCACGGCGACGGGGCGCACGCTCGCGAGGATGCCGGGGTACAGGTCGCGGTCGAGCAGCACGAGCACGTCGAGCGGGTCGCCGTCTTCGCCGAGGGTGTTCTCGAAGAAGCCGTAGTTCGTGGGGTATCCGAACACCGTGTAGAGGATGCGGTCGAGGAAGACGCGGCCCGTGCCGTGGTCGACCTCATACTTGACGCGGCTGCCCCGCGGGATCTCGATGACTGCGTCGTACGCGCCCATGCTGCTGCTCCTAGGGTCGGGGAAAAGTCCGCGACCAGCCTAGTCGCGGGCACTTGGCCGCGCAGACGGCGCGGCTGCGCCGTCGCGGCCCGGATCGCCCGAAGCCGCGCACACGGCCCCCCCCGGTACCGTGGTGAGGTGACCGAGCACAGACCGGGCCTGCACCCCGCCGTCGCCGAGGTTCGCCGCGCCGCGCGCGGCGCGCTCGCCGCGGTGCCCGCTGATTCTGCCGTCGTCGTGGGGCTGTCGGGCGGGGCCGATTCGCTGGCGCTCGCCGCCGCGACGGCGTTCGCCGCCCCGGCTCGGGGCATCCGGGCGACGGCGGTCGTCGTCGATCACGGGTTGCAGGACGGATCTGGCGACGTCGCCGCCGCGGCGGCCGGTCAGGCCCGGCGTCTCGGCCTCGACACCCGGATCGTGCGCGTCGACGTCGGAGACGAGGGCGGTCCCGAGGCGGCGGCGCGCGCCGCGCGCTATGGCGCTCTCGGTGCTGCGGCGCTCGAACTCGGGGCGGCCGCGATCCTCGTCGGCCACACGCGCGACGACCAGGCCGAGACCGTTCTTCTCGGGCTCGCTCGGGGATCGGGCGCCACGAGCCTGTCGGGCATGGCGCCCTCGTCCGACCTCGGGGGAACCCCGCTGCTGCGCCCCCTGCTCGATGTGACGCGTGCGACGACCGAGGCGGCGTGCGCCGCCGAAGGGCTGACCCCGTGGCGTGACCCGCACAACACCGACGTACGGTTTGCCCGCGTGCGGGTGCGCGAGACGGTGCTGCCCGTGCTCGAGCGAGAGCTCGGACCTGGCGTCGCCGACGCTCTCGCCCGCACGGCGGCGCAGTTGCGCGAAGATGCCGAAGCGTTCGACGAGATGATCGCCGAGACGATCGAGGACATCGTCGAACACGCTGAGGCCGGCATCGCGGTCTCGGTCGCGGCGCTCGCCGCCAATCCCGCGGCGCTGCGGCACCGCATCATCCGGCACGTCGTGGCCAGTGAGTTCCACGAGAGCCTGACGCGCGCCCAGACCCTCGAGGTCGCCCGCCTCGTGACCGGATGGACGGGTCAGGGCCCTCTCGACCTGCCGGGTTGCACGGCCCGCCGCGTGGGCAGCCGCGTCATCTTCACCGCCCGAGGCTGACAGAGACCGCGCGCCGCCTCGGTGGCGGCGGCGCGCGGTCGAGCAACTCTCGTGCGTGCACGAGGGCTGTCTGGCGCGCCTTGACACTCTCGCGAGCCTCGACCTACACTCGCCGATACACCCTCCATTCATATGTCGAATAAGTATGCGGGACGGTGGTTCGCAGTTCGAAGGTGAAAGCAGGGGCCATGAGTGCGTTCTCGGATATCGACGATCCCACTGATCTGACCGCGGTTCGCGCGGCGATCGCAGCAGGCGAACGGCCCGATGCGCTCACGCCGCTGGGCCTCAAGCGGCTCGTGATCGAAGACAACGCATCGGCGCGCGCAACGGCCGAGATGCGCGAGTTGCTGCGCGGCGAGCAGCACGGGTCCGGCGAGACCGTCATCGCCGTTCTCGTCGATGCCACGCCCATCCTGTCGGGCGAGACTCTGCTCAAACCGCGTGTCATCGAGCAGCTGTCGCGTGATTTCGAAGTGACCGAGGTCGTGCTGGGCACGCCCGGGCACCTCCACGTCGACGACGACGCGCTGCGCGCGGCGACCGACGCGGTTCGGGGGGCCCACGGCATCGTCTCGATCGGCTCAGGCACGATCTCAGACATCGCCAAGCTCGCTTCAGCGGCGGCCGGCAACCTCCCCCTGGTCATCATCCAGACGGCGGCGTCGGTCGACGGCTACACCGACAACGTCTCTGTCGTGCTGCGCGCCGGCGCGAAGCGCACGATCGACTCCCGCTGGCCCGAGGTCGTGCTCGCCGACACCGCCGTCATCCGCACCGCGCCGCGCGAGCTCAACTCCGCAGGCTTCGGCGAGGTGCAATCGCTCTTCACCGCTCCGGCGGATTGGTGGCTCGCGTCGCAGGTGGGCACCGACACGAGTTTCCACACGACCCCGCGCGATCTGCTGCAGGAATTCGCCGGCGATCCCGCGCAATGGGGCGTCGGGCTCGGCTCGGGCGCTCCCCATGCCGTTGAGCAGCTCACGCGGGTCCTCGCGATCCGGGGGATCGGCACGGGCATCGCAGGTTCGACCGCTTGCCTGTCCGGAGTCGAGCACCTCGTCAGCCACATGCTCGACATGTACGCCGTCGCGACCGGTCGTGAGGTGGGTCTGCACGGCGCTCAGGTGGGTGTCGCTTCGGTCGTGGCCGCGAGTGCCTGGGCGCACCTGCTCGAACAGATCCGCGCGGGGCGCGAGATCACAGCGCCCGAGGGCGACGCACGCGCACGCGTGCTCGAAGCCTTCGCCGTGTGCGACCCGAGCGGGGCGCTCGGCGAAGAGTGCTGGAAGGACTACTCCGCCAAGCGCACGGCCTGGGCCGCCGCCGGCGATGCCCCCCTGCGACTGCTGGCCGACGCGGACGCGCTCGTGTCGCGACTGGGGGGCATGCTTCCCGACGGCCAGGCGCTCGCTTCCGCGCTCGCTGCGGCCGAAGCTCCCCTGCGCGTGCCGGACCTCGGTGACTGGGTCACCCCAGAGGTATGGCACTGGGCCGTGGCGAACTGCCTGTACATGCGTAACCGCGTGACCGTGATCGACCTGCTCGCTGAAGCGGGCTGGTGGACCACGGGCGACGTCGCCGCCGTGATCGCCCGCGCCGAAGACGCCGCCGCGAAGGCCGCGGGAGCAACGCCGTGATCGACGTCGTGCTCGCCATCGACTGCTCGACGACGGGCGCGAAGTGCATCGCGTGGGACCTCGAGGGCCGTGCGATCGCGAGCGGGCGCAGCGAGCTGCCCCTGTCTATCCCGCAGCCCGGATGGGGCGAGCAGGACCCGCGTGATTGGTGGGGTGCCACGACCGCGGCCGTCCGCGAGTGCCTCGCGCAGATCGACCCCGGCCGCGTCGCAGCCCTCGCGGTCACGCACCAGCGCGAGAGCTTCGCGTGCGTCGACGCGGACGGCGAGGCGCTGCGTCCTGCAATGCTGTGGCTCGATGCCCGCGCTGGCGCGCAGGTCGATCGCTTCGGCTCCGAACGCATCCACGCGCTCACGGGCAAACCGCCCAACCCGACGCCCGCGCTCTACAAACTGCTGTGGCTCGCCGAGAACGAGCCGGACGCGCTCGCCCGCACGGCGAAGGTCGTCGAGGTGCATGGCTATCTCGTGCATCGCCTCACAGGGCTGTGGGTGACCTCGACCGCGAGCGCGGATCCGCTCGGGCTCATGGACTTCGCCGCGGGCGAGTATGCGCCCGAGGTGCTCGACCTCGTGGGTCTCACCACGGACCACCTCGCCGATCTCGTGGCGCCGGGCACCCCCATCGGCACGCTGACCGCCGCCGCTGCCGACGAGCTCGGGCTCGCTGCATCCGTCCTCGTGGTCGCCGGTTCCGGGGACGGCCAATCCGCGGGCCTCGGTGCGGGCGTCACCGCACCCGGAGATGCCTATCTCAATCTTGGAACCGGACTCATCGCAGGCATCTTCAGCCCGACCTATCGGCCCCGTCTGTCACATCGTTCGATGGCGGGGGCCATGGCCGGGAGCGTCAACAACGAACTCTTCGTCGGAGCAGGGACCTTCCTGGTCTCGTGGTTCCTCAATGAGATCGCCGCCGGGGAGCCGGCCGATGTTTCGCGCGAGGAGTACTGGCAGACTCAGGCCGCCGCCATCGCGCCCGGGGCCGAGGGTCTGTTCGTCGTGCCGTACTGGAACGGCCAGCTCACTCCGCTGTGGGACCACCGGGCGCGGGGCGTCATGATCGGGTTCGGTGGCGTCCACACGCGCGCGCACATCTATCGGGCGGTGCTCGAGGGCATCGCGTTCGAACTGCGCTGGTGTCTCGAGCACGCCGAACCGCACTTCGACGAGCGCGTACGCGAGTTCGTCGCGATGGGCGGAGGCGCGCGCAGTCCGCTGTGGTGCCAGATCTTCGCGGACGTGCTCGGTCGGCCGCTCGTGCTCGCCGGTCACGATGAGGCGACGGCGCTCGGTGCGGGCATCCTCGCGGCCGCGGGCGCGGGGCTTCACGCAAATGTGGCGGATGCCGCGGCGACGATGACGCGGCGTGGGCGTCGGTACGAACCCGATCCCGCCGCGGTCCGGCGATACGACGCGCTCTACGGGGTGTATCGCGAGGTCTATCCCGCCGTTCGCCCCCTGTTCCCGGCCATTGCGGAGGTGGCCGATGTCTGACGCAGACGTGCGGCGCCGGCGCCCCGACGACTGGTTCGACGCCTACCTCTTCGACCTGGACGGGACGGTCTATCTCGGCGATGAGCTGCTTCCGGGCGCTCGGGAGCTGCTCGACGGGCTGCGAGACCGCGGGGCTCGGCGCGTGTTCCTCTCGAACAATCCGACGCGCGATCCGCAGATGTACCTCGACAAGCTCACGCGCCTCGGCATCGCGGTGTCGCACGAGGAGATCGTCAATACCATCGTCAGCACCGTCGCGTGGTTGAAGGCGCAGCATCCGAAGGCCGTCGTCTACCCCATCGCCGAAGCGCCCCTCGTGCGGGCGCTCGCCGCGGCCGGGATCGCGATGAGCGACGATCCCGCCGAGATCGACATCGTGATCGCGAGCTACGACCGCGCATTCGACTACAGCAAGCTGCAGATCGCTTTCGATGCGCTGTGGCAGCACGGGCGAGCAATCCTCATCACGACCAACCCGGATCGGTACTGTCCTTTTCCGGGTGGGCGAGGAGAACCCGATGCCGCCGGCATCATCGCCGCTCTGGAGGCGACCACCGGGGTGCGCTGCTCGGCCAACATGGGCAAACCCGACCGCATCATGATCGAGTCCGTCCTGGGGCTTCTCGGCCCTGACGTCGGGCGCGTCGTCATGGTCGGCGACCGCCTCGAGACCGATGTGCGGATGGGAATCAACGCCGGCATCAGCACGGCTCTCGTCCTGACCGGCGACTCGCAGCTTGCCGATGTCCAGCGCTGCGAGCCCCGCTTGCGGCCGGACTTCATCCTCGACCGCATCGATGACCTTGTACCTGCCGGGGCGCTTGCACGGCCAGGGCACGCCACATAGAATACTCATACACACGCGGAATAGTTATTCCCACGACGGAGAGGGTCGACCGATGGACGGTTTGTCCGACGAGTTCCTGCTCGAGATGCAGCGCAGGATGCTGCGCATCCGCGCGTTCGACGAGCGCGCATCCAAGATGGTCAAGCGTGGGCACATCCCCGGCACCGTGCACACGTCGATCGGTCAGGAAGCCCAGGTCGTCGGCGCGACGATGGCGCTGCGCGACGGCGACTACATGACGGGCAACCACCGCAGTCACGGCCACCCCATCGGCAAGGGCTCTCCGCTCGGACCGCTCATGGCCGAGCTCCAGGGCAAGGCCACGGGCGTCTGCAAGGGCAAGGGCGGTTCGCTGCACCTCGCCGACTTCTCGGTCGGCAGCCTGGGCGAGTCTGGCATCGTCGGCTCCTCCATCCCGATCGCGATGGGCGCTGCGCTGTCGTCGCAGGTGCTGGGCCGCGACTCGGTCGCGCTCGCCTTCTTCGGTGACGGTGCCGCCAATCAGGGTGTGCTCTACGAATCGATGAACATGTCGGGCGTGTGGAAGCTCCCCGTGATCTTCCTGTGCGAGAACAACCAGTACGCACTGTCGACCCCGGCGCACACCGTCACGAGCGGCGTCATCGCCGACCGCGCCGCCGGCTTCGGGATGCCCGGTGTCCGGGTCGAAGAGGGCCAGGACGTGCTCGCGGTCTATGCGGCCGTCGCGAGCGCCGTCGAGCGCGCGCGCAGTGGTGGAGGGCCCACCCTCGTCGAGGTCGTCACCTACCGCTACAACGAGCACTCCGAGGGGCTGCGACTGGGCACCGACTATCGTCCCGCCGACGAGCGCGAGGCATGGCTCCAGAAAGACCCGCTCGTGCTCTTCCGCGAGCACCTCGTCGCGAACGGTCACTCCACCGAGGCGATGGATGCCCTGGAGGCCGAGGTCCTCGCCGAGGTCGACGAGGCGGTCCGCTTCTCTGAAGAGAGCCCCTTCCCCGATCCTTCTGTCGCCTTCGAAGACCTCTACACGGATACGGAGTACTCAGCATGAGCGTCATGAGCTTCCTCGGCGCGATCGGCGCCGCCCAGCGCGAGGCGATGGATGCCGACGAGCGCGTCATCATCATCGGCGAAGACGTCGAGGCCAACGTGTACGGCACGACCGGTGGCGGGAAGGCGCGTCGTGAGACGGGTGACTTCGTGCAGATGTACGGGTCGAACCGCATCCGCAACACCCCCATCTCTGAAGAAGGCATCGTCGGGGCGGCTGCCGGTGCCGCGATGACGGGCCTGCGCCCGATCGTCGACCTGTCGTATTCGAGCTTTCTCTACATGGCGATGGACCAGCTCGTGAATCAGGTCGCCAAGAACCGCTACATGTTCGGCGGTCAGGCCTCGATGCCCGCGGTGTTCCGCTCGGCGATGTTCTACGGCCTGAACACCGGCGCCCACCACTCCGACCGTCCCTACCCGATGTTCATGAACGTCCCGGGCCTGAAGATCATGGTGCCGTCCAGCCCGACCGACGCGAAGGGCCTCCTGCGCGCCGCGATCGACATGGACGACCCCGTCCTCACCTTCGAAGCGTGCCTCCTGTGGGGCAGCAAGGAAGAAGTGCCCGACGAGGAGTTCCAGATTCCGTTCGGTGTCGCTCGCACGGCCCGTGAGGGAACCGACGTGACGATCGTCGCGATCTCCAGCTCCGTGCCTGAAGCCCTCGCCGCTGCCGAAGAGCTCGCCGCCGAGGGCGTGTCGGCAGAGGTCATCGACCCTCGCACGCTCGTCCCGCTGGACCGTGACGCCATCCTTCGCTCGGTCGCCAAGACCGGCCGACTGGTGATCGCCGAGCCCGCGCACCGCACGTGCGGTGCGGCCGCCGAGATCAGCGCGATCGCCTCGGAAGAGGTCTTCGACGCGCTCACCGCGCCGATCGTGCGCCTCACGGCTCCCGACATGCAGATCCCCTTCAGCCCTTCGCTGGAGAAGCAGATGTACCCCAACAAGGACGGAATCGCCGCCGCTGTACGTCGCGTGACCGGCCTGACGGCTCCCGCCGCAGCGGGCGCCTGATTCGACGCAGAACCAAGGAGAGAACGATGGCACGAGTAGAAGTCCTGCTCCCGCAGTGGGGCATGGGAATGAGCGAAGGCTCGATCATCGAGTGGCACAAGAAGGTCGGGGACCGGGTCACCGAAGACGAGCCCTTGGCCGAGGTCGAGGCAGAGAAGGTCGAAGAGACCCTCGAGGCGCCCGCGACCGGCACGCTGACCGAGATCCTGGTCGACGAGGGCGACTCCGTCGAGGTGCGCAGCATCGTCGCGATCATCGAGACGGACTGACCCGCACGAGTGTGGATGGGCGAAGAAGCCCAGAAGGAGAAAAGCATCATGGCTCGAGTCGATCCTCTAGGTCTGATCACCGCCGCGCAGGAAGGCGGCTACGCCGTCGGCGCGTTCAACATGCACAACCCCGAGACGACGCAGGCGCTGATCCGCGCGGCTCAGGCTGCCCAGGCGCCGGTGTTCCTGCAGGTCGGTCGGGCGATCGTGCCGCACATGGGTCTGCGCGCGGCCTATGAGATGACGCGCCGCGAGCTGGACGCATCCGGCCTGCAGGCGCCCATCCATCTCGACCACGGCACCTACGACGAGGTGTTCGAGGCGATCCGGCTCGGGTTCGACTCGATCATGTTCGACGGCGCGCACCTCGACTTCGAGGAGAACATCCGCGTCACGGCAGAGGTCGTCCGCGTCGCCCACGCCTTTGGCATTCCGGTAGAGGCCGAGCTCGGCCGCATCCCGGATGCCGCTGACGACATCCGCTGGGAGGACTACTACACGAGTGTCGAAGAAGCGGAGCGCTTCGTCGCCGAAACAGGTGTGGACCTGCTCGCGATCTCAGCCGGCGTCATGCACGGCGTGACCGGAATCGAACCGCAGCCGCTCGACATCGACCGGATCCGCGCGATCCGCCATGTCACCGGCATCCCGCTCGTGCTGCACGGTGCCTCGGGGGTCCCCGTCGACCAGCTGCGCGCGGCTACCGAGGCAGGCGTGCACAAGTTCAACGCCGACACCGACCTGCGGCACGCGTTCCGCGCCGGCATCGAAGAGACATGGTCGCAGGGCGACCGTCAGTTCGAGGAAGCCATGGCCGTCGGCCGTGACCGCATGATCGAGGCAACCGTGCAGAAGATGCAGGAGTACGGATGCGCGGGTCGGGCATCCGCGACCGCGGCCTCGGCGGACGCAGCGGTGCCGGCGTGAGCGAGGCCGTCGAAGAAGGCGTCGTCGAGCCGCTCAAGGGGCTTCGCCGCACGGCTGCGCGCCGAATGGTGCAGGCCTGGGCAGCCCCGGTCTTCCACGTCACGGCCGAGGTCGACATGACCGCCGCACTGCGCGTGCGCGCCGCAGAGCCGACCGCCAACGTCACCGACGCGATCCTGCGTGCCGTGGCCCGAGCGCTCGCCGAGGTGCCCGACCTCAACGTGCACGTCGCCGAGGACGCCGTCGTGCGCTTCTCGAAGGCGAACATCGGTGTTGCGGTCGACACTCCCAAGGGGCTCGTCGTGCCCGTCGTGCACGACGTCTCCCGTGACGATCTCGCGTCGATCGCGCGGGTCCGCGCCGACGTTGTGACCCGCGCCCGTGACGGAGCCCTGACCCGTGACGACATCACGGGCGGCACCTTCACCGTCTCGAACCTCGGGATGATGGGCGTCACGCGCTTCGACGCGATTCTCAACGTGCCGCAAGCGGCGATCCTCGCCGTCGGGGCGACGGTGCAGCGCTTCGTGCAGCGCGACGGAGAGGGCGTCTGGGCGCCGATCGCCGAGTACACGCTCACGTGCGATCACCGCGCCATCGACGGAGCCACGGGCGCGCGCTTTCTCGCGGCGTTCAAGACCGCGCTCGAGGAGCCGCTCTCCTGAGCCGCGACACGGCATCCGACGCATCAGGGTGCAGTCTCCTCGAGAGGGGGACTGCACCCTATGCTCGTGGCATCGACACGCAGCATTCCGCCACCGCCGTCGTCCGCTCCGTCCCGGTTCCGGGTGAGCGGGGCGCCGGCGCCGATGTTCTCTCGTCGCTCGACCTGCTGTACGCCCTCGCCGAGCATCGTGCTCCCGACCGGGTCGTGCGTGTCTTCCGGCCCGCGCCGACCCTCGCCTTCAGTCGCAGGGAGAGCCTGCACCCGAGCTTCGCCGCCGCCGAGAAGGCCGCGCGCGAGGCCGGATACGAGCCGATCATCCGCCCCGCCGGGGGGCGCGCCGTCGCGCTCGACCCGGACTGGGTCGTGCTCGATATCGTGACCCTGGAGCCGCAGCGGCTCGACAACCGCGACGTCTTCATGGACCACGGCGAGGAGTTCGTCGCGCTGCTGCGGGAGTGGGGGGTCGACGCGCGTTTCGGCGCCGTGCCGGGGGAGTACTGCCCCGGTGATTACAGCGTCAACGCGCGCGGTCAGGTCAAGCTCGTCGGCACGGCGCAACGTGTCGCCCGTGGCGTGCGCCTCTACAGCGCGAGTGTGCCTTTGCGGGTCACCTCCGCCGCGCGCACAGTTCTGACGCGGGTGAACGCGCTCCTCGAGCTCGACTGGAACCCGGATACGCTCGGCTCGCTCGCCGACGAGATCGACATGACGGATGCCGCCGTCGAAGAGGCGCTGTGCGCGCGCTTCGCGGGCCCACACGTCGTCCACCGCACGCTTGATGACGTCCTGCGTGGTGGCTGAGCCCGGGTAGGGACTCGGGCGCTACGAGAGCCCACCAGAAAGAGGAGGTCCCGCCGTCCGTCGGCAGGACCTCCTCTTTCTGCGTCGAGTGCTACCTGCCGCCGCTCTGCGCCTTCGAGGACTGGCGGTCGGTCATGACGGCCGCGACGATGACGGCACCGAGGACGACGGGCTGCAGGTTCGGTGAGACGCCGAGAAGTGACATCCCGTTGTTCAGTACGCCGATGATGAGCAGACCCACGAACGTGCCGAGCACCGAGCCCGTGCCGCCCGCGAGACTCGCGCCGCCGATCACGACGACCGCGATGACGTTCAGCAGATCGGCGGCACCGGCCGTCGGCTGGGCCGAGTCCAGGCGCGACGTGACGAGCAGGCCGGCGACAGCGGCGAGAAGCCCCGCAATCGTATAGACGAGCAGCTTCATGCGGCGGACGGGAATGCCTGACAGGCGGGCGACTTCCTCGTTGCCGCCGATCGCGTAGAGCGCGCGCCCACCGGGGCGGAAGCGCAGCCAGAAGGCCGCGATGAGGAAGACACCCACCAGGATGATGCCCTGGATCGGCACGCCCAGGACGCTCATGCGCGTGAGGGCCGTGAACCACTCGGGGAAGCCGTTGACGGTGTTGCCGCCCGTGATGAACACGGCGAGTCCCGTCGCGGCCGACATCGTCGCCAGAGTCGCGATGAAGGGCTGCAACCTGCCGTAGGTGATGAGGATGCCGTTGAGCAGCCCGATGCCGGCGCCAGTGGCCAGCCCCAGCACAAGCGCGAGCTCGAAGGGCAGGCCCGAGTAGCTGTACAGGTAGGCCATCGTCATCGAGCTGAGCGCCAGCACGGCGCCCACCGACAGGTCGATGCCGGCGACGATGATGACCATCAGTGCCCCGACCGACATGACGCCGATCGCCGAGATCTGCGTGAGGATGTTCAGCAGGTTCCGCGACGTGAGGAAGTACGGCGAGAGGAACGACAGCAGGATGAAGATCACGACGAGCCCGACGAGCGGACCGGGGATCTTCGAAAGGATGCGACGGACACGGCCCTCGCCGGACGCACCGTCCGTGGGGACGGTGCGCTGCGCGACCGTCGCGGGACTCGGAGTCGACGGGTTCGTCGAGGTCGAGGGTTCGGAAACGCTCATCGTTTCATCTCCAGGGAAAGAGTTCGGGATCAGAGGTGGGCGGTCTCGGCGTGCTGGGGCAGCGCGAGACGCATGACGGCTTCGGGAGTGGCCGCATCGCGGTCGAGGATGCCCTGCTGGCGACCGCCGGACATCACGAGCACGCGGTGCGAGAGGCCGAGGACCTCTTCGAGCTCGGAGGACACCACGATGATGGCGACGCCGTCATCGGCGAGACGGCGGATGGCGTCGTAGATCGTCATCTTCGCTCCGACGTCGACGCCGCGCGTCGGTTCGTCGAGGATGAGGACCTTGGGCTGCTTGATGAGCCACTTGGCCAGGAGCACTTTCTGCTGGTTGCCGCCCGAGAGGTGGCCGACACTGGCATCGGCCTGGCCCCGGATGTCGAGCTCACGGCGCTGCGTGCGGTAGGTCTTGGCGAGCTCCTTGTGGGTGACGATGCCGCGCCGTGACAGTTCCTTCTGCCACGGGAGGGTCATGTTCTCGGTGCTGTCGCGACTGAGCAGGAGCCCCTGCGACTTGCGGTCCTCGGGCACCATGGCGATGCCGGCGCGGATGCCGTCACGGGGATTTCGGATCGTCACCGGACGGCCGTCGATGCGGATCTCACCCGTGTCAGCGCGGTCGGCGCCGGCGATGGCTCGCACGACTTCGCTGCGCCCTGCGCCGACCAGGCCGGCGATCCCGAGGATCTCGCCCGCGCGGACGGAGAAATCGATCCCCTCGAAGGCGCCGGTGCGACCGAGCCCGGAGACCTGGATGATCGTCTTCTCGGCCGCCGCGGGTGGTGTGTCGTGGCCGTAGGTGAAGTCGCGGCCGACCATGGCGCGAACGATGTCATCCCGCGGCACGTCGCCGGTATCCCACCGAGCCGCTTCGTGGCCGTCGCGCAGGCAGAGGATCGCGTCGGAGAGGCGCGTGATCTCCTCGATGCGGTGCGAGATGTAGACGATGCCGGCGCCCGCCGACCGCAGCGCGTCGATCTGGTCGAAGACGCGGGCGGTCTCGGACTTGCCGAGTGAGGCGGAGGGCTCGTCGAAGATGATGTAGCGGGGTTCGCGGCTGAGAGCGCGCGCGATCTCGATCTCCTGCTGGGCGGCGATCGAGAGGTCGCCGACGCGCTGGCGCGGGTCCATGCGCGAGCCGAGGCGGTCCAACACGGCGCGGGCCTCCGCATTGAGGCGGTTGCGGTCGATCCCTCCGCGCTTGCGCGGCAGGCGTCCGATGAAGATGTTCTCGGCAACGGAGAGTTCGGGCACCATCCGAATCTCCTGGTGAATGAGCACGACGCCGGAGCGGAGCGCATCGCCGGGTGAACCCGGTGCATACCGTTCACCGTCGATCGTCATCGTGCCGCCGTCGGGCTGGACGAGACCGGCGATCATGCCCGAGGTCGTCGACTTGCCCGCGCCGTTCTCGCCGACGAGACCGAGCACCGACCCCGGCGTCAGGGTGATGTCGATGTCCTTCACGACGGTGACGCCGCCGTAGCGCTTCGTCAGACCCGTGCAGACGAGGCCAGTCGCGGCGGATGCTGCGCGTTCAGCCATGGCATGGCTCCTTCCGGATGAGGGTGGTGCGGCGCGGGGCCGCACCACCCATCAGGGGCGTCGGGTCAGCGAGTGCCGACGTTCGGGCCGTAGAACTTCGTCGGGTCGTTCTCGGCGACGTTCGCCTTGTTCACGAGCACGGCGTCCTGATACTGCTCGGCCGGGATGTCGTCGCCTTCACCCTCGAGGAGCGCGATGGCGTTCTCGACCGCGAGCTGGCCCATCATGTAGGGCTGCTGCGCCATGGTGGCGTGGGTGAGGCCGTCCGAGATGGCGTCGAACATGGTCGGGAAGCCGTCGATGCCGACGAAGAACATGCCGTCGCGGCCCGCCTGCTGGGCGGCCTTGGCCGCGCCCATCGCCATAGCGTCGCTCTCGCCGAAGATCGCCTTGAGGTTCGGGTGCGCCGTCAGGATGTTCTGCGAGGCGTCGAACGCCTGGCTCTCATCCCAGTTGGCGCTCTCCCACTGCACGTCGTTGATGCCCGGGTTCTCGTCGATCGCCTGCTGGCATCCCTCGGAGCGCTGGAGCTCCGCGGTCGAGCCGAGCGGCCCCTGCAGCACGGCGATGTCGCCCTCGTTGCCGATCTGTTCGAACATCCAGGTGCAGACCTCGTATGCGGCCTTGACGCTGTCCGTCGCGATGAAGGTGCGGATCTCGGCGTCGTCGGTCTCGGGCTTCTGGTCCACCGCGACGACCGGCACGCCGGCGTCGTTCGCGAGGCGCACACCGGCGGCGGCCGCCGTGGCGTCCTGCGGGGTGTAGATGAGCACGCCGACCTGCTGCGTAAGCAGGTTCTGCACCTGGTTGACCTGGCGGCTGGCGTCATTGTCGGCGGACTCGACGATGAGTTCGTAGCCCGCTTCCTCAGCCGCGGCCTTCATGCCATCAACCGCTGCGATGTAGAACAGCGACTTCTGGTCGGCGACCGAGACGCCGATCACCTTCGAATCGCTCGGCCCGCCGTCCGCGCCGCCACCGGAGTCGGTCGTGCTGCAGCCGGCGATGCCGAGTGCGGCGATCGCGAGTCCGGCGAGGAGCGTAGCCCCGCGGCGCTTGCTGTGATTGGTCATTGCGTTTCTCCCTCGAAACCTGTGTGGAGTGACATCTGAATACCTATGCGACTATCGAATTGAGATGCCGTTGGAGTGATGCTAGGCCTCGGTCCGTCGGGTGTCAAGCGGCTGCGACGGGCGCGAGAAGGCGCGCCGACGCGGTTGCGTCGACGTGGGGGCGCGGTTGCTCAGGCGGAGGATGGGCCTTGTTCGAGGAGGTAGCGCGCTGTCTCTTCGTCGGTCACGAGCACATTGATCCACCCGCCGCGTACGGCGGCGAGCACGGCGTCGTGTTTCCCGGCGCCGCCCGAGACTCCGATGCGACGCTCGGCGCGGCGAATCTGCTCGAGGCTCACGCCGAGCACGAGCTCGTCGAGTTCGGATGCGACGGGCCGCCCGTCGGCATCCATGAATCGCAGATTGATCTCGCCGACGGCGCCCAGTGATCGCGCCCTGTCGAACTGTTCCTGCGTGAAGAAGTTGTCACCGCCCACCAGCGGCGGCACGATCGTGCAATTGCCGATGCCGACGAGGGCGATGTCCAGCTGCGACATCGTTTCGAGCGCGCGCCGGGCGTGCGGGTCGTTCGCGAGGATCGCTTCGCGCATCTGTGGGGTCGGCACGACGCCCGGCACGCGCATGAACAGCGCCTCGGCGTCGGTGAGCTTCGCGAATCGCTCGGTCGCCACGGTGGCCACGTGCTGGATCGCGGGCTGTCCGACGCCGCCGAGCAGCTCGACGACCGCCCGCGCCTTCGCGCGAGGGAACCGCTGCAGATTGGCGACGAAACTGCGCAGCGATCGGCTCCACGATGTGAAGCCGATCGTCTTGCCGTCGATCGGAGCGACCTGGAAGATCGGGGCGAGTGCGCGGCCGACGTGGTCGGTGCGTTCGCGCTCGGACTCGTCGATCGCATCGACGACGTGGGCCTCGAGCAGTCCGAAGTCCTGCTCGAGGCGCTGCTCGAGATCCGCGTTGAGCCCGGGGGGCGGAACCACGATCGTGCGCACGATGCCGGCATCCTCTGCGGAAGAGAGCAGCCGCGAGACCCTCGCCTGCGAGAGGCCCAACGTGCGCGCGATCTCTGTCTGCACCATCCCGCGCGTGTGATAGAGGTGCGAGACCTTCGTCATCATGCGCTGGGCGTCGGGGTCGTTGCGGTCCTGGGGCATCGATTGCCTTTCCTGTCTCCGCCTGGGATTTGAGTCATTCTGTCAGACTGGGCCAGGGCCCCAGGCGTCCCAGGATCAGCTTGTCCCATTCCCCTCGGCGGTTCTCGCGCTACACTAGCGGAAGGCCATTCAGTCAACGACTGAATATTCACGCCATCGTCGAGGAGGCACCGTGACCAAGGCTGGACAGCTCACGTACGACGTCGTCGTGATCGGCGCAGGGATCAACGGGCTCGGCATCGCTCGCGACGCCGCCGAGCGTGGTCTCTCGGTGGCGCTGGTCGAGCAAGAGGACCTGTGCTTCGGAGTCTCGGCCTGGTCGGGCCGCCTTGTGCACGGGGGGCTGCGTTACCTCGAGCGCGGTGACATCCGTCTCGTGCGCGAATCGCTGCGCGAGCGCGAGCTCCTGTTCCGCGTCGCGCCGCATCTCGTGAAGCCCGTGCGCCTCATCATGCCCTTCTACTCTCGCAACACCCGCCCCTCGTGGATGATCCGCCTCGGCATGCTCGCGTACGACGTGCTCTCCGCGGACAAATCCGTGCCCTGGCATCGCGTGCTGTCTGCGCGAGCCATCAAGAACCGCTTCCCGGGAATGAACGCGACCGGCCTGAGTGGCGCGGCCCTGTTCACCGACGGCCAGGTCGAGTACGCCGAGCGGCTCTGTGCCGAGCTCGCGGTCGCCGCCGCCGACGCCGGTGCCCGAATCCACATCCACACGAAGGCCGTCGGCGTGCTGCGGGACGGCGGGGCCGTGACCGGCGTGCGCGTGCGCACCGACGACGGGGAAGAGCGCGACATCCGGGCCCGCGTCACGATCAACGCGGGCGGCCCGTGGGTCGACGACGTGCTGGCGGGTGAGTCCGGCCAGGCTGTGGCGTCGCCGCGCCTCATCGGCGGGGCGAAAGGCAGCCACATCATCGTCGACCGGTTCCCCGGTGCCCCGACGGACGTCGTGTACTACGAGTCGCAGACGGACGGACGCCTCGTTCTCGTGATCCCGTGGATGGGGCGATACCTCATCGGCTGCACCGACATCAAGTACGACCTCGAGCCGGACTCGGCCCGTGCGGAGAGCGACGAGGTCGATTACCTCCTCACCGAGGCGAACGCACTCATGCCCGACGCCAACCTCACGGCCGACGATGTGCTTTACACATACAGCGGTGTGCGCCCACTGCCGTATGCGCCGGACATCCCGGAATGGAAAGTGCCGCGCAGCCACATCGTCCGTGACCATGCGCAGGACGGATACCCCGGCATCCTGTCCATCGTCGGAGGCAAGCTCACGACGTATCGGCAGCTCGCTGAGGACGCCACCGACCTCGCCGTGAAGAAGCTCAAGGCTCGCGCTCGCAAGAAGCCGATCAGCAAACAGCAGCCGTTTCCCGGCGCGCGCGCCGCCGACCTCGCCGCGTTCGAGCGGGCCTTCCTGGCGAACACGACGATCGACTCGGACACATCGCGCCGCCTCTGGTCGTTGTACGGCACCCGCGCGCAGCAGGTCCTCGAGCTCGCCCAGCGGGACCCCGCCCTTGCCGAGCGCTTCGATCCTGACAGCCCCGCAATCGCCGCCGAACTCATCTTCGCGGTCGACGACGAGTTCGCCGAAACCCTCACCGACGTCTTCGCGCGCCGCATCCTGCTGGCCTTCGAACCCGGCCACGGGCTCGGTGGCGCCGAGCGCGCCGCCGAGATCCTCGCCGCTCACCGCGGATGGGACGATGACCGCCGCTCGGCCGAGATCGCGGGCTACCGTGAATGGCTCGATCACTTGCGCGTTCCCGAGCGCGTCTGACTCGAAAGGGAGTCCGCCGTGACCGGCAGATACGTCGTCGCCCTCGATGAGGGGTCCAGCAGCGCCCGAGCGATCGTCATCGACGATGCGGGTCGCACCGTCGGTGAGGCTTCCGCGTCGATCGCCACGATCTTCCCCCACGAAGGGTGGGTCGAGTTCGACCCGCAGGAGATGTGGGATGCACCGCGCCGCTCACTCGCCGTCGCGCTCGAACGCGCCGGTCTCACGGCGGCCGACATCGCGGCCGTCGGGGTGACGTCGCACCGAGAGACCATCGTGATGTGGGACCGTTCGACGGGGGTGCCCGTCTACAACGCCATCACGTGGATGTCGAAGCAGACCGACGGCATCGTGCGGGAGTGGTCCGAGCGGGGCCTCGACGACGAGTTCCGCTCACGCACGGGTGTGCGCAACGATTCGTTCTATTCGGCGGCCAAGATCGCCTGGCTGCTCCGACACGTGCCCGGGGCCCGCGAGCGGGCGGAGCGCGGTGAGCTCGCGATCGGCACACCCGACACGTGGATGCTGTGGAACCTGACCGGTGGCACGGCGCATCGCACCGAGCCCAGCGCGGCATCCCGCACGGGACTGATGTCTCTCGCGCGAGCCCGGTGGGACGAAGAGTTCTGCGCCATGCTCGACATCCCCACGAGTCTGCTGCCTGAGATCGTGCCGTCCGCGGGGTGGTTCGGCGACGTCGCGCACGACCTACTGCCGGCGCCGCAGCCGGTTCCTGTGACCGCCGTGCTCGGCGATCAGCAGGCGGGGCTGTTCGGTCAGGCCTGCCTCGAGACCGGCAGCGCCAAGAACACGTTCGGCACTGCGGGTGTCCTGACCGTCAACATGGGCGACGTGCCGCGCACGCTGCCCGGCATGTGCAGCAGCGTCGCGTGGCAGTTCGGTGACGCCGTGACCTACGAGGCGGAGGGCGTGGTCTTCCACAGCGGGCAGACGATGCAGTGGCTGCGCGACCGCTTGGGCATCTTGCCCGACGCCGCCGACAGCGAAGCCATCGCATCGACCGTGCCCGACACAGCCGGGGTCTACCTCGTTCCCGGCTTCGCTGGGCTGTTCGATCCGCACTGGGACCGAGATGCGCGAGGAGCCATCCTCGGGCTCACGCTCGAGTCGTCCGCGGCGCATGTCGTGCGCGCCGGTATCGAGGCGATGGCCTACCAGACCCGGGACAACGTCGACAATCTCCGGCGCAATGGCGTCGAGATCCCCATGCTCAAGGTCGACGGCGGCGCGACACGCAACAACCTGCTGTGTCAGTTCCAAGCCGACATCCTCGGCATCCCCGTGGCGCGCCCTGTCGGTCTCGAGCGCACCGCGCTCGGCATCGCCCACCTGGCGGGCAGTGAAGTGGGCATGTGGGCTCGCGATGACATCCACGATCGATGGCAGCTCGAGCGCGTCTTCGAGCCGCGCATGCAGGCCGACAGGCGCGAAGAGCTCTACCGCGGGTGGACTGATGCGGTGGCGGCGGCGCGCGGTCTTCCTCCGCGCGTGCAGGGCTGACACGCCGATGGGGATTCCTCCCCATGTCGCCCGCGGCGGGGAGAAATAGTCTGGGCGGGTGACAGGCGTGCAATACAGCGACTCCGATTTCACCACCGCGGTGGCGGAGCTCCGTGCTGCGGCGGCCCGCGCCGCCGACGGCTCGCGCCCCGACAACGGCGTCGTGAAGTCTGACGTCGTCGAGGCGGCGCTCGGTGACGTCGACGAGCTCATCCGGGCGGCCATGGACGCCCTGTCCGAAGCGGGCGACGAAGTCGCGACCGACACGGGCATCGTGCACAGCGAACTGCAGCGCACCGACGCGGCACTGGCGGGCGGTGGGTCATGAGTCTTCCCGGAATCGACGGTGACCCGGCGCAGGGCGATGTCGGCGGCATCCGCGACCTCGCGAGCCTCTTCCGCTCGCGGGCGACCGCGCAGCGCGATCGCAGCACCGCGTCGGGCCGCGCGCTCGCTGCGCTCGGTCCTGTCATCGCCGAGAGCGCCGACGCGCTGCGCCCGCGCATCACGGTGCTGTCGGAGCGGTTCACGCGAACAGCGGATGCCGCCGAATCGGCCGCCGGGATTCTCGACGGTTACGCCACGGGGCTGCAAGAGCTGAAGGGTCGCGCCGCGACGGCGCTCGCGACGGCGCAGACCCGCTACGACGCGATCTGGGCGCGCCGCGGTGAAGCGCTCAATCAGGCCTCGGAGACGGTCGTCGGCTGGGCGCTGAGCTGGGACGACGTGCTGCCCGACTGGCTCTACCTCGACAAGCCCTCTTATCTTGAGCGGTGGCGCGGTGCGATCGAGTCCTATCGCGGCGCGAGCCAGGCCTACAACGATCTGCAGATCGAGCGCGACGATCTCGATCGCGAGACGGCGAATCAGCTGCGTCAGATCGACCTCGTCGCCGCGCTGACCGATGACGGCCGGATCGGCCGCGGCGGGTACTTCGCGTCGGCCGCCTTGTGGGCCGAGGACACGGATTCGATCACGGCAGAGCAGCTGGCGGGCCTCGGCGATCCAAACCTCATCCGACAGGTCTGGGACAGCCTCGACCGCTCGCAGCGCGACGCCCTCATCGAGAAGTCGCCCAGGGTGATCGGCAACCTCGACGGCATCCCCATCGCCGACCGGGTCAGCGCCAACCGCATCAACCTGCGCACCGAGATCGCCGCCCGCGAGGCCGAGATCGAGCGCATCGAGCAGCTGCGCGCCGACGCCCACGCGAAGGCATACTACGGACACGACGGCATCGACGCCGAGTACGACAAGCTCGTCGCCGAGCAGCAGACGCACATCGACTACTACCGGGGACTGCTCACCGACGACGTGCGCTACGTCGACGCCCACGGTGTACCGCGCTCGTACGAAGGCTCGCGCGTCGTCGTCTTCGACCCGGCGCAGGGCGCGATCGCGACCTACCACGGCCCCATCGACCCCGTCACGGGAGACATCCCGTCATGGGTCACGTCGGTCGCGATCTCGGTGCCCGGCACGGGCTCGAACATGACCGATTTCGGCGACTCCCGCGCCGCCGACCTCTACCAGGCGGCGGGTTCGACATCGGCCGTCTTCCAGTGGGCGGGCGGCCCGTTCCCGCAGGACATCCCCGCCGCGATGGACCCGTCGTATTCGCGAGAGCTCGCGCCGCGGCTGCGCGACTTCGCGGCCGGCATCGTCGTGCCGGGGGCGGCGACGCTCACGGTGCTGGGCCACAGCTACGGCGGGGCGACCGTCGGCATGGCCGAGCAGGAGGGCCTGGGCGCCGACCGCATCCTGTATGTCGCCGCCGCCGGCATGGGGCACGGTGTCGACGGCATCGACGACTTCCCGCACACGTCAGGTGTGCCGCACTACGCGATGATGAGCCGCAACGACGCCGTAGTCGGACTCATCCAGGGCAATAGTGGCGACTGGCACGCTCTGCACGGGCAGTCCACGCTGACCGCCGACGGCGTCACCCGCCTCGAGACCGGCTTCATCGAGGCATCCGATCCTGACAGCGGAAACATCGAGCGCCACAATGTGCCCGGCAACGGCATGCCCGCCGCGATCGACAGTCACAGCTCGCTCTACACACCCGGCTCGACCGCGTTCAATAACATGGTCGCCGTGATCACCGGCGGACAGGCAGAGCTCTTCGCGCCGAGCCAGACCATCGTCACGACCGCCGGGCCCATCACGATCGACGGGCTCGACCGCGATGACTACGCGCCCGCATATGCGCAGGTGGAGTGACGGATGCGACGCCTCATCGCCCTCGTCGCGGCCGCCGCGCTCGCCCTCACCCTCGGAGGCTGCACCATGACACCGACCAGCCGGCTCGACGAGTACGCCGCCGCGACGGACGAACTCATGGCCACGACCGTCGCCGCGATCCCCGAAGCGCTCGTCGACGAGGTGGGGTTCTCCGAGTCCGAGCCGCGCTTCGAGTCGCCCACGGGCGGGGCTTCTGCTCAGGATGCCGCGTGGTGGCAGGCGCTGAGCAGCATCGTGCTCGTGTCCGAGCCCGACGCGTCCGCGGAGGCCGCCGCCGCGGTCACCGAACACCTCACCGCCGAAGGCTGGACGATGTCGCGCGTACGCGAGACCGACGGCGGCCAGCGGGTCGCCGACGGCTTCCGCCGCGAGATCGACGGCGGCGACTGGTACATCGAGCTCACGTGGGGTCTGACGGCGCCTGACAGGGCCGAGGTCGTCGAGGTGCTCGTCGTGAGCCCGCAGACCGTGCGTGGCGGCGCCTAGAATCGTCGTATGCGGGCTGCGGACATCCAGAGCGAACTCACCCACGTCCTCCACACCGAGGAGGAGATCGTCGAGAGGTTGCAAGAGGTCGCCGCTCGCGTCGCCGAAGACTACGCCGGCAAGGATCTTCTGCTGGTGGGCGTGCTCAAGGGCGCGATCATGGTCATGGCCGACTTCTCGCGGGCACTGCCCATGACGGCGCCGATGGACTGGATGGCCGTCTCGTCGTACGGCACCGGCACGAAATCCAGCGGAGTCGTGCAGATCCGCAAAGACCTCGACACCGACCTGCACGACAAGCACGTGCTGATCGTCGAGGACATCATCGACTCGGGGCTGACCCTCAGCTGGCTGCTCGAGAACTTCGAGGCCCGGGGCGCGGCATCCGTCGAGGTCTTCGCGCTCCTGCGCAAGCCCGAGGCTGCCAAGGTCGAGGTGCGCTGCAAGTACGTGGGCTTCGACATCCCGAACGAGTTCGTCATCGGATACGGCCTCGATTACGCCGAGCGCTACCGCAACCTGCGCGATGTCGCGGTCCTGGCGCCGCACGTCTACAGCTGACGACGCGTCGGCGCCGCTCGAGGGCCGGTACGCCGTAGGCGAATGCACAGGATCGGCATAGCGTGCCCGCGATACCCTGAACACACTGTCGCGGGGGCACGTGCGCCCTTTTTCGACGGTTCGTTCGACGAAAGGGACCGGCGCTCGCCGTCACCATGAAGGCCAAGAAGCTCACCCGCAATCCGTTCGTGTACGTCGTGCTCATCGGCGTGCTGCTCGTCGTGGGCTTCACGCTCATCTCGAGCCTCGGCGGGGCGAAGCAGATCACGACGCAGCAGGGTCTTGAGCTTCTGCGCGGCGGCACCGTGACCGAAGTCACGACGACCGACGGCGACCAGCGTGTCGACATGACGCTGTCCCGGCCCTTTGAGGGCGCGAACGACGTGCAGTTCTACTACGTCTCGGCGCGCGCCGACGAGGTCGTCACGGCGATCAACGCCGCGAATCCGAAGGACGGCTTCAACGACGCTGTCCCGCGCGCGTCATGGGTCGACGGCATCCTGTCCCTGCTCATCCCGATCCTGCTGCTGGGCCTGCTGTTCTGGTTCCTGATGTCCAGCGCCCAGGGCGGCGGCTCCAAGGTCATGCAGTTCGGCAAATCGCGAGCCAAGCTCGTCACGAAGGAAATGCCGCAGGTCACCTTCCAAGACGTCGCCGGTGCGGACGAAGCGCTCGAAGAGCTGCAGGAGATCAAAGACTTCCTGAAGGATCCCGCGAAGTTCCAGGCCGTCGGCGCCCGCATTCCGAAGGGTGTGCTGCTGTACGGCCCTCCCGGCACCGGCAAGACGCTCCTCGCGCGCGCCGTCGCGGGCGAGGCGGGGGTGCCCTTCTACTCGATCTCGGGATCGGACTTCGTCGAGATGTTCGTCGGTGTGGGTGCGTCGCGCGTTCGTGACCTGTTCAACCAGGCCAAAGAGAGCTCGCCCGCCATCATCTTCATCGACGAGATCGACGCCGTCGGACGCCACCGCGGCGCCGGCATGGGCGGCGGGCACGACGAGCGCGAGCAGACGCTCAACCAGATGCTCGTCGAGATGGACGGCTTCGACCCGAAGGTCAACGTCATCGTCATCGCGGCGACGAACCGCCCCGACATCCTCGACCCGGCGCTCCTGCGTCCGGGCCGGTTCGACCGTCAGATCGGTGTCGACGCTCCCGACCTGCAGGGTCGCAAGCGCATCCTCGAGGTGCACGGTCGCGGCAAGCCGCTCGCCGACGGCGTCGACCTCGAGGTCGTCGCCCGCAAGACTCCCGGCTTCACGGGTGCAGACCTCGCCAACGTCCTCAACGAGGCGGCGCTGCTCACCGCTCGCTCCAACGCGCAGCTCATCGACAACCGCGCGCTCGACGAGGCGATCGACCGCGTGCTGGCCGGTCCGCAGCGGCGCACGCGCGTCATGAAGGACAAGGAGCGGCTCATCACCGCCTACCACGAGGGCGGTCACGCGCTCGCCGCGGCGGCGATGAACCACACCGACCCCGTCACGAAGGTCACGATCCTCCCGCGCGGCAAGGCCCTGGGCTACACGATGGTGCTGCCGCTCGATGACAAGTACTCCGTCACGCGCAACGAGCTGCAGGATCAGCTCGCGTACGCGATGGGCGGCCGCGTCGCCGAGGAGATCGTGTTCCACGACCCCACGACGGGCGCCTCGAACGACATCGAGAAGGCCACCGGCATCGCCCGCAAGATGGTGACCGAGTACGGCATGACGATGGACGTCGGGCCGGTCAAGCTCGGACAGTCCTCGGGCGAGGTCTTCATGGGCCGCGACATGGGCCATGGCCGTGAGTACTCGGAGCACGTCGCCGAGCGCGTCGACACCGAGGTGCGTGCGCTCATCGAGCAGGCACACAACGAGGCGTACGAAGTCCTCAACGCCAACCGCGAAGTGCTCGACAAGCTCGCCCTCGAGCTGCTCGAGAAAGAGACGCTGGACCACCTGCAGCTCGCCGAGATCTTCAAGGACATCTCGAAGCTGCCGCCGCGCCCGCAGTGGCTGTCGAGCGAGCAGCGCCCCGTATCGCAGCTGCCCCCCGTCGACGTTCCTCGCCGCCGCGAAGACGCCGGGCTCGCGGCATCCGTCGAGTCGGGTCCGCAGGGTGCCGCCGAGAAGCCGGCGACGCGCCGTCCTGCCGGACAGGCTCGCCCGGCAACCGCGTAGGCTCGCGGCGTGGCCGTCGATCGTGAGCGCGTTGCGGGCCTGGTCCGCGAACTTCTCGAGGCGATCGGGGAGGACCCCGATCGGCCTGGCCTGCGCGTGACGCCGCAGCGCGTCGCCGATGCGTACGCCGAGTTCTTCTCGGGAGTGGGGCAGGATGCCGGCGAGCCACTGGCCCACACGATCTCGGTCGCGCGCGGGCCGGCTCCCGACACGCTGCCGTCCGGTGCCGTGATGCTGCGCGACATCCGCTTCCGCTCGGTGTGCGAGCATCACCTGCTGCCCTTCCGCGGGCGTGCTCACATCGCGTACCTGCCCGGCGAGGAGGTCGTGGGCCTCGGCGCCCTGCCCAAAGTCGTCGACATCCTCGCGTCGCGCCCGCAGGTGCAAGAGCGTCTGGGCGAGCAGATCGCCGACACGATCTCGGCCTCGCTCGACACCCGCGGCGTGCTCGTCGTGCTCGATGCGGCGCACGAGTGCGTCACGATGCGCGGGGGACAGCAGACCGACGCCACGACCGTGACGATCGCCGCCCGCGGCGCGTACACCGATGCCGCGGCCCGCACCGAGATCATGGTGCTCATCGGAGCGGCGCGCGAATGACCCTCGTCATGGGGATCGTCAATGTGACGCCCGACTCTTTCAGTGACGGCGGGCGGTACCTCGACGCCGACGCCGCTGTGGCCCACGGTCTGAGCCTGCTCGCCGACGGCGCCGATCTGCTCGATGTGGGCGGCGAGTCCACGCGACCGGGATCGGAGCGCATCGACGCCGCTCTCGAACGCGAACGCGTGCTGCCCGTCGTGGCGGCGCTCGTCGCTGCCGGCGCGACCGTCAGCATCGACACGCTGAACGCGTCTACCGCCCTCGCCGCGGCCGAGGCCGGGGCGAGCATCGTGAACGACGTCTCGGGCGGCCTCGCCGACCCCGACATGCTCGCCGCCGTCGCCACGACCGACGCCGACATCGCTCTCGGGCACTGGCGCGGCCCGTCGGCCGACATGTACGCGCGGGCGACCTACGACGACATCGTCGCCGAGGTGCTCGGCGAACTGCGCGAGCGGGTGGCCGCGGCAGGTGCCGCCGGCATCCCGCCCTCACGTGTCATCGTCGACCCGGGCATCGGATTCGGCAAGCGCGGGGAACAGAATTGGACCGTGCTCCGCGGGACGCCGCACATCGCGGACCTCGGCCATCGGGTGCTCATCGGCACGAGTCGCAAGCGGTTCCTCGCCGACGCCCTCGACACCGATGAGCAGGGGCGCCGCGATCTCGCGACCGCCGTCACGAGCGTGCTCGCCACCCAGGCCGGCGCGTGGGCCGTGCGCGTGCATGATGCTCGGGCGACGCGCGATGCCCTGCGCATCGCCGCCGCATGGGAAGGAGACGATCGATGGATGCCGTCGACGAGATCACGCTGACAGGGGTCCGCGCGTTCGGGCGCCACGGGGTGTATCCCGATGAGCGTCGCGACGGGCAGGAGTTCGTCGTCGACGTCACGATGCGGGTGGATGCCTCGCGCGCGGCCGCGTCGGACGACGTGGCCGACACCGTGCATTACGGCGAGCTCGCGCAACGTCTCGTCGAGATCGTCGAGGGCGACCCCGTCGACCTCATCGAGACCCTCGCGAGCCGGATCGCCGACGATGTGCTGGCGCACGACCTCGTGCACGCCGTCGTCGTGACGGTGCACAAGCCGAGCGCACCGATCACCGTGCCCTTCGGCGATGTCGCCGTCACGGTGCGCCGCGGAAAGGCACCGCGATGAACCGCCGTCTCGCACAGGGCATCGAGGTCGCACCCGCGCCGCCAGCACCCGCCGTCGACGCCGTCGTCGCGCTCGGCGCGAACCTCGGCGACCGCGCCGCGACCCTCAGCAAGGCCATCGCCGCGCTCGGGCGTCTTCCGCTCACAGAAGACGTGCGTGCGTCGGCGCCGATCGAGTCCGTCGCCGTGAAGCCCGAGGGTCCGGATGCCGCCGCGCCCGCCTACCTCAACGCCGTCGCGCTGCTGCGCACGCGGCTCGCGCCGTCAGTTCTTCTGTCGTACCTGCACGCGATCGAGGCCGAGTACGGCCGCGAGCGACGCGCGCGGTGGGACGACCGCACGCTCGACCTCGACCTCATCGCCTACGGCGACCTCGAGAGCGACGATCCGCACGTCACATTGCCGCACCCCCGCGCCGCCGAGCGCGACTTCGTGCTGATCCCGTGGCTCGCTGTCGCGCCCGATGCCGTGGTGCCCGGCCGCGGACGCGTCGACGACCTGCTCGCCCGCCTGCGGGAGCAGAAGTGAAGCGCACGGGACCCGGTGTCCTGATCGGCGCGGCCGTGCTGGGCGCGGCGAGCGGATTCGCGCTCGACCAGGTGCTCACCGCAACAGGACGGCCGACGTTCACGCCCGCCGTCACGCTGCCGATCCTGCTCATCTGCCTGGGTGGGCTGGTCCTCGCGCTGGCGATCCCCATTCGCCGCGCGACTCGGGGCACGACCGCGGTGATCGTCAATCCGTTCCGCGCCCTGCGCACCGCCATGCTGGCGAAGGCGTCCTCGATCGTGGGTGCGGCGATGACCGGGTTCGGTGCGGGGCTCGGGGTCTTCCTCGTGACGCTGCCCGTGACGCCCTCGCTAGGCTCGATGGGTACCGTCATCGCGACGGCCGCCTGCGGGGCAGTGCTCACAGGAGCAGCCCTCGTGGCGGAGCACCTGTGCACGATCCGGAAGGACCACGATGACGAACAGCCCGGAGGCGACGACCCCGGACTCCAACCCCATCGCCACTGACGCCGCAGCGGCGGCGCCCGTGGAGGCTGGGGTTCCGGGCCCGGAGGGCGGTTCCGAGCCAGTGACCGCTGTGGACGCCGAGGCGACCGAGGCGGCCGCGGTTCCGGCGACCCGCGCCGAGCGCCGGGCTGCTGTTGCGGCATCCGAATCGGAGAGCGTGCCGTATGGGCCCGACGAGACGCTCGATGCGGGCACGTTCGATCGGATCAAAGAGCCGCGCGGCGAGGGTCGGCTGCCGCTCGGTGACGGCACATGGCATCAGCTCGCCCGGCAGTACGTGCGGGTGCAGCTCATCGTGGGGGGATTCTTCCTCCTGGTCGTCGTCGCCGCGATGCTCGTGCTCGGTCTCGTCTTCCACCAGGGCTGGGTGTGGATTCCGGGCGGCATCGGCACGGCGGTGCTGGCGTTCACGCTCATCATCACGCCGCGCCAGGCCCGCTCGTACGGCTACCAGCTGCGCCGCGATGACCTCGTGTTCCGCCGTGGGATCCTGTGGCAGCGCGTCGTGGCCGTACCGTACGGCCGCATGCAGCTCATCGACATCACGCACGGTCCGCTCGACCGCGGATTCGGGATCGCCCAGCTCAAGCTGGTCACCGCGGCCGCTGCCACGGGCGTCACGATCCCCGGGTTGACGCAGGAGGCCGCCGACCGCCTGCGCAACACCCTGATCGACGTCGCCGAGACCCGCCGGACCGGCCTGTGACCGCCGTCCCCGCCGACGGCGCGTCGCCCCCCGAGCCCCGCCTCGCGCGGTCGCCCTTGAGCGACGGCGAGTGGCACCGGATGCATCCGCTCACACCGCTGCTGCGCGGCGGGTTCGCGCTCGTGGTCGTGGCCGGCGTCATCATCGCGAACTTTCGCGACCGGCTCATCGAGGTGTTCCTGCCCGCGATGGACGGGTACGGCGACCACTCCGGCGACCCCATCGACTGGGTGGTGTCGAACAACCTGCTGCTCGTGGCCCTGTTCGTCGTGCTCGGCGTCGTTCTCGTGCTCATCGGGATCTTCTACGTGTCGTGGCGGTTCCACACATTCCGCATCACGGGCGATGACGTCGAGGTGCGAAGCGGCGTGCTGTTCCGCACGCACCGACGGGCGCCGCTGGACCGTGTGCAGGGGGTCAACCTCACCCGCCCCATGATCGCCCGGCTGCTGGGCCTCGCCAAGCTCGAAGTCATCGGTGCGGGGCTGGACTCCAACGTCAAGCTCGAGTACCTGTCGACGCAGAACGCCGAGGCCGTGCGCGCCGACATTTTGCGCCTCGCCTCGGGGGCGCAGCTGGGCGACGCGGCACCGGATGCTGCGCACCCCAGCGGCTCGCGGGTCTCTGCCGCGGCATCCGTCGTCGGTGCCGGCATCTCGGGGATCATCGACGGTGCGGACCAGGCCGACGTCGAACCCGAATCCGTCGTCCACATCCCGGTGGGGCGGCTGATCGGATCGCAGCTGCTGAGCGGGTCGACCATCGCGCTCGTCATCGCGATCATCGCGATCATCTTGGGGTCGATCTTCGGGACGCCGTGGATCCTTTTCGCGATGGTGCCCGCCGTGATCGGCTTCGGGGCGTACTGGGTGCGCAGCATCACGCGGTCGCTGCGCTATTCGATCGCGCCGACCTCGAGCGGTGTGCGCATCACCTTCGGCCTCTTCACAACGGTCACCGAGGTGCTCCCGCCCGGGCGCGTGCACGCCGTGCAGGTGTCGCAGTCGATCCTGTGGCGCCGGTTCGGCTGGTGGACCGTCTCGGTCAACCGACTGTCGGGCCGCAGCGCCACCGACGTCAGCGCGGACCAGTTCGCCGCCGTGCTGCCCGTCGGGACGCGTGCCGATGTCGAGCGCGTGCTCGCGCTGCTGCTGCCGAGCTTCGATCAGTCCGACTGGCCGGCGATCTTCGAGCACGGCCTGCTGGGGCCGCGTGAGGACGATCCGTTCACGACGACGCCCCGGCGGGCACGCCTGCTGCGGCCGCTCACGTGGCGGCGCAACGGCTTCCACCTCACCGCGCACGCGCTCTTCGTGCGTCGCGGCGCGATCTGGCGCAAGCTCGGGATCTTCCCGCTTGCGCGCCTGCAGAGCATCGCGATCGCACAGGGCCCCGTCGACCGGCGGCTGCGGATCGCGAACCTGCAGCCGCACACGATCCTCGGGCCCGTCTCGGGGTCGCTGGGCATCATCGACCGCGATGCCGCCCTCGACGTCTTCGGCGAGGTGATCGCCGGCGCGAACGCCGCAGCCGCCGCCGACAGCAGTCACCGCTGGGCCGGTACCGGGGAGCCCGCCGCGGTCGGTGCGAACACCGTCGCGGACGTTCCGCCGATGGGACCGGCCGCCGCTGCGCCGCTGATGGTCGCCCCCGCGCCGGGCACGCCCGTGGTGGGCGGCGAGACCGAGGAGCCGCGCGCATGAATCGCGACGGACGCCTCGGAGTCGGCATCATCGGCTCGGGTCGGGTGGGCCCGGTCGTGGGCCTCGCTCTGGCGGGTGCGGGTCACGCGCTCGTCGGCGTGACGCGCGGGTCCGATGACGCCCGTATCGAGGCGATCCTCCCCGGAGTGCCGCTGCTCGATCCGCTCGAGGTCGTCAGGCGCAGCGAACTCGTCGTCGTCGCCGTGCCGCACGACCAGCTCGCAGGGCTCGTGTCAGGGCTCGCCGATGTCGGCGCATGGCAGGCCGGGCAGCTCGTCCTGCACACGGATCCCTCCGAGGGGACCGGCATCCTCGCTCCCGCTGTCGCCTGTGGGGCCATCCCGCTCGCGGTGCATCCCGCGATCGCCTTCACGGGCACATCGATCGACCTGCGTCGCCTCGCGGGCGGCTTCGCCGCCGTCACCGCACCGGCGCCGGTACTGCCCATCGCGCAGGCGCTCGCCGTCGAGCTGGGCTGCGAACCCGTCGTCATCGCCGAGGCCGACCGCCCCGCGTACGCCGAGGCGATTGCCACGGCGACCGACTTTTCGCGCTCGATCGTGCACCAGTCGACGTCGCTGCTCGCCGCCGTCGGGGTCGAGAACCCCGGCTCGTACCTGTCGACGCTCGTCCACGCGACGATCGACGACGCCCTCGCGTCGGGCCCCGCTTCACCCGAGCCGTGACCGCGGTCGCGGCGGGGCGGGCTGGGGTCGCGGATAGACTTGGCGGCGACTTCCGAGGAGCCTCGATATGACCGAAACGCCCGTCGATCCGACCGACCCCGACGCCGATCTCGCCGACGCGCACGAGCAGAAGCTCGTCCGCCTCGCCAAGCGCGAGCGGCTCATCGAAGAACGGGCGGATGCCGCGGGCGGGGCGTACCCCGTCGTGGTGCCCGTGACCGATACGATCCCCGCGCTGCGCGAGCGGTACAGCGACCTCGAGGCGGGTGCCGAGACCGGTGAGACGGCGGCCGTCGCGGGCCGCGTCGTGTTCAGCCGCAACACCGGCAAGCTGTGCTTCGCCACCCTGCAGGCCGGTGACGGCAGCCGCATCCAGGCCATGGTCTCGCTCGCCGTCGTGGGAGAGGAGGCACTGCAGCGCTGGAAAGACCTCGTCGACCTCGGCGACCACGTCTTCGTCTCGGGCGAGGTGATCTCCAGCCGCCGCGGCGAGCTGTCGATCATGGTCGCCGACTGGCGGATCGCGTCCAAGGCGATCCTGCCGCTGCCCAACATGTACGCCGAGCTCAGTGAGGAAAGCCGCGTGCGCAGCCGCTTCCTCGACCTCATCGTGCGCGATCGCGCGCGCGAGACCGTGCTCGCCCGGTCCAAGGTCAACGCGAGCCTGCGCGCGACGTTCGCGAAGCACGACTTCGTCGAGGTCGAAACGCCCATGCTGCAGGTGCAGCACGGCGGTGCGTCGGCTCGCCCGTTCGTGACCAATTCGAACGCGTTCGACACCGAGCTCTACCTGCGCATCGCGCCTGAACTGTTCCTCAAGCGCGCCGTCGTCGGCGGCATCGACCGCGTCTTCGAGATCAACCGCAACTTCCGCAACGAGGGTGCCGACTCGACGCACAGCCCCGAGTTCGCGATGCTCGAGGCCTACCAGTCGTACACCGACTACAACGGCATCGCCGATCTGACGCAGGAGCTCGTGCAGCAGGCCGCCATCGCGGTCGCCGGTTCCACGACGGTGACGTGGGCCGACGGCACCGAGTACGACCTCGGCGGAGACTGGGACCGCCTGCCCATGTACGGCTCGCTCAGCGAAGCATCGGGCCGCGAGGTCACGCCCGAGACGAGCCTCGACGAGCTGCTCGCCTTCGCCGCCGAGGTGGGCGTCGACGCGCCGCCGCACGCGACGCACGGAAAACTCGTCGAAGAGCTCTGGGAGCACTTCGTCAAGCCCGGACTCACCCGCCCGACCTTCGTCATGGACTTTCCCGTCGACACGAGCCCGCTCGTGCGCGAGCACCGCACGACCGCCGGCGTCGTCGAGAAGTGGGACCTCTACGTGCGCGGGTTCGAGCTCGCGACGGGCTACTCCGAGCTCATCGACCCCGTCATCCAGCGCGAGCGCTTCGTCGAGCAGGCCATCCTCGCGGCTCGCGGTGACGTCGAGGCGATGCGGATCGACGAAGAGTTCCTGCGTGCACTCGAGCACGGCATGCCGCCCACCGGCGGTATGGGGATGGGCATCGATCGACTGCTCATGGCCATCACGGGTCTCGGCATCCGTGAGACGATCCTCTTTCCTCTCGTGAAGTGACCTGACGGCGGTTCACGGCTCTTCCCGCCGGAAGGCCCAATCGGGCAGGTGCCCCATCGCCACGAACGACAGCACGATCTCGGCGAGGCCGTGCTCGGGTTCGATGTCGGCCGCGCTGCGCGCGTAGCGGTCGGCATGGGTCGAGCGGCCGAGCGCCCACGACAGCCACGCGGCCGTCGCGAGCGCACCCGCCCGGTCGCTCGGGGGCGCGACGGCTGCGACCCGGCGTACCACTTCGAGCGCCTGCGACAGCCGGGCGGCGTGCGGGCGCTCGCCCTCGCCCCACATCATCATCGCGAGGTGCGCCGGATACTCCTCGCCGTCTTCCCACCGCAGCTGCGCGTCCAGCGCCTCGTCGCCCGCCGACATCCCGCGGCACCACTGCACCAGCGCGATGTCCCGCAGCGCGGGCCGGGTGAGACACCACGCCAGAGTCGCAGCGCGGTACGGCGGCAGGCTCGCGGCCTCCCAATCGAGAACGTCCTCGAACAGGCCGGGCAGATCGTCGATCGTGCAGACGGCGGCCAGCGCCTGCGGGTCGACGCGGTCGTCTGCGGATGCCGAGGAATCGGGTCGGGACACCGCGTCGGGCCCGCACAGCACTCCGACGGCCCGCGAGAAGGCCGTCATCGCGGTTGCCACGGCATCCCGCTCATCGTCTGAGGTCTCGGGCAGGTCGGCGCCGCTGGCCTGATCGCCCGGTGGAAGATCGCCCGAAGCGCCGACCGCCGCGAGATCGTGAGGGCGGGTGTCGCCGTCGAGGTACGGACACCACGCATCGGCGGCGACGCAGAGCGCATCGACGAGACGCAGCCCGCACGCGTCGGCGCGTCCGGCGAGTGCGGCGATGAGTCGGTCGTGCGGCAGTGCGGGGACGGGCGCCAGGTCGCCGATGTCGGCGTCGGTATAGACGACGAGGGCGACGGCATCGGCGTTCGAGACCCGGCACGCCATGCCGATCACCGTCGCCGCGATGCGATCCACGTCTGCGTCGTCGTGGGGCAGGTCGAAGCGCATCGCACCGAGCGTGCGGGATCGCGCGAACGGCACGACGACGAGGCTGCGGTTCGGTGCGAAGCCGAGCATGCCGGGCACGAAGGACAGGAACTCCGCCGCGTTCGCGGCTTTCATGATGGTCGTCATGCCGAGAGCATCCTCGTCCGTGCGGTCCGCCGGGGCCGCCACAGCGCCAGGACGGCGATCCTGCGCGCCGAACTGAGCTGTGGAGGGCGCGATGCAGCGCGGGGCGCGTATCCTGGAGGGTATGGACAGCTACTGGAGTGCCGTGGTCTGGTCGCTGCTGCCCACGATCGTCGTCGCGTTCATCTTCTACGTCATCCTGCGCAGCATCATCCGCGCCGACCGCACCGAGCGCCGCGTCTACGCGCGCGTCGAGGCGAAGGAGCGCGCGCGCATGGGTCTGCCCCCGCGCGAGGTCGTCACCGAGCCTGTCGGGGCGGCATCCGCAGCGGCCGGCGAAACGGCGGCGTCCGACCGCTGACCCACCTCCCGCTACGCTGGGCACCAGGCCGAGCGAAGGGATGCCGTGGCGGTCAGCATCACATTCGACTGGACCTGGTGGGTCATCGCCGTCATGTTCGTCGACATCGGCGTGCGTATCGCCGCGATCATCATCGTCCCCCGGAACCGCCGCCCCACGGCCGCGATGGCCTGGCTGCTGGCGATCTACTTCATCCCGCTCATCGGCGTCTTCCTCTTCCTGCTGATCGGAAACCCGCGTCTGCCGCGCAAGCGCCGCAAGAAGCAGGAGCAGATCAACGAGTACATCCGCGAGACGAGCGCCTCGCTCGATTTCGGCACGCTGCGACCGAACGCTCCCACGTGGTTCACGTCCCTCGTGACCCTCAACCGCAACCTCGGTGCCATGCCGCTGGCCGGCGACAACTCGGCGCACATCATCTCGGATTACCAGGAGAGTCTCGACACGATGGCGGAGGCCATCCGCGCGGCCGAGCGCTACGTGCACGTCGAGTTCTACATCCTGCAATCCGACACCGCGACAGACAACTTCTTCCGCGCGCTCGAAGAAGTCACGGCGCGCGGCGTCACGGTGCGCGTGCTGATGGACCACTGGGCCAACCGCGGCAAGCCGTACTACAAGGCGACGACCCGCCGGCTCAACGCGATGGGCGCGCACTGGCGGCTCATGCTCCCCGTGCAGCCGCTGCGCGGCAAATACCAGCGCCCCGACCTTCGGAACCACCGCAAGCTGCTCGTCGTCGACGGACGCGTCGCGTTCACCGGTTCGCAGAACGTCACCGATTCGACCTACAACCTGCCGAAGAACATTCGTCGCGGTCTGCACTGGGTCGACCTGATGGTGCGCATCGAAGGCCCGGTCGTGGCATCCGTCAACGCCGTCTTCTTGTCGGACTGGTATAGCGAGACCGACGAGGTTCTCACCGACGAGATCGACCTGTTCGCCGTGCAGTCCAGCCCCGGCGACCTCGACTGCCAGATCATCCCGTCGGGACCCGGATTCGAGTTCCAGAACAACCTCAAACTCTTCGCCGGGCTTCTCTACGCCGCGCAGAGCAAGATCATCATCGTCAGTCCCTACTTCGTCCCGGACGAGGCGATGCTCTTGGCCATCACGACGGCCTGTCAGCGTGGCATCCGCGTCGATCTGTTCGTGTCCGAAGAGGGCGATCAGGCCCTGGTGTACCACGCGCAGCGCAGCTACTACGAGGCGCTGCTGCGGGCAGGCGTGAAGATCTGGATGTACCAGAAGCCGTACATCCTGCACTCGAAGTCGATGACGATCGACGACGAAGTCGCCATCATCGGGTCGAGCAACATGGACATGCGCTCGTTCGGTCTCAACCTCGAGATCTCGATGCTCGTACGAGGTGGCGAGTTCGTGCGCGAGATGCGCGACGTCGAGCAGCAGTACCGCGCGCTCAGTCGCGAGCTCACCCTCGAGGAGTGGGAGCGTCAGCCCTTGCGGTCGACGGTGCTCGACAACCTCGCCCGTCTCACCTCGGCGTTGCAGTAAGGCGTATTCCAGGGCATTCGTGACCCGAGCGTGACCCAGTTCCCTGAGATTCCGGGGCGGTGTGCGACACCATAGGGCTGATGGATGCTGCAGTTCGCGGCATCGAGGTCTCTTGTTCACCCGTGAAAGGCCAACATGATCCGCACCACCCGCACTCTTCTCGCCGGCCTCGGCATCGCCACCCTCGCGGCCGCCCTCATGGGCTGCGCGACGGGCACTCCGGGCGGCGATGCTTCCGCGCCCGTCATCCCCGCGCCAGACACGACGAGCAGCGCCGCCGCCGAGATCGAGGTGGACGCGGCGTGGCTCGACGGCGGCCGCATGATCGGCCTCGTCACGCAGGGCAGCTCGACGTGCGTGCCGATCGCCGAAGAGGCGACCTTCGCGAACGGCGTCATCGACGTGACGTTCGTCGAACCGGACGCCGGCACCGCGTGCACGAGGGACCTCGTTCCCCGCGTGACGCTGGTCGCCACGCCCGAGGGTGTCGACCCGACTCAGGACGTCGAGATCCGCGTGACGGGTGAGGGCTTGGTCGGCGACGCCGACCTCGACGGTGCGCCCGGCCTCGTCGTCGGCGGCGAGACCGACTACCTGCCCAGCGCCGGGTGGACCGATGAGGACGGCCAGTTCGTCATTCTCACGTGGGGCTCGTCGACGTGCGTGCCCGTACTCGAGTCGGTCGCCGCTTCGGGGCCCGCCGAGGTGACCGCGACCTTCGCCGAGCCCGCCGCGGACCAGGCCTGCACGATGGACATGGCCCCCCGCGGAACGATCGCGTTCGTCGACGACCTCGAAGCCGACGACGACGTGACCCTCGTGATGCAGGGCGCCGAGTTCGACGGCGTGAGCATCCCGATCGTCGGCTCGGACTGAGTCCGCAGCGCCGCTGGCTCGTAGGGTCCGGCGGCGCTGGGATCTTTGCGGCCTGGGTTGCTGCGGCGTGGGTTGCTGCGGCTGGGTTTGCGGCATCCTTTCTGTTCATTTGCCTCACTCTGTCGCGCACCCGCCGGTGCGACGACAGAGTGAGGCAATCGAACGCGAGGCCCTGACGTTCGCCTGGGTCATCAGACGGCCGCCCCGATGTTCGTTTGCCTTACTGTGCGCTTCTCGCACAGGGAGCACTGCAGTTTGAGGCAAACGGACAGGCGGTGACTCAGGGGAGGGTCATCGCCGCATCGGGTGACGCCCACGGGCTGTAGATAGATTCGGGTTCTCCACAGATCCGGCCCGGTATCACCTCGGAGCGGGCGGGGCGCCCACTCTGGTGCGGTGACTCTGCCGTCCTTGCCTGAATCTCTCGGCATCCCGTTCGCCGTCTCGTCTGCTCTGGCTCTCGGAGTCAGCGCGGGCCGGTTGCGCAGTCGTGGCCTTGGTCGTCCGTTCTACGGTGTGCGCGGTGAGGTCCCGCCCCCGGCGGAGAGCCGCGAGGCGAGCGTCCGCCGACGGGCCGGCGCGTTCGCTGTCCGCATGCGGCCGACCGAGTTCTTCTGCCTCGTTTCGGCGTGTGTTCTGTGGGGAGCGCCGCTGCCGAACCGGGTCTTCTCTGAACGGGATGCCGCGGGGGTGCTCATCGATCGTCCACTCGATGTCGGGGTGCTCCTGCCCGCGCGCGCACCACGCGGATGCGGCGTGCGCAGCCGCTCGGTCACCCCGGGTTTGGCGCACCTCGCGGCAGAGCCGAGCACGGGGCACCGCGTGACGGCTCCGGCCACGACGTGGGCCATGATGGGCGCCCTGCTCGGCACCGGGGACCTCGTCGCGCTCGGCGACCACTTCGTGCGCGAACCGATGCGACCGACGGATGCACCGGCGATGGCAACCGTCGACCAGCTCGCGACGGCGATGGAGGCGGGCCGGCGGCGGGGGATCGCCGCGCTTCGTGAAGCGCTCCCGCTCATCCGCATCCGGTCGCGGTCCCGCCAAGAGACGCGCACCCGGCTGGCATTCCTCGAGGGTGGACTGCCCGAACCTGAGCTGAACTGGCCTGTCGTCGTCGACGGCAGGATCGTCGCGCTCATCGACCTCGCCTATCCCGAGCGACTGCTCGGGTTCGAATACGAAGGCGAGCACCATCTGACCGACCCCGAGCAGTGGGCGACCGACATCGCTCGGATCGAGATGCTCAACAGCCTGGGCTGGCGGATCATCCGCGTCATCAAGAAGGACCTCGATGCCGATCGTGCGTCGTTCCTCGCGCGTGCTCGAGGGGCCTACCGCGCCGGATCGTGACTCCGTGTGGATACGGCCGTGCTGCCGGCATCCCCTGGGGAGCCTGAATCTGCTGGGTGCGCGTGCGTGCGTGACAGGTTGGGGCAACTGAACCGGGGGACTGTGGGTTGGGTTGCCTGAATCTGCTGGGTTCGGGCGCGTGAGCGACAGGTGGGGCAACTGAACCGACGCGCCGTGCGCTTCGGTTGCCTCGAGCTGCTCACCGGACGCGGGGCGACGACCGAGTGCGGCAAGTGAACCTATCGGCGGCGGTCAATCGATGCGCACCAGGAGGTCGCCGACCTCGCAGTCCAGCACGCGGCAGATCGCCGAGAGGGTCGAGTAACGGATCGCGCGGGCGCGGTCGTTCTTGAGCACCGAGAGGTTCACGACCGACACCCCGACCAGCTCCGACAGTCGGGTGAGGGTCATCCCGCGCTCGGCGAGCAGCTCGTCGAGTCGGCAGTGGATGCCGGTGACCTCGTCATCGTCTGCGGGAGTCACACGAGCCCCTCGGTGTCGCGCTGCAGGTGGATGCCGCGACGGAAGGCGATCGAGACGAGCCCCAGCACCATGGCAGCGAACCAGAACGGGACGAACTCCGCCGTCACCGCCCAGGACGGCGGCGAGTATCCGGCGAGTCCGACGGCGGCCAGCACCCCGTTGCGGCCGAAGGATTCCAGTGTGAAGACCGCCAGGGCACCTCCGAAGATGATCCATCCGGCGGCATCCAGCAGCCGAGGCGTGCCGGGGTCGAAGAAGCGTCCGCGCAGGAATCGCATCGCGATCACGGCGAAGAGGGCGATCACGGTCAGCCAGGACAGTCCGCCGATGGCGATGGATGTCGCAAGCGAGAACTGCGACACCGCATTGACTCCCTCGGCGACGATGAGACCGTCGGTGACCTGCACCGTCGTGGCCGGCAGATCGTCGGCGGCGGTGAGCTGCACGGGCACGCCCGAGAACGGCACGCTGACCGCCATGCCCGAAGGCGTGAACGCGTCGAAGTATCGCAACACGGTGACGACCACCGCCGCGATCGCGACGAGGCCGGCCACAACGAGGATCACCACGATGTCGGTGCGCTCCTTCTGGGAGGTTTCGTTCATCACACCAGTCCTTCCGTCTCGTGCTGCAGGCGTGCGCCGAGCGAGAACGCGCCGGCGATCAGCGCGAGAGCGAACCCCCAGCCGAAGGGGGCGAGGTCGAGGTCGAGGACATAGATCCAGAAGACCTCGCTCACCTGCGAGTCGACCGAGGTGAGGTCCGCGACGAGCACCGCCCGCCCGATCGAGCCGAGCAGCTGACCGCCGACCCCGCCGACGAGCACGAGGCACGCGACCAGTCCGAAGGCCCCGGGCATCGCCGGGCGGAAGGGCCGCGACCTCATCAGAGAGAGGGCGAGCCACCACGCCACGACGCACACGCCGATCGTGGCGATGGCGGGGAGGGCACCCTCTGCGAACAGCAGCCACCGCACGCTGTCGGGCAGAGCGGCGAAGACCACCTCGGCGGCGGTGTAGTCGGCGGATTCGATGCCGGGGATGGCCTCGATCGCGGGTGCGTCGCCCCCTCGGATCGGCATCACGACGGGCGGCTCACCGCGGAACGTGCTCAGGGCGCCGCTCACGATGGCGATCACCGAGGCCACCGCGACGCCGACCGCGCCGACCGCGATGATCGCCAGCGCGATGCGGTCTCCTCGGGAGACGCGGGTGTGCGGTGCGATATCCATGGGCAGGCTCCTGTACTTATCGATAATCGTTGTTATCGAGAAACGATATGAAACCGGATGCGACGAGTCAAGGGCGACCTCCGCGCTCGCTATGCCGACGGCGAACACGGGCATGTGGCATCCGTGCCCTCGTTACCCTCGATTTGTAGGCGCCAGAGGAGCGTCTGGCCGGAGGTAGATGATGTTCGAGAGATTCACGGACCGCGCTCGACGCGTGGTGGTGCTCGCCCAAGAAGAGGCGAAGATGCTCAACCACAACTACATCGGCACGGAGCACATCCTGCTGGGCCTCATCCGCGAGGGCGAGGGCGTCGCCGCTCAGGTGCTCGTCAAGCTCGGCGCTGACCTCAACAAGGTGCGCCAGCAGGTTATCCAGCTGCTCAGCGGCTACCAGGGCAAGGAGCCCGCGGGCGTTGCCGCCGGCGCCGGCGAGCAGAGCTCGCAGGGCGCCCAAGGCGGTTCGGCGGTTCTCGACCAGTTCGGCCGCAACCTCACCCAGGCTGCCCGCGACAACAAGCTCGACCCCGTCATCGGGCGCGAGAAGGAGATCGAGCGGGTCATGCAGATCCTCTCGCGTCGCTCCAAGAACAACCCCGTCCTGATCGGTGAGCCCGGCGTCGGCAAGACCGCCGTCGTCGAGGGCCTCGCGCAGGCGATCGTCAAGAACGACGTGCCCGAGACGCTCAAGGACAAGCAGGTCTACTCGCTCGACCTCGGATCGCTCATCGCCGGTTCCCGCTACCGCGGTGACTTCGAGGAGCGACTCAAGAAGGTCACGAAGGAGATCCGCACGCGCGGTGACATCATCGTCTTCATCGACGAGATCCACACGCTCGTCGGTGCCGGTGCCGCCGAAGGCGCCATCGATGCAGCCTCCATCCTGAAGCCGCTCCTGGCTCGTGGTGAGCTGCAGACGATCGGTGCTACGACGCTGGACGAGTACCGCAAGCACTTCGAGAAGGATGCCGCGCTCGAGCGCCGCTTCCAGCCGATCCAGGTCGCCGAGCCGAGCCTGCCGCACGCGATCAACATCCTGAAGGGTCTGCGCGACCGTTACGAGGCGCACCACAAGGTGCAGATCACCGACGGCGCGATCGTCGCGGCGGCCAACCTCGCCGACCGCTACGTGTCCGACCGATTCCTGCCCGACAAGGCGATCGACCTGATCGACGAGGCCGGCGCACGCCTGCGGCTGTCGATCCTGTCGAGCCCGCCCGAGCTGCGCGAGTTCGACGACAAGATCGCCGACGTGCGCCAGCAGAAGGAGCAGGCCTCCGAGGACCAGGACTTCGAGAAGGCTGCGTCGCTGCGCGACGAAGAGAAGTCCCTCCTCGCCGAGCGACTGCGCCTTGAGAAGCAGTGGAAGTCGGGCGACGTCGCGACCCACGCCGTCGTCGATGAAGGACTCATCGCCGAGGTGCTCGCTCAGGCCACCGGCATCCCGGTCTTCAAGCTCACCGAAGAAGAGACCAGCCGCCTGGTCTTCATGGAGAAGGCGCTGCACCAGCGCGTCATCGGCCAGGAGGAGGCGATCGCTGCGCTCTCGCGCACGATCCGCCGCCAACGTGCGGGACTCAAGGACCCGAAGCGTCCGTCGGGATCGTTCATCTTCGCCGGCCCGACGGGCGTCGGAAAGACCGAGCTCGCCAAGGCGCTCGCGGAGTTCCTCTTCGACGACGAGGCTGCGCTGATTTCGCTCGACATGTCCGAGTTCGGTGAGAAGCACACCGTCTCGCGCCTGTTCGGGGCCCCTCCCGGGTTCGTCGGGTTCGAAGAGGGCGGCCAGCTCACCGAGAAGGTGCGCCGCAAGCCGTTCTCGGTCGTGCTCTTCGACGAGATCGAGAAGGCCCACCCCGACATCTTCAACTCGCTCCTGCAGATCCTCGAAGAGGGTCGTCTGACCGACGGTCAGGGGCGCGTGGTCGACTTCAAGAACACCGTCATCATCATGACGACCAACCTCGGCGCGCGCGACATCGCGGGCGGCCCGGTCGGCTTCCAGGTCGAAGGTGACAGCGCGACGTCGTACGACCGGATGAAGGGCAAGGTGCAGGAGGAGCTCAAGCGTCACTTCAAGCCCGAGTTCCTCAACCGCGTCGACGACATCATCGTCTTCCCGCAGCTGTCCAAGGCCGAACTCGTGCAGATCGTCGACCTGTTCACCAAGCGCCTGGCCGAGCGTCTGCTCGACCGCGACATGACGATCGAGCTGTCGCAGTCGGCCAAGGAGAAGCTCATCGAGATCGGTTTCGACCCGGCCCTGGGTGCTCGTCCGCTGCGTCGTGCGATGCAGCAGGAGATCGAGGACCGCCTGTCCGAGAAGATCCTGCACGGCGAGCTGAACTCCGGCGACCACGTCAAGGTCGACACCGAGAACGGCGCCTTCCGGTTCGAGCACGGACCGCGCGGTGACAAGGTCGCCGTCGGTATCACCTCGGGCGGCGAGATCTCGGCAACACCCGACCTCGCGATCGGATCCTGACCGGCTGAAACGAAGAGCGGATGCCGCGGGCTCAGCCCCGCGGCATCCGCTTTCGTCATTCCGGCAGAAAGCCGGGGTTATCGCCCGACCGGGAACGCTCCGAAGGGAACGGTCCTGACCTCGGTGAGGGGCTCGCCGTTGATCATCCGGGTCGCCGTGACGGTGGCGTTGCCGGCCGGGATCGACGCGAGGCGGGTGTTCACCGAGAGGGCCACGGTGGCGCCCGGCGCCACGGCGGTGAACGTCTTGTCGCCGTACTCGGTCGCGATCGTGATGTCCGCCGGCTGACCGCCGTCATTGGTCGCCGACACGCTGACGTACACCTTGCCCGCAAGCGTGCGGGGCGTGGCATCCAGGGTGAGGGCCGAACTATCGACCGTGCGTCCGCCGACCACCGGCAGTTCGACGGAGCTTCCGCCGAGGTCGATCGAGATCTCGGTGCCCGGTTGGGGGCGCAGGGTGAACTCGCGGTCGGTCGAGAAGATCACGAGCCCGATCTGCTGCCCGGCGCGGATGATCTGGTCGTCCGGCTGCAGTGGGATCGTCACGTCGACGAACTCGCCGGGCGTGATGGGGTCCTCCCGCGTGAGCGAGTTGCGGTTGAGCGGGTCAGCCCAGGCGCGTGTGATCACGCTCGTGGATGAACCGGTCGTGCTGGAGTTGCATCCGGATTGGCCCGTCCAGGGGAGCTTGACGAGCGCGACCGAGAGGTTCGCCCGCGGTGCGTCCATCGCCATGCGCAGCGTCACGGAACCGGTTCCCGAGATGTGCATGTCGTTGAGCAGCTTGGGGCTGACGTACATCCGACGGTTCGGCGAGGGAGTCGTCGCGAGGTTCGCGAGCGTGCACGTCGTGTTGCCGGCATCCACGAATCGGTGGACCGCGGAATCGCCCCGGGCTCGCGACGTCAGGCCGACGTCGTTGCCGGTGCCCGAGCCCTGCAGTGTGAGCGTCACCGGCTCTGCGGCCGGGTTCGGGAAGTCCGCGTACGGAGTCACGGTGCTCGGCACTCCCTCGTTGCGCGTGATCCATGCGCGATTCACGTCGGTGTCGATGCCGTTGTCGATGCCGTACAGGTAGTGGCTCCACCAGCGGTTCAGCAGATCGGTGGGCGGGTTTCCGCCGTGTCCGCCCTGGTGGTAGTACTGCAGCGTCTCGACGCCGTTCTGCTTGAGAACGTCGGTGATGCGCAGGCTGTGCTCGGGCATCACGTTCCAGTCGTTGAACGCGTGCGCCATGAACACCGCGGCCTTCACGTCGTCGAGCTGGTGGATGTAGTCGCGTGCCTCCCAGAACTCGTTGGAGTCACCCGTGACCCGATCCTGGTTCGCCTGCATCACGTCGCGCACGGTATCGATGCAGTACTGACGCTTGTCGAGCGCTCCGCTGTTGATGTAATCGAAGAGGAAGTCGATGTCTTCGCCGGCCCAGCCGCCGGGTGCCCGGACGAGCCCGTTCGAGCGGTAATAGGGGTAGTAGCCGGTGTTCGGGGCGACGGGCACGATCGCTTCGAGGCCGTCGACGCCGGTCGTCGCCGCGGCAAGCGGAAGCGTGCCGTTGTACGACGTTCCCGTCATCCCGACCTTGCCGGTGGACCAGTCGGCCGACACCTCGACGTCGCCGTCGATCGACGTGAAGCCCTTGGCCCGGCCGTTGAGCCAGTCGATGACCGCCTTGGGTGCCAGCGACTCATTGGCGCCGCCGACCGTCGGGCAGCCCTGCGAGAGCCCGGTGCCGGGCGACTCGGAGTGCACGACGGCGAATCCCCGTGGCACCCAGGTCGAGATCAGGCTGGTCGAGATGACAGGGCTCGTGCGCCCTGGGGCGACGACGAGGGGCGGTGAGGTCCGAAGCGGAGGGGTGACGCCGAGTTCGACGTCGCTCTGCCAGAAGTACTGCGCCTGCGTGCTGGATGTTCCCGCGTAGTACGGGCTGGTCTCGTACAGCACGGGGACCTTGAGTCCGTCGGTCTGGGTCTCACGAGGACGCGTCACATCCACGTGCATCCGGTCGAGCTTGCCGTCTCCGTCGGTGTCGAACTCGCTTTCCACCCACAACTCCTGAGTGACCCAGGGACCGGTGAAGACCGGCTGGGCGAGTCCGTCGTGGAAGACGGGGACGGTGCTCTCATCGGGTGCGCCGGCTGCTGCCGTCGGTACGGCGAAGCCGGCGCCGATGAGGCCAGCGACGGCCGCTGTCGCGACCCATCTCCTGCGGGATCGGGGGGGACGAATGGTCAGGGTCATGGCTCTCCTCATTGAGATGGCGGACGAGGCTCACAGTAGCGGGACTGATGTATCATGCGCGATGCCTCGGGATGCGGCGCATCTGCTCTCGCTGTCCGAAAAGCCGAAGGCCGGCCGTCTCGAGTGAGACGACCGGCCCCCGGGCGCACCGGACGGGATCAGTCGACCGGGAAGAGCGACACGTGCACGGCGCCCCGGTAGGTGCCCTGCTGAGCGCCGATCGGCGCCTCGAGCGTGACGTCGGCGCCGAGGCGCGTCGTTCCCCAGCGGGCGTGGTCGTCGGCGCCGGCGAGCATCTGCGCACCGACCAGGCCCTCGCCGCCGGACAGGGTGCTCCGCACGGGCTGGCCGGCGCGAGCCGTCGCCGCGTCGAGGACGCGGGGGAACCAGCCGAGGTGTGACGACTCGATAGTGCCGCGGTGTCCGACGAGATCGTCGAAGCTGACCGAGACGCTCCACCCTGCCGCCTCGGTGCGCGTGTCGGTGACGCTCACGACGGGCAGCTCAGCGGCGAACGACCAGCGGTCGCCGTCATTGACCGCGTCACCGAGGGCGAGGGTCTCACCCTCGCCTGCGACCGCGAGGCTCAGTGCTCCCTCGCCGAGGCTCGGGATCTCGGCCTCGACGACCAGGTCGCCGCCGATCGGCTCGCCGGCCTCGCCGAGACCCGTGGCGACGCGGCGCTGGATGCCCTCGGTCACGCTCTTCGAACCGTCCGCGTGACGCACGATCGTGAACGCGTCACCCGTCTCGCCGACCTGCAGGTCGGTGTTGGGGTTCGCGCCGCGGCCCGTCTGGGCGACGACCGCTTCGTACTCGAGTGTCGTGGGCGTCACGCGGATGCCCTGCGTCAGGGAGATGTGCTGGTACTTCGTGACCTGTGTCGCGCCGTTGTTGAGCCACACGTTCGACGCGTCGTCGGCGAGGCTGTAGTGCTTGGGGCCTGAGTTCGACACGGCGAACACGGGGCCGTCCGTCGCGCCCTCGGCGGCGTCCGCATTGAGGTAGCCGCGACCGTAGGTGTGGTCGTGGCCTGAGAGCACGAGGTCGACGTTGTGCTTCTGGAAGATGGGCAGCCACGCCGCACGCTGGAGCGGCTGGTTGCGGCCCTGCGAGACCGAGAAGGTCGGGTGGTGGAACGTGACGATGTTCCAGTTGGCGGTCGATTCCTCGAGCACGCGGTCGAGCCACTTCGACTGAACGCCGAGGTAGACCTGCTGCCAGGCGGCGCTTTCGAGGTTCGGCAGGTCGACCCCGAGCGATGCCTCGACGGCGGACTGGCCGACCAGCTGCGAGTTCAGCTGGATGAAGCGCACGCCCTGGTAGTCGGTGTAGTACGCCTTGTCGGTGAGGTGGTCGACGACGAGCTGTTCATAGGCTTGCGTGCTCGCGTCCGCAGCCGCGTCGACCGTGGGGCCGTTGTCGGCAGCGGTGAAGCTCGCGTCCCAGAACTCGGCGGCAGCGTCGCGGGAGTACTCGTGGTTGCCGGGGGCGACCAGCCAGTTCTCGGTCTGGCGCTCGCCATCGAGGATGTCGAACCACTCGCCCCACTCGTTGTCTACCGAGAGGTTGATGAGGTCGCCGGACTGCAGCGAGAGCGCCGAGTTGGGGAACGCGGTCTTCGTGGTCTCGACGATCGGCGTCCAGAACTCCGTGAGGTCGTTCTGGCCGTCGGCGTACCACGTGAAGGTGTACGGGTCGTCGGACGCGGATGCCGTCGTGAACGTGTTCCACTCGTCGGCGACCTCACCCGTGATCGCGCGGTACGCATAGCTCGAGCCCGGCTGGAGGCCCGTGAGCTCGGCCGTGAAGGTGACAGCGGTCTTCGCGGCGTCGGCGGCGCTCGCGGTGACCTGGTTGTCCTGGCCGATGTGCAGCACCCGCTTGGTGACGGCGGGGACGGTCGTGATGTCGCCGGCGGCGTCGCGAACCTCGACCGTGGCGGGGGTGTCAGCGGGCACGTCGATCGAACGCCACGTCACGAGCTGCGACGTTGCGGGATCGGCGGTCGGGTTGAGGATGACGCGCTCGGGAGCGCCGGTGGCGGTCTCATCGGCGGCGACTGCTGCCGCGGCGCCGAAGGGGCTGGCGACGACGGCAGCGGTGAGGATGCCGGCGCACAGGGCGAACGTTCTCTTGCGAGTTCTGAAGTTCATCGTGTTCTTTCGTCGGGGGTGGACCTTGCGGACACGATGCTTCCGATGGTGAGTGTCGGCCCGTCGACGCCGATGCGACGCGGCGTCGACGCCCCGGTGAACGCGGGGTGACTCAGGCGTCCGTGCGGGGTGCGGCATCCGTTGTCGGTCTGCCGCCGCGCCGGGAGCGGGTTCGACGGACGACGACCGCGACGAGCAGACCCGCCCCGACGATGACCGCCAGGTGCACCCAGGGGATGGCGACCACCGTCGCCGATGCAACGCCCGTCGGCAGAGTCGTCTCGACGAGGTCGTCACCGACCAGGGTGGGAGCGATAACCGTGTCAGCGGTGAGGGCGAACAGTGGCCACGCGTCGACCGTCGTGACACCCGCGCGCGCTCCCTCGGGCAGGAGTTCGCGGAACTGCTCGAGTCGTTCGCCTTCCAGCTGCGGAGCGAGGCCGCCCAGGGCCGCGACCGACAGGGTCGGCGTGCCGCCCAGGCGCACGTTGCCGGTGTTCGTGACCTGCCACGTGACGCGCAGGCGGCCAGGTTCGAGCGGGTTCCAGCTCGGCTCGTAGTCGAGGCCGGTGATGTGCGGTGTGAGGGCAGGGGCAAGCTCACCCGCGACGCGCAGGTGCAGACGCACGCCCGTGCGGGCAATGACGGCGACGCCGTCCTCGGCCGCGGCGTCGCGCGCAGGGGTCGCGACGATGCCGGCGGGGTGGTCGCCGGGAAGCGCGTCGGCGGGCACCGCGATCGATACGGGCACGACCGTGCCAGATCGCGGTGGCACGGTCACGCGCGGGGGAACGTCGATCCAGAGCCCGGCGCGCGTCGAGGCCGTGCTGTCGGCGAGCACGTCGAAGTCGCCCTCCGCGGTGATGGTGCCATCGGCACCCGCCAGGGCGAAGGTGAGCGGGGTGTCCGAGAGGTTCGACAGCTCGACGTGCTCGGTCACGACGGTGCCGGGGTCGAGGGTCGCGCGGATCGAGACGCGGCCGTCGGCGCCCTCGGTCGAGGCCGGGGCGATGGCCCAGGCGAGGGATGCGTCGGCGGATGCGGGCGCGGCGGCGGCCGCTGATCCGGCGAGCAGGCCCGCGGCGATTGCCGCAGCCAGCCGTGCCGTGTGCTTTCTCATGACCTGTCGCGCGCGCATGGTGCCTCCTGGTGGTGTCGCGCGACGGTACGGCGCCGGGGTGAACATCCGGCGACGGGCGGGTGACGGGATGGAGTGTCCCCGGCCCGGTGAGGCGATATCCGCCTGCATCCGTTCCTGCACTGCGCACAGGTGCGGCGTGCGCCGTAGGCTGGGGGAATGGCCGAGTACACCGTGCGCCAGGCGCGCGCCGCCGACGTGCGCGGCATCCAGGCGATGCTCGAGCCCTATGTGCAACGCCGGATCCTGCTCGGGAAAGACCTCGTCGTGCTGTACGAGGCCGTGCAGCAGTTCGTCGTCGCCGAAGACACGGACGGACAGCTGATCGGCTGCGGCGCGCTCCACGTCATGTGGGAAGACCTCGGTGAGGTGCGCACCCTCATCGTCGCCGACGACTGGCTGCGCCACGGCGTCGGTCGCCGCATCGTGGAGCGACTCGAGGGCAACGCGCGCGAGCTCGGCCTCACGCGGCTGTTCTGCCTGACGTTCGAGGTCGACTTCTTCACGCGTCGCGGGTTCGAGACGATCGGCGAGCAGGTCGTCGACCCCGACGTGTACTCGCAGCTTGTGCGCAGCCCCGACGAGGGCGTCGCGGAGTTCCTCAACCTGGCGCACGTGAAGCCAAACACGCTCGGCAACACGCGCATGCTGAAGCATCTCTGAGAAGGGCGCGCCGCGGCGAGAACGCCGAGCCGAGGTGCCTACCCTGGATCTATGAGCGGCACTTCTCCGCGCCGGCGGCACTCCCCGGCGGTCTATCGACGGCGGCGACTCGTGCTTCTGCTTGCCCTGGTCCTCGTCGTCGCGGTCGTGTGGGTGCTCATCGCCCAGCCGTGGCGTGGCGCCGCCTCGACTCCGCCCGCGTCGTCGGGCGTGCAGCAGACTCCGGATGCCGCGACCGAACTGCCTGTGCCGAACGCCTCGTCGCAGGAAGCGACAGGCGAACCGGCGGCGACGACCGAATCCGCAGCGCCTCCGGTGGGTGCGGCACCGTGCGTCAAGGAAACCCTCACGGTCGAGCCGCTCACCGACCAGGACTCGTACGGCTCGGGCCAGAACCCTGAACTGTCCATGCGCCTCACCAACACCGGCGAGGAGGACTGCGCGCTCAACGTCGGCACGAGCACGCAGGTGTTCACCATCGCCAGCGGCAACGACGTGTGGTGGCGCTCGACCGACTGCCAGTCCGAACCGAGCGACATGGTCGTGCTGCTCGCCGCAGGGCAGAGCGTGACGAGCGCGACCCCGATCGTGTGGGACCGAACCCGGTCGGCCGTCGGCACTTGCGACGACGCTCAGCGCCAGGCCGCTCCCGGGGGCGGCGCGTCGTACCGCCTCTCCGTCGAGATCGGCGGAATCTCCTCTGCGCAGGAGAAGAACCTCCTCTTGTACTGAGCAGGTTTCGCTGCGCGATCGGCGCCGTCGACCTTCGCGGCGGCATGCCCTTCTGTCCCCCGAAATGGGGACAGAAGGTTATGGGGCGCTCGGGTATCCTTAAGTTAGCTCCCGTATCGGTAGCGACACGTTGTCCCCAGCAATGTCTCGTCCCCCAGCGAGGTGTCGTGAACGATGAGTTTTCGGTGAGCATTTATGGCCCTCTTCGGGTCGACCCCGGCCAGGGTCGACCCGAGGGGGCCAGATCTTTTCGCGGCGGCGGTCTGCGTAGGCTTGGGTCATGGCATCCGGTAAGAAGCGCGGGAAGAAGAAGGAACCGCCCGAGTTCCGCAACACGCAGCTCGCAGACGCGCTGCAGACGCAGGACATGGCCGCCGTCGCGCTCGCTCTGCGCCACGGGCCGACGGTCGTTCCGCTCATGAAGCCCGGCAGCCGCGACAGCCCTCTCGATGTGGGTGAGGTGTGGACGTACCGCGATCCCAGCACGGGCGACATCGCTCTGCTGCTGTTCAGCGATGCCACGCACAAGCCGGCGACGCTGCCGCCGGCCGTCGCGCTGCAGTCGCCCGGTGCGCTTCGAGCGTTCCTCGGCACGCACGCGAACACGATCACGACGGTGTTCTTCGACATCGCGGGACCGCACCCGATGCAGGCCTCACCCGCCGACCTGATCGCCGCGCTCGACGCCTAGAAGGTCGGCTCTTCGTCGCGGGGGCGACCGCGAACGCGGCGGCGCACATCATCGAGCGCGCCGCGAAGTGTTCCGGAGCGGTTGTCGATCACGTCGGTGTAGCCGAGCCGAGCCGCTTCGGATCGCCGTTGCGCCGCCTGGGTCACGGGGCGGATCTCGCCCGCGAGACTCAGTTCGCCTACCGCGGCGAGCGTGCGCGGCGTGGCTTCGTTGCGCAGGGCGCTCGCGACGGCGACGGCGATCGCGAGATCAGCCGCCGGTTCGGTGAAGCGGACGCCACCGACCGTCGAGACGTAGACGTCTTTGTCGCTCGTGACGAGCTCGGCCTTCTTCTCGAGCACCGCGAGCACCATCGCGACGCGGGCGCCGTCGACGCCGTTGACGACGCGCCGCGGATTCGGTCCGCTCGCCTTGATCGTCAGCGCCTGAACCTCGACCGGGAGCGCTCGCCGCCCCTCGAGGGCGATGGCGACGCACGTGCCCGGCTCGGGCGTGCCGTGGCCGAGGAAGAGGGCGCTGGGGTCGGGTACCTCGGTGATGCCGGTGCCGGTCATGTCGAAGCAGCCGACTTCGTCTGTGGGGCCGAACCTGTTCTTGAGCGCGCGCACGAAGCGGAGCGACGTCTGCCGGTCGCCCTCGAAATGACAGACGACGTCGACGAGGTGCTCGAGGACGCGCGGACCCGCGATCGTGCCGTCTTTCGTGACGTGGCCGACGATGATCGTGGGGATGCTGCGGTCCTTCGCGACGCGGATGAGCGTGGCCGCCACCTCGCGAACCTGCGCCGGCTGGCCCGCGATGCCGTCGGACAACGCGGACGAGACCGTCTGGACGGAGTCGACGATGAGCAGAGAGGGCCGAACCTCGTCGATGTGTCCGAGGATCGTTGCGAGATCCGTCTCGCTCGCGATGTAGAGCTCGTCGTGCAGGGCACCTGTGCGCTCGGCGCGCAGTCGTACTTGCGCCGTCGATTCTTCGGCGCTCGCGTACAGCACGCGATGTCCGGCGCGGGCGGACTGGGCGGCGACATCGAGCAGCAGCGTCGACTTGCCGACGCCCGGCTCGCCCGAGAGCAGGACGGCCGCGCCCGGCACGATGCCGCCGCCGAGTACGCGGTCCAACTCACCCACGCCCGTCGTGCGGCGCGGCGCGTCGCTCGTGTCGATGTGCGTGATCGGTCGCGCGGTGCGCTTCGCATCGGGGGCGACGGGCACCATCGTGCGCAGAAGACCGGTCGGTTCGGATGCCTCGACGACGGTGCCCCACTGCTGGCATTCGCCGCAGCGTCCCGCCCATTTCGCGGTCGTCCACCCGCATTCGGTACACCGGTACGGTGCGGTCTGGGTGGGTCGCCGTGTCGCCATGGGACCAGGCTATGTCGGGGGTGCGACATAGCCGGTCGTCGTGGCCGAAGCCGGTGACGGAGCCCGGGGTTGCGATCTCGTCAGGACCGCAACGAGGCCACCACTTCTCGCAGGGTTTCGGCCGAGCGGCGGAAGAGCTCGAGCTCGCGGTCGTCGAACCGCGTCTCGCGGATGGGTACCGCACCGCCCGCGCTCACGATCGAGGGGACCGACAGGGCGACGCCGGATACGCCGTGGAAGTCGTCGAGCACGGGCGAGACGGGCATGACCGCGTGCTCGTCGCGCAGGATGGCTTCGATGATGCGGGCGGTCGTCAATCCGATCGCGTAGTTCGTGGCTCCCTTGCCCTGGATCACCTTGTAGGCGGCATCGCGCACATCGGTCGCGATCTGATCGAGTTCCTCTTGCGTCATGCGGGGGTGGTGCTCGGTCTCCCAATCCAGGATGGGCACGCTGCCGATCGAGGCGCGGGACCACAGGGGAAACTCCGTGTCGCCGTGTTCGCCGACGATCGAGGCGTGCACGCTCGATGTCGCGACCCCGGCGCGCTGGCCGAGCTTCCAGCGCAAGCGCGAGGTGTCGAGCACCGTGCCTGACGCGAAGATCCGCTCGGGCGGAAGCCCGGACGCTTTCTGCGCCAGGACAGTGAGCACATCGCACGGATTGGTCACGATCACGTAGATCGCGTTCGGTGCGACGCTCAGCAGGTCGGGCATCATCGAGGCCATGATGCGCGCGTTGGCGCCCACGAGATCCGTGCGTGTCTGACCGGGCTGCTGCTTCGCGCCGGCGGTGATGACGACGACGTGAGATCCTTCGGCGACCGACAGATCGCTGCCGCCGATGATGTCACTCGTGCCGGTGAACTGGGTGCCGTGGGCCAGGTCGAGTGCTTCGGCTTCGACCTTCACGGTGGCGATGTCGTACAGGGCGACGTGCCGCGCAGATCCGCGGATCAATGCGGCGTAGGCGGCGCTCGAGCCGACGCTTCCGGCTCCGACGATCGTGACTTTTGAGTTCTCGATGACTGCCATGCGGCCAGTGTGACAGGGTGACGTGCTGCGGACCAGGCCCCTGGTGCGCAGGGCGCGACAGGCCGCCACCGCAGCCCGATGAATCGTCAGGGTCCCTCGGACCGTGGCCGATTGCGGATGCCGACGAACGAGACGACACCGCCGCCGATCATGAGGCCCGCCGTGACGACGGCGGCACGGTGAAAGCCGGCCAGATCGAGCTCGCCACCCAGAATCGTGGCGAGCACGGCGATCGCGAGCAGTCCGGCGACGCGTGCGACGGCGTTGTTGACGGCCGACGCGATGCCTGAGCGGTCGGTGTCGAGCGCTCCCAGGATGGCCGAGGTCAGCGGTGCGACGGTGATCGACAGGCCCAGGCCCATGACGAGCATGCTGGGCAGCACCTGCCACCAGTAGGAGAAGTCCCCGGAAACCGTGAGCAAGAGCAGCGAACCCGCGCCCATCAGCAGCGGCCCCACCGTCATGAAGTGGCGTGGGCCCCACCGGCCGGCGAGATCGCCGACACGTGAACTCAGCAGGATCATGAGGATCGTGATGGGCAGGCTCGCGAGTCCCGCCAGGGTCGCCGAGAGCCCGGCCCCCTGCTGCAGGTAGACCGCGACGACGAAGCCGTTGAGGGCGAGTGCGCCATAGATGAACAGCGTCGCGAGGTTACCGGTCCAGAAGTTTCGCACGCGAAAGAGGTCAAGCGGCAGGATCGGCGCGGCCGCGGTCCGCTGGCGGATGAGAAACCCGGCGAAGAGGGCGGCGCCGATCGTGAACGGGGCCCAGACAGCGGGGGAGTGCCACCCGAGGCGGGGCTCTTCGATGAGTGCGAACACCATCGCCCCGAGCCCCAGCGTGCAGAGCGCCGCGCCGAGCCAGTCGATCGTGGCATCCGGTTTTCGGGTGTCGCGCACATCGGCCCGCGCCATGAGCCACAGCGTCACCCCGATGGGCACGATGTTGATGAGGAACGCCACGCGCCACGACAGCAGGTCGACGAGGATGCCGCCGACGACGGGCCCGAGCACCATCGCGCCGGTGGTGAGGGCGGTCCAGGTGCCGATCGCGCGGGCTTGTGCTGCACCGCGGAAAGTCGACGTGATGAGCGCGAGGGAACTGGGCACGAGAAACGCGCCTGTCGCTCCTTGGACGGCGCGTGAGACGACCAGGAACTCGACCGTGGGCGCCGCAGCGATCGCGATCGAGGCGATTCCGAACCCGACCAGACCGATCCGCAGCACGAGAAGGCGGCCGAACGCATCGCTCACCGAACCTGCGACGAGAATCAGAGCGGCCAGCGTGATCAGGTAGGAATCCACGACCCACTGCTGCGTCGTCAGGCCGCCGCCGAGCTCGCTCGCGATCGCGGGAAGGGCGACAGTGACGACGGTGCTGTCGAGGAACGCGACGAACGATGCCATCACGGCGATGGCGAGCACGAGACGCTGGTTCGTGCGCAGGGTGGTCGCCATGCAGACACGGTACGCCCGTGGACAGGGCACGCGGCGAAGTCCGATTCGCGGCAACCGGCTGCGTGCCGTAAACTCTTCCGCGGTGACGTGTCCGAGCGGCCGAAGGTGCAACACTCGAAATGTTGTGTAGGTTCACCCCTACCGTGGGTTCAAATCCCACCGTCACCGCCACCGTCGAAGCCCCGAGATCCCTTGTAAACACTGGGATCGAGGGGCTTCTTCTTTGCCTGGAAAGTGGGCCGTGCCCACATCCTGACCACATCTGAAATATAGCCAGGGCGATCGACGTCGATCAGAACGGGTACTGGCAGCGCTCCGCGTCCTTGTGATCGCATAGATGCTCGCGCGTCCGCGCCACCTCAAGCCCTGTCGGGCTCGCGCCATGGAACGTCACGCAGACGGTCTGTTCTGGCGCGGTCGAGCGCGGCGGACACGCCATCGAGATCGTCGTCGAAGAGATCGCTGTATGTGTCGAGCGTCATCGCTGCGCTCGCGTGACCGAGCATGCGCTGCACCGCCTTGACGTTCGCGCCCGCACTTACGGCGAGGAACGCTGCGGTATGCCGCAAGTCATGCGGAGTGACACGGGGGAGCTGGGGGTCGACCTGCTGGGCGCGGCGGACGGCGCCGGCGAACCACCCGTCTTGCGAGTTGGGAAGTCGGAGCGGATCCGTGCCGTCGCCGAAGACGTAGTCGTCCTGGCTGCGGGTCTGAGCGCGGAGGGCGAGGATCTCGAGCACGAACGGCGGGATGGGTACCGACGGATGTTTATGGGACTTCGGAGTGCCGATGACGACAGTGTTGTTGACCATCACCGCGTTCTCCTCGATACGTGCGCGTCGTCTGGAGAGATCGAGGTGGCGAACGCGGATGCCGGTCGCTTCGCCCCAGCGCAGTCCGGTGTACGCGAGGAACCGGATCAGCACCGGGTCTCGTGAGTTGAGGGCGAGCAGTTCGACCTGCGCGTGACTGAGGTATGCCTTCCGCTTCTTCGTCTTTCGTGGGAGCGAGATGTCACGCGCGGGGTTGGCCAACAGGCTGCGATCCTTTACCGCGGTGTCGAAGATCCCGGCGAGGATTCCGTGCGCGCGGAGCACGTTCGACGCGCCCTCGACTTGCGCCATCGCCGACACCCATTCCTGGATCCCGTCAAGCTCTGCGAGCGGCGTCGATCACGGCCTCGCGGGCCACTGCAAGCGGGATCCGCTCCTGCTCGATCCGTCGCGCTCGAGGCCACGCCGGGTCGACGAGGTTGCGGTAGAGCTCGAGCTGGCTCTCCGCCAGGTGCGGCACCTTCCGTGCGTCCCGCCCTGCGAGGGCTGCACCCCGCTTGTCGACGTCGGCCCCGTAGCGCTCGTAGCGCTCGAAGGCACCCTGGTCCATGAGGATCGGACGGGCAGGGACTCCCGCCGCGAGGAAGCCGTCGAGGATCTCGAGGCCGTCAGGGTCCATGTCGCCCCAGTAGATGACCGTCTGTGCACTGACCAACCAGGGGAAGCTCGCGATCGTCCCTCCGCCGCGACCCACGCCTTCGACGCTGATGGCTCCCGGCGTCTCGGGGAAGTGGATCGCGGTGTCCTTGTTCTCGGAGATGACGACCACCTCCGGCATGTACGCGGGTGTGAACCAGTCCCCCACGGTCGCGCTGTCATGGCGGCGGCCGCCGGCGGCGAGGTAGTCCGGATCGAGGTAGGTGAAGTGGATGCGGGAGGGGTGTGCCGCTGCGAGCCCCAGGTCCGAGACACCGGCGAGGGTGATCACCAGGTGCCGGCGCGTGTTCAGCCACTTCGCGTGGATGCCCTCCAAGGGCACCTGACGAGGAGTCAGACCCTTTGCCGAGTTCCGGGCGAACCACTCGCCTGCCCGTAGGAGCAGCTCGAAGTCGACGTCGCTGAAGCTGTCCACATCCCGAATGATGCGAGACAGCCCCGCCACCTCAGGGAACCGCCTCCGCAGCTGCTCGATCCTGTCTCGCCCACGCTCCAGACGCCGCTGCCAGACCGCCCCCACGATACGGGCGGCTTCGTCGACGCTGGTCAGCACCACGTGGGAGGGGATGACGTGTATCACGGCGCCGATGCGCCGACCGCGGTCCGCCAGCTCGAGCCCGCACTCGCGGGTCCACTGCCGCCAGTCGTCGATGAGACCGACAGTCTTCGGGTCGCTGTCCCGCACTGTCGCCGCGCCGATCGGGAACCGATGCGGCCATGCTGACTCAGCCAGCTCTCCCGTCAGTTCCTCCGCCCAGGTGCGCGCGAGCCGCCGCTCGACGTCCTGAACGATGTCAGCCGGCCGCTTCACGCTTTCCCTCCGACCGGGTCGATGGCGCGCATCTCCAGCACATAGGAACGGTGGGACTCCAGGTTCTTGGCGATCTCCACGATGACCTGCGCATGCCGCTCGAGGGCTGGAGCTTTGTCCACGGGTGCTCCGATCACGAGCTGGAATCCGAGCCCCCGCCACGCCTCCACCGCGCGCGCGGTGAACTGCCCGTCGGCCTTGATGAAGCCCTCATCCAGGAACACCGGTGCGAAGCGCGGGCGCCTGCGCCGCTGGTCGCCCAGCTGGAAGCGGAGGGCGCTTCCGACGATGAACGCGATCAGCTCCTGCATCTCGCCGCCGCTCTTGCCCTGCAGTGACCGGTATATGCTCAGCGCCTCTCCGTCGGTGTTGCGCCGCTGCGCGGTGATCTCGACATGTCGTCGCACATCCAGCAGACGATCCCGGTCGACCGAGTCGACGAGCTCGCGAGGTAGCCGCACGTCGGTCTTCCGGCGGATCTGGGCGATGAATCTGCGCAGGTCTCGGAAGACCTTCTCCATCTGCTCGTCGCCGAGCCCTGCCGTTGCCATGCGGGCGTGACGCCCCAGTTCCTGGCGGAACTTCACCACCGTCTCGGGGGCCAGGCGCCGCAGGTGGATGAAGAGCCGGTCACTCGTCGCACCGAAGGGCACGTCCCGGAGGATCTCGTTGATCGGCTCGAGGCGGTCTTCGATCTGCTCGATGGCGGCATTGAGTGCTGTCGCCAGCTGCTGCAGGTCGTCGCCGCTCCACGTCAGCAGCCGGCGACGCCATTCCTCGCGCCGCTCGCGCAGCCCCGAGCGCACGATCTCGTCGAGGATCGCGGCGTAGTCGTCGTAGAAGTCGACCGTCGTGCCGAGGTTGGAGTCTTCCCACTGCGCCTGGTACCGCTTGAAGGTCAGCTCGATCTGCTGGGTCGCGCGGGCGACGTCCTCGCGTGCGCTTTCCGTCCGACGCGTCAGCTCGACGCGCAGGCGCGCGAAGTGATGCAGGAAGCGCTCCGGGGTGTCGGCGTCGCCGGCGACGACACCCGCCCACACGCGGTCGAGGTCGTCCGACAGTTCCTGGCGGAGCAGGATGCTGCCCTGCTGCTCGATACGTTCGAGCGTCGGGTTGAGAGCGTCCTCGCTTTCGACGTATCGTCCGTGCGCGTCGTCGAGGGTGCGCACGGCAGCCGTCACAGCGTGCCGCTGCCCCTGCACCCCGTCCAGCTCGCCTTCCAGCTGCGTGATCTGCCGGTCGAGCTCGCTCAGGACATCGCTGTTGTTGCGGATCTCGTCCCGACGCCGCCGGAGTTCCGCCAGCTCCGTCGCGGTGGCGGCGACGTCCATGTCGGCCCAGCTCTCTTCCATCACGCGGTCGTAGGCGGCCTTCGTCGCGCTGAGGGCTGCGGATGCCGATGTGAGCCGCGTGACCTCGGCGTCGGCGTCCTGAAGCTGCGCTTCGATCTCGCTGTGCTCGCTCGCGAGGTCGGCCAGGAGGTCGGCGTTGTCGAAGCCGATGACGTTGCGCGTCGACTGACGGCCGTGGCTGCCGCGGCGCCCCCGCCGGGTCTGACCGGCGAGTGTGATCTGCAGGTCCCGTCCGTCCAGTTGCGATGCGTCCTCCACGCAGAGCGCGTTCCGCGACGAGTGCGCGACATGCTCGGTCACCCACGCCTGGTAGGGCGAGTCCTTGAACTGCAGCTTCCCGGCGACGCGGTCCGGCTCGAAGATCGGCTGCTGCTGGGTCTGTGACCGCGCGGCACCCTCGAAGTTCAGCCGGCCCCGCAGATGCAGAGGGTCGATGCTCCGCGAGAAGTGCTCGAGGTGCTCGAGAGGCACCAGCATGAGCCGCGCGCTGGAGTAGAGCGCCGTCTCGATGGCGACCCGCCAGCGCTCCTCGTCCGGCGTCACGTCGATGAGCTCGGCGACGAACGGCAGGTCAGCTGTGGTGAGACCCGAAGCCTCTGCAGCCGCCTCCCGCATCTCGTGCAGGTACGGGTCGATGCGACCCGCGCGACGCTCGAACGAGGTCAGCTCGTTCCGGATGGCCTTCATGCGCTCCCGCAGCGGCCAGCTTCCGTCGCGCGCCTCGTCGCGCAGGGCGCGGAGGCGGTCGGCGGCGCCGGAATACTCCGCCAGGAACGCGCGCCCCTTCTGCTGCAGCGACCCGAACTCGGCCTCTGTGGTGATCGGCTCACGCAGCGACGCGGTGGCCGCCACAAGACGTCCGCGGCGCTCCTCACGAGTGCGCTGCCGAGCCTCGACGAGGTCGATCTGGATGCCCAGATCCACCAGCAGGTCACCGCCGGCGTCGCTGTGCGCCTTCTTCGTCGCTTCGAGCTGCCCCTTGAGCGTTCGCTCGCTTTCGATGATGGACGTGAGCTTGGCCCGCTCGGCGCGCGCGGCCGTACGGTTCTCATCCACCGCCCGCCCGAGCGTCTCGCGGTGCCGCCGCATCCGCCATAGCGCGGCCGGTGTCGACTCACCATCCAGAGATCCCAGCTCGTCGCCGTTCTCCAGCGCTTCCCTCGCGCGGGTGAGCGCTTCGTGGGCCGCGGTGATCGGCTCCAGGAGCTCGGCGCGAGCCTGGGCGGTGACCATCTCCTGGTAGACGTCCTCCAACCGGTCGAAGTGCTCGATCGCGGCGTCCGCCTTCTCGTAGGTATCGGGGGTCTCGATCACCAGATCCTTGTAGAGCTTGTCCACCGTGGTGATGTCTTCGCTGGCCTGAATGCGCGCCAGCAGCCGCAGCGCCTTCGCCCCGTCGCCGCCGGCGCCGATCCCGAGCTTGACGTACAGCGCCTGAGCGAACGAGCTGTACGTGTCAAAGGTCCGCAGATCCGGCCAGGTCGCCTTCAGCTGCGCGGGCGGGAAGTGGTGCTCGCCCATCGTGGCGAACCGTTCCAGGTCGCGGAGGTCGAACTCATCGTCGATGGCCATCAGGCGCATCGCCGTGATCTCGCTGGCGCGGGAGACGCGCGCGGGGACGAAGTACGCCCGCATCGCGGTGTGGCGCTCTCCGCTGTCGCTGATGAACGTCATGCCGACGGCACCCCAGGTGGGCTGCCCACGACCGCGCATGACGCGGTCAACGACCTCACCATCTTCTGTCGTCTCATCGAGCTTGCCGCGGAGGTAACTGAGCAGGTTCCGCTGCTCGGCTGAGCGTGCGCGTCCTCCGCCGGAGTCGTTCGAGGCGCCGTTGAACGGCACGTTCGGCGGCATCATCAGGGCGATGTACGCATCCAGCAGCGAGCTCTTCCCCGCTCCCGACATCCCGCTGATGACGGTGACATCGGGAGAGAACTCGACGCCCGCATGCCCGTGGAAACCGCCCCAGTTCACCACTTGCAGCCGCTCGGCACGCCACTGCGGCTCACCGGTGTCGACCATCGCCGAGATCTGCTCGACAAGACTCATGACTGCGCCTCCATGCTCACTTCTTCCTCATGTACGGGCCCCGACTCGTTACGGACGGTGAGCCAACGCAGCAACTCGGTCAGTACCGTCATCGGCAGCATGGTCTCCACCGCCGGCGAGATCCGGAAGACGCCGTCCTCTCCCGTCTTCTCCAGCAGGCCGGCGGTCTTCAGCACCCCCACCGCGCGCTCGGCGCGGCGCTCCTCCTTGACCCGATCCGTGGCCGACGGTGGCCTGTTCTCGCGGAGGTAGTCGAGCAGTTCGGTCTGGCTGACCCGGGTGACCGGCTCACCCCGGGACTGCTCCGCGCGTGCGCGCACCCGCAGATAGACCAGCAACGCTGTCTCCTCGCGCGGCCAGGTCGTGTCATGCAGAAGGGTCGGGAACTCGCGCACTCCGGTGTCAGAGGTCACCGGCCGCTTGTAGGCGACCTCGCGCTCGGGGTCGACCTTCAGCTCGAGGAGCAGATCGTTGAGCCGGCTCGCAATCGTCTGGCGTTCCACGACGACGGTCCGCCACTCCTTCGGGTGGCTGCGGGAGGTGATGAACCGGTGCTTCATGAGCACCACGAGCGCCCGTCTCACTTCGAGATCCAGGCTGCCTTCGTCGCCGGCGAAGACCGCGTGGGTGGAGAGCGCATCTCTTTCGGTGTCATCGTCCCCCGGCTCGGTGTCGACCGTCTCGACGGTCGCCGCTTCGACTTCGATGTCGTCGTCGTCGCCGCCGACGATTTCCTGATCGGTGACCGTCACAGGTCGCCCTCCTCGACTCGGGTGCCCGGCGCGATCGTCGGGACGCGGAATGTGCGCTTACTGCCGTCGGGTCGCACTGCGAAGTAGGGACTGCCCCTACTTTGGTTGACGGGT
>NZ_JBYHFN010000009.1:0-22168 GCF_057669785.1 Microbacterium sp. Y547
TGGGCTACACCACGCTACGGGGCACTACTCCGCCGTGCCCGATCGCTTGATTGGCTGAGTATCGGAGGACGCGAAAACCGAGGTCAGCTCCGGGCGCACTTCGCAGTCAGCGATATCCTCGAATGTGAAGTCCGCCATCGTGGCAAAGGAGTGGAATCGCCGTGACCTCTAGCGCCAACTGGCTCAGGTTACTCACATGTCGGGCAGTTGACGATTGGCCACGAAGCAAAATTAACCAAGACGGCTACGCCATCGCTGGACTCGTTCTGCAGGGACTGACACTACTGGCGGTTGCGTTTGCTGCCTGGCAGATCGTCATCCACGGTCGGCAGAGGCATCGCGACTTCGAAGCGCTGTTCATTGAGCGGTATTGGCACCTCATGGACGCCCGCACCCGCGCATTCGCCTCCGGTGGCTCTCCGTCGAGAGCCGACGCACCGGTCGTGATGTCGTACCTGCAACTGTGCGAAGACCAGATCGACTGCCGAGGTATCGGGCGAGTGACCGACAGCACCTGGCAGTTCTGGCGCGGCGCCATCGTAGATCAGACGAGCGAACGGGCGTATGCAACTGGGCTCGCCCGCACAAAGGCGGACGGAAGGTACCCTCACCTCCGCGCACTCTTGAACGACCCACAGAGCCACGATCCCTTGCTGCACGGCAGACTGTGGCGCTGGGTTCACGGACTGTAGTCGTCCCAAGTAGGCCGTCCGAGGTGATGAAGTGAATCTACAGAATAGGTCTTGCATCACGGCCCCAAGCTCGCCTCGCACGCGTCCGCTCGGGCGCACCACGGTTCGGCCGATTGACGGTTGGTTTCCGGGAGGACGGCGAAGACTGAGATGACCTCGCGTGGATCTCGCGGCTAATGTGCCGCTTCGTGATGCTCCGACCTCGCTTCACGTCGCGCTTCAGGCTCGCGCTCGCTTCGGAGCTGGTAGTCGGAGAGAGAGCAAGAATGCAGTGATCTCGCGGGCGCCACATCAGAGCGTCTACGCTGACGGCTACTGTGATAAGTAGGTCGGTGGGAGATGTAGGAGGGCGTCGTGGGTTTCGAGTCACCAAAGACGGTGGAAGACGTGCTCAAACGGATCTTCTCTCAGGAGTACCTCATGCCGGCTATCCAGCGCGAGTTCGTTTGGAACACGCGGGACATTATTCAGCTTTTCGATAGCCTTCTACGTGGCTATCCTGTGGGGTCCTTTCTGTTTTGGAACGTGGAGCCGGAGACTGCGGAGAGCTACGTATTCTATGGATTCCTCCGCGACTATCACGAGAAGGATCACCCTTACGCGACGAAGCAGAAGGTTCCGGTTGGTCAAGGAACGACAGCGATTCTCGATGGGCAGCAACGACTGACGTCATTGAACATCGGTCTCTACGGAAGTCATGCTCTTCGCCGGCTCTATGGTCGGGCGAGTTCGGCCAATGCCTATCAAGTGAAGCGCTTGTACCTGAACCTCGCCGACACTCCCGGCCAGGAGGACCTTGGACTTCTGTACGACCTTCGGTTTCTCACCAAAGACGAGGCGAAGGGCGCCCCGGACGCACAAGACAAGTGGTTCCTCGTCGGCGATATCTTGAAGCTTGAAGGCGACGCAGTCGAGTACATCGAGATCGCCCAAAGTCGCGGCCTGAAGGACGTGAAAGAGGGGGTGCGGCGCCTGGATAGGCTCCACAAGGCAATCCGCTCAACCAAGTCGATGAACTACTACCTGGTTGAAGATCAGGACCCGGATAAGGTGCTCGAGATCTTCATTCGCGTGAACAGCGGTGGCCAGAAGCTATCGAAGTCCGACCTTCTTCTTTCAATGGCCACCAACCAGTGGGAGACGGAGCCGGGTGCCCGCGAGGAAGTCCGGTCGTTGGTTGGCGAGCTCAACGATCGAGAGTTCAACTTCGACAAGGACTTCGTGCTGAAGGCTGCACTGATGATGGTGGGCGTGGACGTCCGGTTCCAGGTCTCGAGCATCACGCGAGCGAACATCAAGAAGATCGAACAGAACTGGCCGAGCATTCGAGCAGCGCTCCTCATCACCGCCGATCTTCTGAAACAATCCGGCTATTCGTCGCGCAGCCTGACGGCGAACAACGCGGCCCTCGTCTTGGCCTACTACCTGTTTAGACGCGAAGCGACGGACGCGTATCTCGACTCATCGCATACCTCCGCCGACCGGTCAATCACGGCCGGATGGGTGACAAGGTCGCTTCTCAAACAAGGAGTCTGGGGCTCTGGCGTCGACACCCTGCTCACTCGACTCCGCACGGTGATCGACCAAACTGACGCATCGGAGGGCTTCCCGGTCGCTGCGCTTGAGAGTGAGATGGCGAGCCTCGCAAAGCCCCTCACGTTCGAGAATGCCGAGATCGACGGGCTCCTGGCCTCCCCATACGGGGGGCGAGCCACCTTTGGTCTGCTGTCTCTTTTGTACCCGGGCCTCGATCTCTCGAAGAACTTTCATGAAGACCACATCTTTCCAAAGACGCGTTTTACGACGAAGGCGCTTGCGGCGGCCGGTGTCCCCGAGCAGGAGGTTCCTCGGTACTTGGAGGCGTTCGATGCTCTTCCCAATCTGCAGCTGCTCCTGGGAACTCGGAACACCGAGAAGCAGGCGATGCTACCCGCCGCTTGGGTACGGGATCATTTCGACTCTGACGAGCAGCGCGCCGCTTATTTGAAAGCGAATGACTTGGACGGTATATCTCTTGAGCTCAAGGACTTCCTCGACTTTGCAGAAGCCCGTCGCACTAGGATTCGCAACAGATTGGTGAAGGCATTGGGACTTCCATCGAAGAGGGAGAGCTGAAGACCTCGCATGGCCCGTATCGCCCGAATTTTGCCAGGAACGCAACCCGTTTGGCCGCATCGCACCGAGGTCGATTGCTACGTTCAGACCATCGATTCCTCAAGCGGTGAGAAGCTGGTTCATGTCAGCACTTTCGGTTCATCAGGGCGCAGTTCTGAGCCGAAGAGCAGCCAGTCGATGCAATTCGATCGAGAGTCTGCGGCCCAGCTGGTCGCTTACTTCGTCTCGGCGTTCGGTACTGGCGTCGTCCGCTGACGCTCGCCGGCACTCTCTCCGAGCACATCTGCAATCTTGACCGCGACAGAGACAGGGGCCTCGTGCTCCCAGAAGCGAAGGACTCTCCATCCAGCAGCACGAAGTTGCTCATCGGTGTCACGGTCACGGGTGATGTTGGCGGCGAGCTTCGGGCCCCAGTAGTCACGGTTGCGCTTAGGCGTGGTCGCGTGGAGGGGGCAGCCGTGCCAAAAGCAACCGTCGATGAAGATGGCCAGACGAGCCCGGGTAAAGACGACGTCAGCCCGGCGCCGCAATCCCGGTATCGGCAGATGGTCAACCCGATACCGTAACCCTCTGGAGAAAAGCTCGCGGCGCACGGCCAGTTCCGTCGAAGTGTCTCGGCGCTTGTTCGCGAGCATCGATCGCCGAGTACCGTCAGACGTCGCCCACGACTTCGTACCCATGGCGACTACAGCTTCTTCAGCTCGCCAGCTTCGGCGAGGTGCCGGAATCGCAGCCGCAGCTTCGAAGCAAAGTCAGCGTCCCGCACGATCACGCCCGCTTCGAGGTTCCGGTGGGCGCCCGCGTCCGAGAAGTTGGCACTGGTCACGAAGGCCGTCGCAGCGTCTACGATGACCACTTTCGAGTGCTGTGCTGCGTACTGGCCTGTGGTGGACTCATACGTGAGAAATGTCGCGCCGTGCAGCTTCTTCTGCAGCATCACCGCGGTCGGCTGCATGCGGACGGTGGTGTCCAGGAGAACCGTGGTCGATACGCCCCGGGCGATAGCGCGCCACAGGGCCTTCACGAAGTCAGAACCTTCTGTGGCGGAGAACGTTGACGCGAAGACGTCTTCTGTCGCATCGTCGATCAGGTGCGCGAGCGCAGCCGTGGTGTGATCGCCGTCGCCATCGAACGTCGGTCCGCTCCACACGGCCCGTAGATCGATCGCATTGCGCGCCGCCGCGGTAGCGAAGCCACGGAGTACGGACGCCAGGGCCTCATCCCCGAGTAGGTGGAATGCGGCTTCCAGCGCGGCCTCCGCCTCGGCGTTGCCATGCAGTGTCGTCCATGCCTGGATCAGGCTTCCGTCGATCTCCAAGCTGGACGCGACCCGAACCGACTCGGCCGGTGAGAGCGTCGCGGCGAGGGTGGCTATCGGATTGCTCATTGGCCGGCACTCACCGAAATGCTCTCCATGAGAGGAGCTAGTCCGAGAGACCCGCCGTGCAGTCCGAGCACGAATCGCCGGTCGAGGAATCTGTTCGCGCGCTCGCACGAGGTCTCCGACAGGAACGCGCAGAAGTGGCAGGCCGCACCATGCAGGAACTCCTCCTGGTCTTTGGGGAGGCGGTGGCTGCATATCGGGTCGGATGAACAGCGCTCGGCGCGATGCAGGGCCTCGAGTACGACGGCTTCGAGCTTCGCGGTCTGCGACAAGCTGACAAGCCCGCCCAGCGTCCCCTCGCTGTCGGCTGAGGTTGTTGTGATCAGGATGCCGGCGGCGGCCTCCCGTTCATCGGCTTTGCGCCAGGCGTAGATGCGTTCCGACACGGAAGCGGAGCCGTAGCCGCTCGACATCGCCATTTCGCGGATGAGCAGGTGAGACAAGGTGTGCAGAGCCCAGTATCGCGGGGGAGGCATCCGCTCCTCCGAATCGATCTGCGCGGCCGATAGGCTCTGGCGGCGCCCGAGATTACGGTGATGCGCTTCGACGTGCGCCGTCCACACCCCGCTATCGAGGGCCTCCCTCTCCCAAGCTTCGACGACCGACTCGTCGAAGCGGATGAAGATTCCCTCGCCGCGATCCTCGGTCGCGGGTGCCCACGTAGGCTTCCCATTGATCGCGATCGGCGCGATGCGCTCCATCTCGTCGCCGATCCGGTCGAGTGCGTCAATGCGCGTGAACCCGATGAACGCATTGGCCTTCCGGATGCGATCGACCGCGATCACCTCCGACACGACAGGCTTCATGCTTTGTGCCACCGGCACCGAATGCACTTTGAAGCCATTCCGCCGGTCCTCCGTAAGAAACTCGTCGGGGTGGGTGAGTGTCTGCCACTCGGGAACGAGTAGATAATTCGGGTCGTATCCGACCGGACCAGGGTTCGATGGCGCGAGTGGAGGTAGATCGCCCCTCGCCACCCGCACGGCCGTCCAGAGATCCTCGTCGGAGATCCCGGTGAACCTCTCCACCATGATCGGCGAGGCGAACATTCGCCACGCGCTGACGTTCGCGAGCGAGGTCAGCTTTGCGATCTCCGATGCGGGAAGTCCGAGCACCTCGTCGACGGTGTCCTGCGGCTTAGGCTCTTTCCGTGACGGCAGCACGAGCAGGTTGATTGCTGCGGGGAACCACTGGTTGGCAGCGCCGAGCAGCATCAAGCGCACTTCGCCGTTGCATACCGAGCCGGGAGGTGAATAGGTCGGAAGGTGAGGATGTCGGCCGCGGCAATTGGGTAGCGATGCCGAGCCGCCCGCGCGGGTCAGCTCCGCAATGTTGCGCGAGGAGCCGCACTGCGCGCATGAGATCGACACCTGGGGTCCGAGGTTCGATTTCCACTCGAGCATCCGCAGCTTGGGGTGTGCGACACACTCGCTTTTGTGCCCGTCGGCGTGGTGCACCCATTCGATATACGGGAACTCGTCGAGGTGGCCGTTCGTGCAGGCGATCAGATATCGCGCTGGCACGGCAAGGCGATCGCGTGGGTTGCCCTTGAATCGGCCCTTGCACTTCGCGTGCACGAAGCGGGCGAGGTCGGGGCGGTGCTTCTTCGTGTTCTCGAACGTGAAGGCGTTGGACGAGACAGTAGCCAGCAGATCGCAGCCCGTGCAGCGCAGCCATTGGGGAAACACACGAGTGGGGATGCCGATCGGCGTGGAGTTGCTGAACGGCTCCTCGGGCAGCCACGGCGGCTGCCGAAGCTCACCGACCTGCCGCCCGAGATGGCGACGTACCGCCTCGAGTAGGCGCGGGACGAACACGAGGGTGGTATCGCCCATGCGAGCGTAAGCCTTGTCCCAGGCGTCGATCCCCTGCGGCATCACGGCGAGATGCGGCAGGTCGACGGTCGCGCCGATCCCCGAGGTGTAAAGCATCGCGTTAGGTCGGATCGAACCGACGCGGGCGCGATTCTTGGTCGGTTGCGTCGTATCGGCGAACGGATCGGCGATGTCACCGGCGACGCTCGACGTTTCGGTAGTCGTGTCGTCGGTCACTTCGCGCCCTTCTTGGGTGAGAACGTCCAAGGCGGAGTAGATGGGGACGGGTTTTCCGTCAGCTTGTCGGGGAACGGCGAGACAAGCAGGTCGATCTCGGGCTGCACTTCGCGCATCGAGTTCGCAACCTGGAAGAGACGATCCCCGCCTTCTCCGATCGTGTCTTCAGGGCTCACGAGAAGCATCTCGACGTGTTGATTCGGAAGCGACTTCCGTGCGTACGTGAGCCCACCGCCGTGCGCGGTCGCCTTCTCCGTCCACTTATCGAGGCGAAGCACCAGCTTGCTCTTCATCAACGCCGCTGACTGGGAGTCGCCCGCTTGCTGAGCACGAGCGATGAGCGCGTCGACCAGCTTGTCGATCGCCGTGCGCCGTTGGGAGATGCGCGACGCTCCCGCTACCGAATCCGAGGACAGCGACACATTGCCGCCGGCGGCGGTATCTACGACGCGAGCGGCCGAAATGATAAGACCCGTCAGGCCGCGCTCAAGAGCCGCGTCGGAATAGGGGGTTACCGAAAGTGCCTCAACGTTGGCATAGAAGGTGTCGTGATAGTGCTCGAACTGCTCGTAGTGCGCCATGTCGCGCGGGCGTGCACGGTTGGCGAGTGTGACGACCAGCCCTGGTTTGGTTGCTTCGCGACCAACACGCGACGAGGCCTGAATGTACTCGGCGGTGTTCTTCGGCTGCCCCACGATCATCATGAGCCCCAGTCGCTGAACATCGACACCAACCTGGAGCATCGACGTCGCGAGGACGACGTCGAACGGCAGCTCGCGCGGGGGTAACTTCTGACCTGCCTGTAGCTTCACCGCCATCTGCTTCCTCGCTTCGGTCGTATCGTGTTCGACTTCGAAGGGCGTCGCGAGGTGCGTGAGCGTGCGCCCGATCTCCTTCGACGAGATCCGCGACGTCAACTCGCCGAGGACAAGTGGCGTACGTCTTCGTGGGTAGCCATTCATCTTGTCGGGGTTGCCGCTGACACGCGTGGTGACATCATCTTCGAGGTAGCGACGCATGCCGGCAAGCTCGCGGGTAGCCGAGAAGTAATCGACGAGCGTGAGGTACGGCTCCGCGGCGGCTCCATGCTCGTCGAACAGTTTCTGCCCGGCGAGAAGAAGGATCTCGCTGAGCCGGATCTCCGCGAGCGTGAGCCGGGCGCCGTGGAGGCAGACGCCGATGTATTTGCGCCCGGGCGCCTGGTCGAGCGGCACCTCTTTCGAGAAAAAGGTGTCGCTTGCGCTGAGCACCTGCGGAGGAAAGACCTCGACCTCGCGGGCGTACAGATTCATGACCTGTTCACGCGCCTTGCGCACAGTTGCAGTGGAAGCTATGACGAGCGGCTTGACTGCCTTCGCGGATGCCGATTCGCCGAGCTGCCATGTCGAGAGCACATCGATCGCACCCTCGAACAGGCCGACGGCCGTTCCCAGCGCGCCGGTGATGAGATGGAGTTCGTCCTGGATGATGAGATCGGGCGGGCGCAGCCGTCCGACTGGCATCACGTCCGTTGGAGGGTAGGTGCGACCGTTCGCGGTGCGCGAGTTGTGATGCTCTGCGGAGCACACGTCCGGTGCAGTGTCCGCATTCTTGAACCCGTGTCGAGGGCACCTCTTCGCGACGTAGCCGAACAGGCTAGCAGCCTCGGCCTCGCGAGCGAGGCGAGCGAACTTGTCGACCGTGGCAAGGAGGAATGTGGGCGGATGCCGGTAAATCTCGTCGTCGACCGTCAACACCGGCAACCCCTCGACCGCCGAGCCACCAGCCGCGAACGGGCAGCGTGCGCGTCGGTCACCGCAATAGACGCGGATGCGCTTCTCGACATCGTCGGCTTCAACGTTGGCTTTGGGGTTGATCGCGGTTCCGCACCACGGGCAGTGGTCGAACTGCAGGACCGAGAGGCCATAGGCGGAGTTGCCCTCGCTCTCACGGACGTCCTTCACCTGCTCTGCCGCCTCCGAGTAGCGTTTCGGGCTAACACTCGCGCCCACCCACAATCCGATGCGGAACGGCGTTGAACCCCAGGTCGTCGGGTCATCGCGCCGCACCAGTTCGGCCGCACACATGAGAGTCGTTGCGCGGATGAACTGCTGGGAGGTGAGAAGGCGGAGCGTGTACCTCATCAAGACCGCGACGCCGTCGCCACCGTCAAGCAAGCCCTCGGGTGTCTCGACTTTGCCCTGCAGCCGACGAATACCGAAGGTGAACGCTGCCAGGCCCAGGTAGGCCTCCGTCTTGCCACCGCCCGTCGGGAAGAAGAGAAGTTCGGCTCGGGGGACGTCGGACGACCGGCGAGCGTTGGTCGGGTCGACGACGGCTGGCAGCTGCATGAGGATGAACGCAAGCTGGAATGCGCGCCAGGATGCCGCGGCCTCGCCGCGAGCTTCCACTTCAACGGTTGCATCGGCAAGGGTGAGACTCGGTTGCTCGATGCGCAGGGCCGCGATCTGCGACTGCAGTCGCTGGTCGCGCATCGTGCGATTCATGAACCAGAAGGCCCGCTGGGCGCTGACATTCTCCACGAGGAGATCGAGCCCCTGCCGCAGACGCTTCAGCGCCCGCGCTCCGTCATCGAGGCCGATCTCTGCTTGCTTCCGAAGCCAGGTGGGGAGCTCCTTAGTCTTTCCGTCCTGCTTCGTTAACCATCCGCTGTACCCGTCGATCAGCGGCTGAAGTCCGGTGCGCAACACCTGAGGGTCCGCCTCCATGAGAGCGCGCATGCTCAGTACTGCGCCCTCCACCTTCGGCGCTTGGGTCTGCGGCACCTCAGCAGTCGGCAGCCACGTCGTCCGGACCGCAGCTGCGCGGCGCGGATTATCCGGCGCGACGTCCCACTCTGCGGACGCGGTTCGACCGACAGCGAACTCGAGACGATCGCGATACAGCAGGTCGAGGCGGCGGACCTCGGAGTCGAGTGATCCGCGATCGCGCTCGCGGGCGTCACGTGTCGGTAGGAAGATGCTCGCGGCACCGGGAGCCGCCACTTCGAGTTGGGCCTGAAAGAGCCAGAGCTTCGGCGGCAGCTCACGGCCGGTTACGACTGTATTCAGCATCGCGGCTTCGACGACGCGATGCCCCTCCGCATCGAAGACTTCGACGGACACGGCGACGTGTTCGCCGCGAATCTCTTCCATCTGGCGACCGCCGTTCTCTATCCCTGAGATGTCGATCGAGACGGGGATGTCGTGCTGCTCACGGTCGTAGTACGTCTGCGAACGTCCGCTCTCATCAAGCTCACGCCTTGCGGTGTAGCTGCCCCACCGGGCTCGGAAGACTAGAGCAGACGTTTCGGCCGGCACCTGGAACCTGATGCCGAGGGACGAGGGCGCGATGATCTTCGACTCGGGTCCGCGGTCCTCGTCCGAGTCAGAGGGCGAGGCTTCGCTCACGGATTCGTCCTCATCGGAGGGGACGCCCTGTACGTCTTGTGTGTTGGTTAGATTCGCAACCGCGAGCGAGTCGTCGTTGCGCAAATCATCGAGGGTCGTCGGCTTCGCCTCCTCATGCGCTACGGACGAAGAGATGCCGTCGATCACAGAGATTGGTGCGAGCGCTCCGGCCAGGTAGCGAGCACGCGGCGTGCCGAGGATGGTCTCATCTCTTCCACCCCACGGGCCAACGAGGTCCCGGGAAAGAAGGTCGAGCAGCTCGCCACGGACTTGCTCCGAAGTCGCACGCGGTGACGGAGGGATCGCAGTGGTCATCAGAACATCGCTCCTACAGGTCGCTCGGACTCGCTGAAGCTCTTGCTGCGCGCTGCCTTGGTTTTTACCGGAGCGGCCTTCGACTCGATTGCCGCGCGCCGATGATTTTCTTCCAGTAGGCGATCGAGTATCTCGATACGCGCTGGCGGGCTCACCGTCCACCGTTCCATCTGGCGATACGTGTGAAAGCCGTGCTCAAGCAGGACGTCGGTCCATCCGTATGCATCCATGACGACCTTGTCGATCTGCGTGTGTATAGATCGGAGCGCATCGACATCGGAATCGTCAAGAATCTCGGCCGAGTTGACGCGGTTATAGAGCGCGGTCAGCCCCAGGTCGCGGTCAAGCATGATCCGACTTCGCGCCTCATGGAGTCGCTCACCTTCGGCCTGGAGCGCCGGCGTGAGCGACGGCCGCGGGAGCGATCGGGTTACATCCGTTGGGGAGTAGCTGAGGTCCGTGCGCATGCTTGAGCTGTACTTGAACGCCCACAGGGTGTGCACGCTGGAGGACAGCACAGCGAGTTCAGCCGGGGAGTCTGTCGCGAAAACAATCGCTTTGTGAGCGAAGACATGTTCACCGGGAACGACGACTGGCATGACGGTCCGGCTGACCTGTGCGATGGCGAGAACGGAAGGCAAATCGGCGATTGCTGCCCGAAGCGCTGGACGATTATTCCAGAACTTCCACCACTCGTTGACCATTCTTGGGTAGCGGACCCCATCCTTTAGCAGGCGTTCGGGGCGGACATTCTGGTACAGGTGCTGCCAGGGCAGGGAGTACGAGCTCGCTTCCGCCTCGGTTCGCTCTTGAAAGTCGATAACCCACCGGGGTGCGGAAATCCGAGCAGAAGCGTTCAGGTCCTCGCCCGAAAGGTAGGGGGCAAGAACCTCCCCATTGCGGGAGTCATGTGCAATCCAATCAGCGGCTTGCTCGGGTGAGATAAAGAACCCAAGGCCGAGTACTCCGCATCCTTGAAACGCGAACCCTGAATTCTCATTCAGCTCTACGGGCATGCCTTCAACCCGCGAGTAGGGTTCGAGAAGGGTCGAGATACGACTCACGAGACGGCCGTCTGCGTCGCGTCGCACGTCCTGGGCGACGAGCGAGCGGGTTGCCCAAATAGCGGCGAACTCGAGGTTCGCGGAACGAGCTGGCCACTTCCGACTCTGAATCGATCGCACGATCTCGAACCCGTGCTTGCTCAGTTGTTCTAGACCCGCCTCGCGAGTGTCACCTTGGGCCACCGTGTTCGTGGCGATTAACCCGAGAGTGCCCGAATCGGCGACGACCAGCTCCGCAGCACGCAAAAGGAAATATGCGACAAGATCGGTGTTACCTCCCTTTACTCCACCTGCCACGACCTCCACGAGCCAATCGCGGAACCCCGGGCCCATTGCGGGCGTGATCTTCTTGCCACCCAGGAATGGAGGATTTCCAATTATCGCGTCGAAACCGCCGTGATCGTGGATGACATCGGGTGCTTCAAGAATCCAGTGAAGTGGCTTCCAACGCGTCTCGCCGATGTCTGCGGTCGGCAAAAGGCCCTGCTCTACAATTCGCTCGAGCTGCCTGCGGTCGGCGTTGGACTCGCTAGTCGGGTAGGCGTCGTGCAAGGCGTCGGCGAGCTCGTCGTACCGCTCCTCGAGCTTCCTCCCGGGCCTGCCTCCTTCCAGAAGCCCCGCGGCGACAATCCCGTCTGCGACATCGCGAAGCTTCGCGGTCACTTGGTCCGACTGTGCAAGCAGCGCGCGTTTGGCGCGAGTCGAGCGCATGCGGTCGGCTTCATCGACCTGTCCTGAAGAAAGCTCGCGCCGGAGTCGCGCGGCATCTTCGAGGTCCTTGTCCACATCGAACCAACGAAGCGGCGCGCGCAAGGCGCGATTCTTGGGGTAGATATGTTGCGCCTTGAGCTGGGCTTCAGTGGTTACACCCAGGAGCGAGTTGCCGTGGAAGACGCGGTCGTCGACGAAAGAGAACGGCTTGCCTGGATCCATTGAGATGAGCCAAAGCGACAGCTTGCACATCTCGACGGCCATCCCGTTGATGTCAGCTCCGTACAGGCAGCGCGCAACGATTTCGCGCACGGCCCAGCGCTTGAGGTCGGACTCCACGCCAACGTCGAGGCCCTCCTTCGCACGCGCCTCGATGAGACGGTCGGCGAGGTAGCGGGCCGCGGCGACGAGGAACGCTCCCGAGCCGGCCGCGATATCGGCGACCTTCAGGTCGAGTATCTCCGCAGATGACTTCAGAGCCCACCGTTCAGAGTTCTCGGTGTCCAGGGGACCAGGCGAGTAGACGAGTGGTTCGAGCGCGTGCAGTACGACCTCTTCGGCGAGAGAACGTGGCGTGTAGTGCGTACCGGTGTTCGCGCGCTGCGGCGACTCCGTCATGACAAGACCATTGGCAGGAACGACGTACGGGAACCCACGGAGATCGGGGCGGATCAAGCCATGAAAGTGCACGAGTCGATCCACCAGGTCAATGTCGCCGAGAAGCGCATGCCTCAAACGCGTCCGAGCGTCGGCTGCCGCATCCTCGTTGGTGTCGCTGATCGCTTTTGCGATCTGGTTAGCAGTTTGCGCCCTGGCGTGTTCTTGCGTCTTCTTCAGGTGCTCCACGAGACGTTTGCCGAAGTCGGCCGGGGTCGTCGCCGAGTCCAAAATCGCTTCGAGCTCACGCAGCCGGATCTCAGGTTCGAAACCACTCTTACCCTTGAGCCCGACCACCACCTCGTCGGCGTATTCCGCGGAGTATCCGAGCAACCCCTCGTATACGTAGCCGATCTGCTCGACGTCCAGGTCGCGGAACGACAGGCGCATCGCGCCGTCTTCGATCGTTTGCACAGCTTTGAGGACGGCGAGCATCGTCCTGTCGGTAAGCCGCACCCGAAGGCGGCCGTGAGCATCCACCCCTTGCAGCCACGGGAATCGTTCGGGTTCGAAGAGTGAACCTCCGTAGGCGGGCATGCGCATGTCCTCGAACGATGCGCCACCGAACACTGCGTTGCTCGAGGCGAGGAGGCGGTGCCAGGCTTCCCAAGAGTGGTCGAGTGTCTCTTCGGAACTCGCCGTTGCCTCACGCTGGAGCTGCTCGCGGATGTCGGCGATCGCGTACGAAGAACGGTACAGATCATGCTCGGGGAGCAATCCGCGCTCCTCGGCGAACAGCAGGAAGACAATCCGCATGAGTACGGTGACCGCCCCCTCATAGACGGCCCTGGGGTCGGCTGGGAGCGGTGACTCTTCACCCTTGGCGATCGATCGTAGATGAGTGTCGGACATCGACTGAAGCACGAGTTCCACCGCCCGCCGTACCTGATCGCCGAGCGCCTCGGTAATCTGCTCAGCGCTCGCGACGCTCTCAGCGAAGAGCGCGGACAATCTCCTCTCCGCCGGGATGCCCACGACCGAGCGATAGTTCGCGAGCGCGAGGAATGCGTCCCGGCTCGGCTTCTCCTCGCGCCAGAGCAGCGCATCCCAGACACCGCTCGCCGTCGTGACGTCCTTTGTAGCGGACACCAAGGCCCACCAACGGCCGTCAGTCACAATGCCGATCGACACTCCCGACTCCCGCAGGAGGAGAGCCATCCGATCGATCGCGTTCGCCGACCAGCCATCGGATCCGGCGTTTCGGAGATTCTCCGTCCGCTCGACGACTGTGACCAAAGCGACCGTGCCGTCATCGCCCTTCAGCCCCGCCCACGGTGTGAACCGGACCGACTCGTTCGGCGACGCGGCCGAGTACTCGGCAGGTTCGAGCACCAGTTCGTCCGACCAGTCGAGCAGCGTACGAAGAACGGACTCCACCCATCGATCGCGGAGCGCCGGGTAAGTGTCGGGGGATGCCGTCTGCCATCCCTTCGTCCAGCGCACGAACTCGTCGACGAAGGTTGCGTTGACGTCGTCGACCGCGGCATCGGCCTTCGGAAGCCCCGACGGATAGAACGACTTCAGCGCCGCGCGCGACAGGAAGGGTCCCTCAGCGTCGATCAGCGAGAGCCACTCCCAAACGTCAACGGCCATCGTCAGTCTCCAATTTCTCGGCGTCCTCGGGTGTCAGCGCGAACACGAGCGCGGCGGCGAAAGTGTGTGCCTGAAGCTCGCGGTATCGGCGCTCCACGGCGTCGCGTTCGGTGCGCAGTTCATCGTCCAGCACGGACAGGCGGGTGCGCACTCGCGCGAGATCCCGTTCGCGCTGCTGTCGTTCGTCGTCGAGCTGGAAAAGCATCTCAGCGCCTACGCGGCGAGCCTCGTCCGCGGCGGTGAGCGTTCCTTCGAGCGTCGCGCGGAAGTTCTGGAAGATCTGCTCAACGGTGGAGAGGTCGGCCCGGCGGCGTCCTTCGAGGTTCTCCTCGATCTCGAGTCGGAGCCGGTCGGCACGGCGCTCGATCGCCTCGTTCACCCGGGAACGGAGACCGTCCGGCTCATCGCCCTGGTTTGTCCAGTCCGCGGCGAGGCGTTCGAGCGCGCGCTCGCTAGGAGCCGTGAGGCGGGACCCGTCGAGGGCCGAGGCGAGCAGCGTCTCGGCCTTCTCCACGCCGAGCTCCTGCCGGCGGGACAGACGTGTGCCGGCGAGGAACACTTCTTCATGCAGGCGTACCCCGCTCTCGCCCACGATCACCAGCCGGGCAACCCCGGCTGCGAAGGATTGGTCCAACCCTTCAACGACAACGGCGCTCACGCCTCTCACCTGATCGGTACGGGTCCAGACCTGACCGCGTAATTCACGCGCGGCTCGCTGGATCAACGGGTGCCCCAGGTGGGCGTAGACGACATCCGTCCGCCCGCGGGCTCGGGCCTCGTCGAACGTGATGGGGCGCAGGATGCCCGGAGCGAGGCGTGTATCTAGCCCGGCGAGCGCGGGCACCCAGGTGCGGGAGAGGCCGGACGGAACCTCATAGACCACTGCTTCGTCGAGATCGTCGACCTCGACGAGCTGCGGCTGCCCCGAGACGCGTAGACCTTCCTCGAAAACACGTCGGAGGTTTCCCTCGTGCAAATGCATGCGGTCGCGCGAGTCGGTGAGGCGATCAGCAAGGCGCGTCAGGCTCCGGCTCAGACCTCGTTCGGCCTCCATGACGCGGTTGAGGTCATTCGAACCATCAGCGCGTCGCGTCTGACGCGCAATGACCTCGTACCCGAGCTCGCGCTGCAGGTCGGGAGCGATGATCTCGCTGGCCGAAACGCCGTCGTGCTCGGAATTCGCGATCTTGCTCGCCAAGCGAGCCAGCAGGTCGATGTCCTGTGCGTACGGGCTCGGATTGTCCTTCGCAGCGCGCGGGTGCCACACCAGGGGCGTCTCGGTTTGCCCGTACCGGTCGATTCGTCCGATCCGCTGCTCGAGCCGGTTCGGGTTGAACGGGATGTCGAAGCTGACGAGTCGGTGGCAGTAGGTCTGCAGATCTATGCCCTCACCGGCGGCATCGGTCGCGAGCAGAATGCGAACCGGCTCTTCGTTCGGCGGCGCCGTGAAACGAGCGCGGATATCCTCGCGCGTCTCGGTGTCGGTCGAGCCGTCGATCACCGCCAGACGAGATCCGCCGAGGCCCCTCGACGCGAGGACATCCTTCAGCCATTCGAGCGTGCTGACGTACTCCGTGAAAACGACAATGCGCTCATCGGTCCAACTCCCATCGGGGAGGAGGAGCGCGCCTTCGATCAGGGCGAGCAGTGCTGTCAGCTTGGAGTCCGGGCGTCCGTCGTAGCGACGACCCCAGCTGATCAGATCCTCGAGATCCTCGATATCCTCGGCAGCCAGCGGCACCTGCACCCGCTTGGCGGAACGGAGGGCCTCCAGCTCCGGCTGATCGAGACGCCCCTCCTCCTCGTCCGATGCCTCCTCGCCGAGGACGTCGTCGTAATCGGGGAGTGCGACATCCGCATCTCCACGAGACGCCAGGTAGGTCGCGGCGGTCGACGCGAAAGCGACTGGGGAGGAGAAGAAGCGCTTCTTCAGGATGATGGTGGCGAGATCGGATGCTCGGCGTCCGCTCTCCTTCTTCATCGCACCATTTCGTCGGCGCGTGAAGGCGATCAGCTTGCCGTATGCCTGGGCCTCGTCGATCGTCGGCTCGAACCAAAGCTGGCGCACTTCACGCAGCATGAACCCCTCGCTCGGCAGATCCCGCTTGAGCCGACGAATCGCCACGTTCCGTAGCGCGTCCTCGTCGAGATCTGCGCCGCGCGCGAATCGCTGTGAGTCGATCATCTCCAGCAGAGCAGTGAACGACTCCGTATAACCGTTGTGCGGCGTTGCGCTGAGGAACAGCCGGTGCTGGCATCGCTCGGCGAGCCGACGTACCGCGATCGTCCGCTGACTGTCGACGGCATATCGAGGGCGGTCGGTGGCCGCTCGGCTCGGCGTCGCGGGTGCGACGTGATGCGCTTCGTCGACGACGAGGATGTCGAACGCGTGGCGGTCCGCGGTTCGCACGTCGTTGACGCTCGCGTACACCTCTTCGAGTAGCCGTTCGGCGCGAGGCGACGGCAGCCAGGACATCGACACGATGACGCGAGGGTAAACGCGGAAGGGGTTGGCATGGACACCGAACGTGCGGCGGAACATCTTCATCGTCTCGGAGTTGATGATCTCGAAGCTCAAGCCGAACTTGTCGCGCATCTCCTCCTGCCACTTGATGACCAGACCGGCGGGGCACACGATGATCACCGAGCGGGCACGATGGCGCAGGAGAAGTTCCTGCACGACCAGTCCTGCCTCGATCGTCTTGCCCAGGCCGACGTCGTCGGCGAGAAGCATGTTCGCGCGCGGCGCGTCGATCGCGCGGCGCAACGGTTCCAGTTGGTACGCCTCAACCGACGCACTGCTCCGGAACGGCGCTTGCAGCGTCTTCGGGTCTGCGCTCGTCAGTGCCCCCCATCGGAGTGCATCGACGTAGGCGGCGAACGTCTTCGGGTCGTCGAACTGGTCGGGCCGAATGCTGTCGGGCAAGCCCTGTTCGCGCACGACGGAGCGACCAGGCTCGAGCTCCCAGATCACCGTGAGCTCGCGCCCGTAGTGGTCCTCTTCTATCGACTGGAGCGTTACCGCGCTCTGCACCTCCGGGGTGCCGTCATCCGCGCTCGAGCGTGGAAGCGCCTGCACGGAAACGTCCGTGACGGACCACCTCGCCCCTCGAACGTTGACGAGGTTGCCGATCTCCGGAACCTCAGTCTCGGCGACTGCCTTCTCGCCAAATTGCTTCGTCGCAATCACGCGCTTTCCCCATCCCCTATTCCCGGTCGCTCGGGATATCGCGCATCATCGGCACGTCACGCTGAGCGTACCTCGCTATTCGCCACGTCAAGCGACTCGGCCATCTTCTGCAATCCGACGAACGCCCGGAGCACAGCTGAACCTAGCTGCGGAGGCACGGCGTTGCCGATCATCGTTGCGAGAGCTCCGCGTGTAGGACAGTCAATGAAATCGAAGTAGTCCGGAAAACCTTGGATGCGCGCAGCCTCGTGAGGCGTGAGCGCACGAGGAAGATCCGGGTGCATATAACGACCTTGACCGATGCTTCCGAACCCGCTCGTAATCGTCTGAGCAGGCTCGTCCCACTTCAATCTTCCGTACATGGATTTGTATGAGTGATCACCTTGTTGGCACTTCGGGCGAAGTCTGTTGGGGAGGTCGTACTCACCGTGGTCAAGCAGGTATTGCATCCGCTGAAGGTTGTCGCTCGTCGGGCTCGAGAACCGATCGATCGGCCGTACCGACTCGATGTCGACCAGGTCGCCGATCGCCCATCGCAGATCGTGAGCGATGCCGTTGCCTGACAGCGCGTCGAAGATCGCGCGCGGGTGCGGTTCACCGTCAGCCGTTGCGACGAGCAGGTGACGTCGACGCTTCTGCGCAACTCCTAGAGTGGCCAAAGCGACGACCCGATGCTCTGCGGCGTAGCCGATGCTGCGGAGGTGTTCAATCGACCGATCGACGACTGGGGAGTCATTGTGGCGATCGCGGAGAACGGACGGGACATTTTCGATCAACAGCAGTCGAGGCCGAAGGACCTCGGCGGCACGAATCATGTGTAGGTAGAGCCCGTTCTTAGCGTCGATTCGTCGCGTGTGATTGTTCAGATTGCTGTGGCCCTGACATGGTGGCCCGCCAACCAGAACGTCGAGTTCGCCGACCGTCTTGGCGATTCGCTGCTCGCCGAGCGTCCTGTGCGCGCCGAGGCAACCTTCGAAGAGGGACTCAACACTCGACGATTCCACGCGTTCGGCGAACGGGAAGTTCCGCTTGTAGACCTTCGCCGCCATCGGCTCGAAGTCCACAGCGAGCGCAATTTCAATGGCCCGACCCTCGGCTCGGGCCGCCTGGGCAAGCCCCAGGGTAATGCCCCCGCATCCCGAAAAGAGATCCACGACGCGAATCGGGTCTTCTCCCTTTTCGAATCGCGGCCGGCGCGACAAGCGGAGGGGATGACGCGGCTTCGACATGGTCTTCACCCTATTGCGAGATCGCGAATCAGCCTCGTGCCACTTCAAGACCAAGACCAAGACCAAGACCAAGACGAAGACGAAGACGAAGACGAAGACGAAGAGAACCTACGATGCACGCAGGCACCCACGGTGGACGACGCCTTTTGAAGCCGCTTTGCTGCAGATGCCTGCAACGCCGAAAAATCCCTGGATAACCGCGAAAACCTGGCCTACTGTGGCGCCATGCGCGGAGGTCTGGAGCGATGGAAGAGGGGTGTCGAATCCCGCGGGGTTGGGCACGCGATCTCGTACGCTCTCGAGGGCACGTGCGACGCCCACATGCCCCACTCGACGGGCGCCGAGGCGCTCGAGGCGTACGGCGCAGCATCCGATTCAACCGTCACTCGGTTCATCGTCGAGAACGGCGTCATCACCTCCGACAATCTCTCAGCCGGCGGACTTCGTGTGTGGCTCGCCGGGCACGACCCGGTCACGGGGCAGGAGCGCGGCCACCAGCGGCTGAGTCCCGACGCCGACCTGCTGCTCGACGGGACCCTCAACCACCCGAAGTCGTACAGCATTGCCGCGCTGCTGCATCCGGCAATCGCTGCCGAGTTCGAAGCACTCCAGGATCGGTTGCGTGAGCGCATCCTGCTCACTTGGCAGACCGAGCTCAACGCGCGGCGTGGGCATGGTGGGCTCGTCCGCGAGGAGATCACGCGCATTGAGGTCGTCGAGCTGCAGCATCGTCGCTCGCGCGCACTGGACCCGCACATTCACCGCCACCTCTGGCTGAACATTAAGGTGCTCGGCGCGGACGGGAAGTGGTCGAACCTCGACTCGCGGGTCGCGATGAAGCTGCATACCGTCGTCAACGCCGAGGGCGAGCTCGCAGCCCGCACAGATCCCGAGTGGATCGTCGCGCTTGCGCACCACGGGTACAGGCTCGATGACTCGGGCGAGATCGCCGAACTCGCCGGCGCCGTCCGCCCGCTCTCGCGCCGGTCGGCGCAGATCGAGGCGAACCGCGCGCGCCTGATCGGGGAGTGGTCGGCGGCGCACGGGGGATCGGCGCCGAGCGTCGACGTCCTCCATCAGATCGACCGGCGCGCATGGGCGGTAGCGCGACCGAACAAGCCCGCCGACCTAGACGAGACGTCGTGGGAGTCGCGCGTCCGGGACGAGATCGCGGCGATCGATCCGAGCCTCATCACCGCGCGTGCACCGATTGCCATCGCTGCGACAGACCTGCACGCCCTCGATCTGGATCTGCTCGCAGCTACGGCGATCGTGGATGCGGACGAACGGTCCACAGCGTCTGGCGGGCGATTCAGCAGCTTCGACATCCGCGCCGGCGCAATCCGTGCACTCTCGCGAACGGGCATCGTTGCGGAGCGCAACCAGCTCGACGACGTGATCGTCAAGATCACAACGCGCGCCGCGAACGGCGTCTATCGGCTCGTTGCGGAGGTTCCGCCGGCGCACGTGAAGGCCTTCATGGCCACTGGGACAGTGCGCGCGAAGGTGCGCCTCGCCGGACGCCTTGACGCGCTCGCCCGGCCGGGGCGCTCACTCCTGCCGAATGAGCTGTATCGGTGTGCGCCCAACGAGGACATCTCGACACTGGATGCTTCGCAGAGCGTTGCGGCGTGCGCGATTGCCGGGACTGACGGGCTCGTGACGGTTACCGGCCCCGCTGGCACAGGCAAGACGACGATGCTGCGTGTTGCGTTCGCAGCGCTCGGGGCGCAACGGCGGCGGATGCTCGTCGTTGCTCCGACGCGGAAAGCGGCGTCGGTGGCGTCTCGCGAGGTCGGGGCTGCGGCATCCAGTATTCATGCACTGCTCGCAGACCACGGCTACCGATGGGGTGCCGATCAGGCCGGTGCGAAGGTGTGGACGCGACTGCGTGTGGGGGAGGTTGATCCCAGCACGGGTGGCACATATGGCGGGCCCGCGCAGTACGGGTTCCGTTCTCGCGATCGGATCGTGGTCGACGAAGCGGGCATGGTCGATCTGCAGACCGCGAACGTACTCGTCGACCTCGCGATCGAGCAGGGGGTCGGGCTCGCGTTCGTCGGGGATCCGCACCAGGCGTTGCCGGTCGGACATTCCGGCGCAATGGGTTCGGCGATTCGGCACGCGAATGCGGCGGTTGAGCTCGATACGGTGCATCGGTTCCGCGATCCCGAGTACGCGGCGCTTACGCTGCGGCTGCGCGAGGCGAGTGATCGCGAGCATGCGCTGGCGGTTGCCGGTGAGCTGGCGGAACGCGGCCACGTCGAGCGGGTCGATCATCACGAAGCGGCGCGTGAACGGATGATCGACGCCTACTTCGAGTGGCACGCGCAGGGCAAGCGGGTGACGCTGGTTTCCGGTACCAACGCTGAGGCTGGTGCCATCAACGACGCGATCCAGCAGCGGCGAGTCGATCACGGCGAGCTGGACCCAAGCGCGGTCGCGTGGGGGATGGCGGAGCAGCGCATCCTCGTCGGTGACGCCGTCCAAACCCGCCGTAACGACCGCCTCACGGGCGTCGAGAATCGTGCGCAGTGGATTGTGCGCGGCATCCGTGAGGAGTTCGTCGATCTTGTGTCGGTTGGCGACAGCGGCGAGTTGCGGCGAGTGTCTGCCGAGTATGCGCGGGAGCACCTGCAGCTTGCCTACGCCTCGACGGTGCATGGCGTGCAGGGCGACACCGCCGATGCGTCCGTGGTCGGGCCCGATGTGGACGCGGCGGGACTGTACGTCGGCCTTACACGCGGGCGAGTGCACAACATCGCGATCGTGGTCGCGCGGACGGATGCCGCCGCCCGCGAGTGTCTCGCCGAGTCGATGCAGCGCGGTACGCCGGAGCTGACGATGCAGGATGCTGTGCGCGCGGCTCAGGCCGAAATGCGGCGCGCGGCGCGGGCCCGGGACTTGGCGGCGATGGCTACCGGACCGGTGGTTGGGGCGCCGAGTGCGGGGCACGGGATCGGGATGTAGAGCCCACCGATTGGGGATGGAGGGTCCCGAATCGTTCGGCCTCACGCTGCTTATCTGTCTGTCGCCACCCGCCTTATTGTCGAACACCTACGTACAGAATTGTCGGCATCGCGTCGCGGAGCCCTCGCTCCGCAGATGGGACCGTGCTCTGGCAGTGGCGACGGCGCCAGTAGCGCCGGGTAAGCTCCGCGGCATGGATGATGACGAGAAGACGCCATGGCGAGTCGAGCCCCGATCGCCCGACAAAGGCCTCTGGGCCTTGGTGAACGCAGGGTCCAATTCGCTGTACGACGTGGAGTTGACCGGCGCGACGATCGCGGACACACAACGGTTCGACCCCGCCTCGGTCGGGGCCGCCCCGTCGATCTTCAACCCGGACGCCCCCTATCAATTCCGTCTCCGCAACCCCGCCGGCGTCAGCGCCCCGACACTCCTTGTCACTTGGGCCGACTCCCCAGGGGGTAGAACGCAGAAGCAGCGCATCATCATTCAGTAGCCCACCTGGTTGCGTGCAATGTGTAGTCGCCCAGCTCGTCAGTGCCTGTGCCGTTGCCAGCCTTGCAAGAGCAGCCTCCCGTCAGAGCACGCCGACGGCGGTTCCGACCGTGTGACCGACGCAGAAGGCTGGCGCCGGGAGATCGCTGAGTCCGCCTTCCGTACTCGTTGAGGCGGTCGGAGGTGTCCTGCGGGCTGCGGGTCAGTCACTTTGCTCGGTGGTCAACTATCGCTCCATTTCAGACGCCCACGGGTCTCGACGGTTCTTCGGGTCGCGGCTTGTCTTGGGACTGCCCCGAGTTTGGTTGACGTC
>NZ_JBYHFN010000010.1:0-18598 GCF_057669785.1 Microbacterium sp. Y547
CAGACGTCAACCAAACTCGGGGCAGTCCCGGCGTCTGTTCAACCAGGTGTTCTTCGAGCGCCTCGAAGTCTCCATGGACCGAGACGACGAGCACCAGATCCACGCCGTGCTCGCGCCACCGTTCGACAACCTCTACGCGCCACCCGCGCAGCGCAGCCTCCGCCAAGCTCTCGCAAACGAAAAAGAACTCCCCGCCATTGCTGGCGGGGAGTTCCCGTGTTCTGTATCGACTTCTCATGCTCGTGTTTCTAGTATGAGCACAATGGTCGGGATGACAGGATTTGAACCTGCGACCCCTTGACCCCCAGTCAAGTGCGCTACCAAGCTGCGCCACATCCCGGATCCATCGTCCGCTGCGCGGACAACTCCACCATCCTACCCGGTCCCGAAGGGTGCCGCGAACGCGACCGACCTCTGAGGGCGGTCCGCTCCGCACAGGGCGTGGTTGTCGATGTCGCCGACCGGGAGTACCGTCGGCGCATGCCTGAGATCCGGATCGAACCGGCCACCCGCTTCGACGACGTCGAGCATGCGCTTACCGGCGGCGGCGACGGACCGGGGTGCCAGTGCCAGTGGTGGACGCTCACCGCATCGGAGTGGAACCGTACACCGGTCCCCCAGCGCGAAGCCCTTCTGCGTGACGAGATCGCGACGACGCCCGCTCCCGGTCTCGTCGCCTATGTCGACGGTGATCCGGCGGCGTGGGTGCGCGTCGGCCCTCGCACGGCTCAGCCGCGCCTCGCCCGCACGCGCAACTTCGCCACAGCGACCGAAGAGCCGTGGGATGACCCGTCGGTCTGGGCGATCACGTGCTTCGTGGTCCGCAAAGAGCACCGGCGCGCCGGGCTCACCGCGGCGTTGCTCGACGCGGCCGTCACCTTCGCCCGTGAGAACGGCGCGCGCGTCGTCGAGGGCTACCCCATCGACCCCGACGCGGGCCGGCGTCGTTCCTCGAACGAGCTGTTCCACGGCGTCGTGTCGACCTTCCGCGCGGCGGGATTCCGCGAGGTCGCCCGGCCGCGCCCCGACCTCGCGGTCGTAGCCCTCGACCTCACCCGCTGAGCGACGACACACGTGCGACGATGGTGACTCTGCCGCACACCGTCGAGGAGGACCATGCCACGGCTCTGGATCGGGTTCATCCCCTACATCGTGCTCTCGATCGTGCACGTCACGGCCCTCGCGTTCGGTTCCGACGCGGTCGCGGCCCCCACCAAGCTCACCCTCATGCCGCTCCTCGCGCTCGCAGTACTCTGGGGTTCTCGCGGACGACCCTGGACGGGAGCAACGACGCTCCTCCTCGTCGCGATCGGGCTGTCCTGGCTCGGTGACGGCGCCGGCACGTTCTTCCCGTGGGCTCCGACCGTGCCGCTGATGTTGCTGTGGTTCGGCCTCGCGCACGTCTGCTACATCGTGCTCTTCGTCCGCACCCTCGCGCGGCGCCGGCTGCCGCTGTGGTCGGCAGTCTTCGCGCTCTGGTGGGTCGCCCTCCTGCTCGTGCTCGCGCCGCACCTGGGCGCGCTGCTCATCCCGGTCGCGCTCTACGGTCTCGTCCTGGGCGGCACCGCCGCCACGGCATCCCGTTGCCACCCGCTCATCGCGTGGGGCGGTGTGTTCTTCCTGGCGTCGGATTCGATCCTGGCCTTCCGCCTCTTCCTGCCCGACGCGGTGCCCGACTGGACGAGTCCTCTCGTTATGCTCACCTACACGCTCGGCCAAGGCCTCATCGCCGCGGGCGCCCTCGTCAGCCTGCGCGCCCCCCACCGCACGACGCACCCGGTCTCATGACGGATGCCCCGGCTCGCGTCGACGCCTGGCTCTGGGCCGTGCGCGTCTACAAGACGCGCACTCTCGCGACGCAGGCGTGCCGCGCCGGACACGTGCGCGTCAACGGAGAACGGGCGAAGGCTGCACAGCAGGTGCGCCCCGGCGACGAGGTGCGGGTGCGGATCTCGGGCTTCGACCGCCACCTCGTCGTCCGCAAGACGATCACGAAACGAGTGGGCGCTGCGCTCGTCGCCGAGTCGGTCGAAGACCGCACGCCCCCGCGCGAGAGCATTCCGGTCGTGGCGCAGCGCGACCGCGGCGCGGGTCGGCCGACCAAGCGCGAACGGCGCGAGATCGAACGATTCCTCGGGCGCTGACTACAGGTCGAGCAGCCAGCGAGCACCCTGCACGCGAGCGGCTCCGGCGGAGATCACGCGATCAGCGAGCTCACGGTCGCTCGTCACGACCGTGACAGGTCCGCGCGACGCCGCGAGCCGGGCGACCGTCGCGACGATCGCGTCGTCACCCGATGCGTCCGCGCGCACGACCTCGACGCCCTCGGCCTCAGCCACTCCGCGCGCCGCTCCCTCGACGACGACCACCCAGTCGGGAAACCAGACGTCTTCTGCGAGGTCCAGCGCCGACGCGGCGACACCGGCGCGGGCGTGCGCGGCGACCCGTTCGAGCAGTCGCTCGTTGGCCCCGGCGCGGTCGCGCCACCAGCCGTCCGGCACCGAGCCGACGACGTTCGCGGCGTCGACCACGACGACGGGGCGAACGCCCAGCAGCCCGCGGAGCCGTTCCCACGACGCCGCGAACCCGGGGTGCAGGGGGCGTTCGGCGACCTCGTCGACGGCAACCCACTCCAGGGCTCGGCTCTCGGGGTCGGTGATGACCGCCTCGAACGGGACAACCACGTCGGCGACGACCGTCGTATAGCTCCAGTAGCCGAGGTCGAAGACACTCAGCACGCGCGTGCGGGTCGCGCCTTCGGGGAGTCCCGCTTCCTCCTGCGCTTCGCGCACGGCGCCGGTCGTAGCCGGCTCGCCTTCATGCAGCGCGCCGCCGGGCAGCCCCCACGTGTCGCCGTGATGGCTCCACGCGACACGGTGCTGCAGCAGCACGCCACGCTGGGCATCGATCGCGAGCAGGCCGGCGGCGCCGAAGCGCCCCCAGTACCGCTCCCCCGTCGGTGCGACGACCCACGCGTCTCCCGGGTCGCGCGGCCCGAGAGGGCGGCGCGGCTCGCCACCGACCGGAGGAACGATGCTCACCGCTGGCGACGCTCCCGGACACGCATGTTGATGACGATGGGGGTTCCTTCGAAGCCGTACAGCTCGCGCAGGCGGCGCTGAATGAATCGACGGTAGCCCTGATCGAGGAAGCCCGTCGTGAACAGCACGAATGTGGGCGGACGGGTCGACGCCTGCGTCCCGAACAGGATGCGGGGCTGTTTGCCGCCGCGCACGGGGTGCGGGTGCTCGGCGACCAGCTCGGAGAGGAACGCGTTGAACTTGCCCGTCGCGATGCGCTGATCCCACGACTCGAGCGCCGTTTCGAGCGCCGGCACGAGCTTGTCGAGGTGACGACCCGTGCGCGCCGAGATGTTGACCCGCGGAGCCCACGCCACGTGCGCGAGATCCTGCTCGATCTCCCGCTCGAGGTAGCGGCGGCGATCGATGTCCTCCATGTCGTCGTCGTTCAGACGATCCCACTTGTTGAACGCGAGCACGAGCGCCCGGCCCGACTCGAGAACGAGGTCGATGATCCGCACGTCCTGCTCGCTGAGCGTCTCGGACACGTCGAGTACGACGACGGCGACCTCGGCCTTCTCGAGCGCGGCTGACGTGCGCAGCGACGCATAGAAGTCGGCGCCCTGCTGCAGGTGCACGCGACGACGGATGCCGGCGGTGTCGACGAACCGCCACAGCCGCCCGCCGAGCTCGACGATCTCATCGACCGGGTCGCGCGTGGTGCCCGCCAGTTCATTGACGACGACGCGCTCTTCGCCCGCGGCCTTGTTCAGCAGCGATGACTTTCCGACGTTGGGCCGGCCGAGGATCGCGACGCGGCGGGGGCCGCCGATCTCGTGCTTGGCGACAGCCGACACGTCGGGCAGCACCTTGACGACCGCATCGAGCAGGTCGGCGACGCCGCGCCCGTGGATCGCCGAGACCGGGTGCGGTTCACCCAGACCCAGGCTCCACAGTGCTGCGGCCTCGGGCTCCTGACGCGCGTCGTCGACCTTGTTCGCGACGAGGAAGGTCGGCTTGCCGCTCTTGCGCAGCAGCTTGACGACGTGCTCATCGGTCGACGTCGCGCCGACCATGGCGTCGACGACGAAGAGCACGACGTCGGACAGGTCGATCGCGACCTCGGCCTGCGCGGCGACCGAACGGTCGATGCCGCGGGCATCGGGCTCCCAGCCGCCGGTGTCCACGAGCGAGAAGCGCCGTTCGAGCCACTCCGCCTTGTACGTCACGCGGTCACGCGTGACGCCCGGCGTGTCTTCGACGACGGCCTCGCGGCGGCCGAGGATGCGGTTCACGAGCGCCGACTTGCCGACGTTCGGGCGACCGACGATCGCCACGACGGGAAGAGCGGGGAAGAACTCGATGCCGTCGATCCCCGACTGCAGCCCTTCGAGCAGAGCCGCGTCTTCCTCGTCGAGGTCGTAATCGGCCAGGCCCGCGCGCAGCGCTTCGGCTCGCTGGTCGGCGAGTTGTTCGTCCAGGTCGGCGAGTTTTTCGGCCAGGTCGTCCGGCCCCGCCTCGTATTCGTCTTCAGCTGCCACGGGTTTCTCCTGCCTCGTTCGTGAGCGTCGCGTGCACGACATCGAGCACGGCGCGCACGGTCTCATCGAAGTTAAGTCGCGTCGAGTCCACCACGGTCACCCCGGGTGCCGCTGTGAGGAAGTCGACGACGGACGAGTCGGACGCATCCCGGCGGTGCAGGGCGGTCGCGACAGCGGCGGCATCCTGCGTCGTCACTTCGGCGCTGCGGCGCGCAGCGCGCACCTCGGGAGCGGCCGTCAGCAGGATGCGCACGGGCGCGTCGGGGGCGACAACGGTCGTGATGTCACGGCCCTCGACGAAAACGCCGGGCCACTCGGCCGCGGCCAGCAGGGTGCGGAACATGGCGTTGATCGCCTCCCGCACGGCGGGAACCCGCGCAACCCCGCTCACGGCGTCCGAGACGGCGGGCTCGCGGATGGCGTCTGTCACATCGGTCTGGCCGACCCGCACCACGTAGGCGTCGGGGTCGAGCGAGATCTCGAATTCGAAGTCGGCGGACACGTCGAGGACGGCGGCCGAATCGACGGTGTCGATTCCGCGCGACAGGGCGTGCCAGGCGAGGGCGCGATATGCAGCGCCGGTGTCCAGGTAGCCGTAGCCGAGCGAACGCGCCGCCTGCTTGGACACGCTCGACTTGCCGCTGCCGGCCGGGCCGTCGATCGCGACGATGACGGGGGCGCCGTGCGAAGAGTCAGTCATTCGAGGTACTCGCAATCTTCCAGCCGCGGGATTCCAGGCCCTCTACGGCACGACCCACAGCATCGGGCTCGACGCTGATCTCGGCGAGGCCGAACTGCGCGCCGGGCGAGTGCTCGAGACGCAGGTCCTCGACGTTGACGTCGAGGTCGCCCAGTTCACCGAAAAGTCTGCCGAGTTGTCCGGCCGTGTCGTCGACCAGGACGACGACCTGCTCGAAGCGCCGATTCTGCCCGTGCTTGCCCGGGAGCCGCTCGACACCCTCGTTGCCCCGGCGGATCGTATCCGCGACGGCGCGGCGAGCACCCGGTGCTTCCGGTGCGCGCAGCGCGTCGGCGACCGATCTCAGGTCTGCCGCGAGCGCATCGAGCACATCGACGACGGGCGCCGCGTTCGCGCCGAGGATCTGCACCCACAGCTCTGGAGCCGACGCCGCGATCCGGGTCGTGTCGCGCACGCCCTGCCCGGCCAGTCGCAGCGAGCCCTCGCTGACGCCGACGAAGCGGCCCGCGAGCAGACTCGCGACGAGCTGCGGCACGTGCGAAACAAGAGCCACCGAGCGATCGTGCTCGTCGGGCGACATCTCGATCGGCATGGCGCGCAGATCCAGCGCGAGGCCCTCGACGAGCGCGAGATGCGCCGACGAGGTCTCTTCGTCACGGCACACGACCCAGGGCCGTCCGATGAAGATGTCGGCGCGCGACGAGATCGCGCCGCCGCGCTCGCGTCCGGCGAGCGGGTGCGAGCCGATGTAACGGGTGAGGTCGACGCCTCGCTCACGCAGCTGGTTCAACGGCTGGAGCTTGACGCTCGCGACGTCGGTGACGACCGCGCGCGGGTGCGCCGCGAGTTCGCGCTCGATGACGTCAGCGGTCACGTCGGGCGGAACGGCCACGACGACGAGGGTCGGGTCATCGTCTTCGCTCGCCGCGCGGCCTGCGCCGTAGTCGACGGCGAGGCGCAGCTGAGAGGGCGATGAGTCGTCCAGGGCGACATCGACGCCGAGCGCACTCAGGGCGTGGCCGATGCTCGCGCCGAGCAGGCCCGCACCCACGATGCGGACGGTGCCGTGCACGCGCGGTGCGAGCGTTGCGGCACGCCCGGATGCGGCGCTGGAATCGCTCACTCGGTCTCCTGGTCCCCTGCGGGGTCCTCCCCGTCCGGCGGGGCGGCCTGTCGCGACAGCGTCAGCAGCTCGCCCCGCTCCAGCTTAGTCAACTCGCGGGCCTTCCCCACGGGCAGGGTGCCGAGATGCAGCGGACCGAACTGCCGTCGCACAAGCTCTTCGACCGGATGCCCGACGGCATCCATCATGCGGCGGACGATGCGGTTGCGCCCCGAGTGCAGAGTCAGTTCGACAAGGGATGCCTCACGACCGGCGTCGAGCAGACGCGCCTTGTCGGCGGCGATCGGTCCGTCCTCGAGCTCGATGCCCTTCGTGAGCACCGCCACGGTCTGCGGCGTCACGCGACCTGTCACCTTGGCGATGTAGACCTTGGTCACCCCGAACGAGGGGTGCGCCAGCACATGGGCGAGGTCACCGTCGTTCGTGAGCACGAGCAGACCGCTCGTGTCGGCGTCGAGGCGTCCGACGTTATAGAGCCGTTCGGGCCAGTCCTCGGTGTAGCGGCGAAGATCGGGTCGGCCGCGATCGTCGCGCATCGAGCTCACGACGCCGGTGGGCTTGTTGAGCATGACGTAGCGCTTGGACTGGTCGAGCTGCACCGCCGTCCCGTCGACGTCCACGAGGTCGCTCTCGGGGTCGATGCGGCTGCCGAGCTCGGTCACGACGGTGCCGTTGACGCGCACCCGCCCCTCGACGATGAGCTGCTCCGACACGCGGCGCGACGCGACGCCGGCGTTGGCGAGCACCTTCTGCAGGCGGATACCCTCGCCACCGGTCTCTGAGTTCGTTGAAGGGGTCGTCATCTCATATTCTCCAAATCGAATCCGTCGGCGCCGTCATCGAGCAGCGGCGAGATCGGCGGCAGCTCGTCGAGTGAGTTGATGCCGAGGTTCACCAACAGGGCATCCGTCGTGCCGTAGTTGATGGCGCCCGTCTCGGCATCCGTGAACAGTTCGGTGATGAGGCCGCGAGCGACGAGCGTACGCACGACCGAGTCGACGTTGACAGCCCGGATCGAGGCGACCTGCGAACGGGTGACCGGCTGCTTGTAGGCGATGACGGCGAGCGTTTCGAGCGCAGCCTGCGACAGCCGGGACGGCGCCTGCCCCCCGACGAACTCGGCGACGAGGTCGTCGTGCTCGGCCCGGACGTACAGCCGCCACCCGCCGCCCACTTCGCGCAGCTCGAATCCGCGGCGCGGGCCACCGGACAGTCCGTCGTAGTCGGCCACGAGCCCTTCGATCGCCTGCCGCACGGCGGGGATCGGCGCGGATACCGCGGTCGCGAGATTCACGAGGCTCTGCGGCTCGTCGACGATCAGCAGGATCGCCTCCAGCCGCCGCGCGAGCGATGAGTCAGTTGTCATAGTCGGCTCCCAGGCTCGCGAGATTCTCATCGGACCAGCGCTCCGCGGTCCAGCGCAGGGTCAGCTCGCCGAGCGGTTCGAGCTGCTCGAACGAGAGGGCGGCGTGGCGATACAGCTCGAGCACCGACAGGAACCGTGCGACGACGACACCCTGCTGGGCGACGCCCGCGATGAGTTCGCGAAACGTCAGGGTCCCGGCGTTGCGCAGCAGGGTCACGACGACGGCAGCCTGTTCGCGGATGCTGACGAGCGGGGCGTGCAGGTGATCGAGGCCGACGTGGGGAATCTCCTTCGGCGTCATCGCCACGATGGCGAGCGCCGCGAAGTCCTGCGGCGTGAGGCTCCACACGAGCTCGGGCACGGCCGTGCGGTACTTCTCGTCGAGCGGGACGGCCCGCACGTGACGCCGGTCCTCGGAGTTGAGGCCCGCCGCGAACCAGGTCGAGACCTCTTTGAACGCGCGGTACTGCAGCAGCCGGGCGAAGAGCAGGTCGCGCGCCTCGAGCAGAGCGACCGACTCGGCGTCGACGAGCTCGCCCTGGGGCAGGAGCCCGGCGACCTTCATGTCCAGCAGCGTCGCCGCGACGACGAGGAACTCCGAGGCCTCTTCGAGCTCTTCGTCGGGACCGAGCTCGCGCAGGTACGACAGGAACTCCGCTGTCACCTGCGACAGCGCCACGTCGGTGATGTCGAGCTCATGCTTGGACAGCAGCGTCAGCAGCAGATCGAACGGCCCGTCGAAGACTCCCAGCGAGACTCGAAAGCCTGCACCCTCTTCGGTCTCAGCGGCCTGTTCAGGCGACGGCGCCACGGGCGACCAGCTCCCGCGCGAGCCGCAGATAGGCCTGCGCGGCCGCGTGCTCGGGCGCGAAATCGGTGATGGGCATGCCCGACACCGAGGCATCCGGGAACTTCACGGTGCGACCGATGACGGTCTCGAGCACGTCGTCGCCGAACGCATCGACGACGCGCTCGAGAACTTCGCGCGAATGCAGCGTGCGCGGGTCGTACATCGTCGCGAGCACGCCATCGAGTTCGATCGTCGGGTTGAGACGGTCGCGCACCTTGTCGATCGTCTCGATGAGCAGGGCGACTCCGCGCAGTGCGAAGAACTCGCATTCCAGCGGAATGACGACGCCGTGGCTCGCAGTCAGTGCATTGACGGTGAGCAGGCCCAGCGACGGCTGGCAGTCGACGAGGATGACGTCATAGTCCCCCGCCACCTTGCGCAGCACGCGAGCGAGGATCGTCTCGCGGGCGACCTCGTTGACCAGGTGCACTTCGGCCGCCGACAGGTCGATGTTCGCCGGGACGACATCGAGCCCCTCGACGCGCGTGTGAACGATCACGTCGTACGGGTCGCGCTTGGGGTCCAGCAGCAGATCGTAGACCGTGGGGATGTCGTGGGTCTGGATGCCGAGGCCCGCCGACAGCGCGCCCTGCGGATCGAAGTCGACCGCGAGCACTTTGCGACCGTAGCTTGCGAGCGCGGCGGCCAGGTTGATGGTCGTCGTCGTCTTTCCGACGCCACCCTTCTGGTTGCACAGCGAGATGATGCGCGCGGGCCCGTGGCTGTCGAGCTTGGGAGGAGTCGCGAAGCCCTGGTATGGACGACCGGTCGGCCCGACCGGGATGTCGCCCTCAGACGCCTGCTTCGCGCCGCGCGTTCTGCCCGCCACCGACTCTCCTGTCTTCGCTTTGCCGTGCACCGATTCTCGCACACGGCTGCCCGCGCACCTCAGCGCGCGCGCGGGTGAGACGTCGCGTAGACATCGCGCAGCGTGTCGACCGAGACGTGGGTGTAGATCTGCGTCGTCGCGACCGACGCGTGTCCGAGCAGCTCCTGCACGACGCGCACGTCGGCGCCACCCTGCAGCAGGTGCGTCGCGAAGGAATGGCGCAGCGTGTGGGGCGAGACATGAGCGGCGAGACTCGCCCGCTCGGCGGCATCCCGCATGACGAGCCACGCGCTCTGTCGCGACAACGGCGCGCCGCGCATCCCGAGGAAGAGGCGAGGCGTCGCGGCACCTCGCGTCGACAGTTCGGGCCGCACCCGGGTGAGGTAGGCGTCTACCGCGGCGCGCGCATACGAGCCGATCGGCACGATCCGCTCTTTGTCTCCCTTTCCCCGCACGCGCAGCACGTCGCCGTGCGCGAGATCGTCGACGTCGAGCTGCACGACCTCGGACACGCGGGCACCCGTCGCGTAGAGCATCTCGAGCAGGGCCCGGTCGCGCAGGCCCCGCAGGTCGCCGGGCGCAGCGTCGGACGGCGCGGGTCCGGCGGCATCCAGCAGCTGTTCGACCTGGGTGATCGTGAGCGCCTTCGGCAGTCGGCGCGGCTGCTTCGGCGGGCGCAACCGCTGCGTGGGGTCTTCGGTCTCGATCCCCTCCCGCACGAGGAAACGATGCAGCCCCCGCACCGAGGATTGCAGGCGCGCCAGACTGGATGCCGCAGGAGCGGGGTCGGCGGATGCCCGCGCCGCCACGAAAGAGGCGACGAGGTCGGCGGTCACCTCGGACGACTCCGCGACACCCTGCTCGTGCAGCCACTCCGCGTAGACGGCGAGGTCACGCCCGTACGCCGCGACGGTGTGGTCGGACAGGCCACGCTCGATCGCGGTGTGACGCAGAAACGCATCGACGGCGCGCTCGAGCTGCACGGGACTACCTGCCGGCTGCCGCCGCACGCAGCCGCTCGGCCGCCGCGAGGACGCCGACCGCGAGGATCCCGTTGCGCAGCCTGCCCGCGAGAACACCCGCGACGACGTCGTGAAGCGGTGCCCATTCGACGCGGATGTCTGCCTCTTCGGCTTCGCGTGGGTGCGGGGTCTCGAGCGCCGAAAGTGCCCGCGCGAGGAACACGTGCACGACCTCGTCGTTTCCGCCGGGTGTCGTGAAGACGCTCACGAGCGGCTCCCACTCCGCCGCGCGCAGATCCGCCTCTTCGGCGAGCTCGCGGGCCGCCGTCTCGAGCGGCGACTCCCCGGCGACGTCGAGGAGCCCTGCCGGGATCTCCCAGTCACGCTGGCGGATCGGGTGACGGTACTGCTGTACGAGCAGCACCCGCCCCTCGTTATCGAGCGCGACGACAGCGGCCGCGCCGGGATGGTCCACGTACTGCCGCACGATCTCGCCGCCGCCGTAGCTCACCGTGTCGCTGCGGACGTCCCACACGTGGCCCTCGTAGACGAGCTCGCTGTCCACGACGGGGTGGTCGGCGGGCTCGTCTGCCAGGGGCGCGGAATCAGCCATTGTCGACGTCGAAGAGCTCGCTGGAGCGGTGCCGCTCGAGCGCGGCGCCGATCAGTCCTCGGAACAGGGGGTGTGCCTTCGTCGGGCGCGAACGCAGCTCGGGGTGCGCCTGCGTCGCGATGTAGTACGGGTGCACGTCGCGGGGCAACTCGACGTACTCGACGAGGTCGAGGTCGGGGTTGATACCCGAGAACACCATGCCGGCCGCGGCGATCTGATCGCGGTAGCGATTGTTCACCTCGTAGCGGTGCCGGTGACGCTCCTCGGCGCGCAGCGAGCCGTACACCTCGGCCGCGATCGACCCCTCGGCGAGGTCGGCGGGATAGAGCCCGAGCCGCATCGTGCCTCCCAGGTCGCCGCCGGCGAGGATGTCGACCTGCTCCTCCATCGTCGCGATGACGGGATGAGGCGTCTCAGGGTCGAATTCGCTCGACGATGCGTCTTCGATTCCCGCGACGTTTCGCGCGTACTCGATCACGATGCACTGCAGGCCGAGACAGATCCCGAGCGTCGGAATGCCCTGCTCGCGCGCGAACTTGAGCGCACCGAGCTTGCCTTCGATTCCGCGGATGCCGAATCCGCCCGGGACGATGATGCCGTCGAGGTCGCTGAGCGCCTTCTCGGCGCCTTCGGGCGTCTCGCATTCGTCCGAGGGGATCCAGCGGATGCTGACGTGTGTCTCCAGCGCGAAGCCGCCGGCCTTGAGCGCCTCGGTGACCGACAGGTACGCGTCGGGCAGGTCGATGTACTTTCCGACGAGACCGATCGTCACTTCGTGCTTGGGGTTGTGCACGGCCGAGAGCACGCGGTTCCAGCGCGACCAGTCCACCTCGGCGGCCTTCGTGAGCCCAAGGGTGCGCACGATGTACTCGTCGAGGGCCTGCTCGTTGAGCATCGAGGGGATGTCGTAGATGCTCGGCACGTCGACGGCGTTCACGACAGCGGCCTCGTCGACGTCGCACATGAGCGCGATCTTGCGCTTGTTGGACTCGGTGACGGGGCGGTCGCTGCGCAGCACGAGCGCGTCGGGCTGGATGCCGATCGAGCGCAGCGCGGCGACCGAGTGCTGCGTGGGCTTGGTCTTCTGCTCACCGGAAGCGCCCATGAACGGCACGAGCGACACGTGCACGAAGAAGACGTTGTTGCGGCCGAGTTCATGGCGGATCTGCCGCGCCGACTCGATGAACGGCTGCGACTCGATGTCGCCGACGGTGCCGCCGATCTCGGTGATGATCACGTCGGGGCGGGGGTCTTCGCTCGCCTGCAGACGCATGCGCCGCTTGATCTCGTCGGTGATGTGCGGGATGACCTGCACGGTGTCACCGAGGTACTCGCCGCGACGCTCACGCGCGATGACGCGCGAGTAGATCTGTCCTGTCGTGACGTTCGCGGCTTCGCTGAGCTCGATGTCGAGGAAGCGCTCGTAGTGGCCGATGTCGAGGTCCGTCTCGGCGCCGTCATCGGTCACGAAGACCTCGCCGTGCTGGAACGGGTTCATCGTGCCGGGGTCGACGTTGAGGTACGGGTCGAGCTTCTGCATGACCACGTGCAGTCCACGCGCCGTGAGCAGATTGCCCAGACTCGCGGCCGTGAGGCCCTTGCCCAGCGAGGAAACAACACCCCCGGTCACGAAGATGTGCTTGGTGGTGTCGTCGGTGGATCCCGCGGAATTCATTCCGGAATCAGAAGTCTGCATCACGGGCTTCAATCCTATCAGTCGGTCTGGATGCCCAGGTCGAGCAGTTCACGCGCATGGGACAGCGCAGCATCGGAATCGGGCATTCCCGAAAGCAGTCTCGCCATCTCGGCCTCGCGTTCGGCTCCGTCCAGGCGCCGCACATCCGACGCCGTCACCGAACCGTCACTCGCTTTGACGACCGACAGGTGGTTCGAGGCGAAGGCCGCGACCTGCGCGAGGTGGGTCACGGCGATGACCTGCGACGTGCGTGCGAGCCGGGCGAGTCGCCGCCCCACTTCGATCGCGGCGGCACCGCCGATTCCGGCGTCGACTTCGTCGAAGACGAACGTGGGCACGGGGTCGGTGCCGGCGATGACGACCTCGATCGCCAGCATGACGCGACTGAGCTCGCCACCGGAGGCACCCTTGGCCACAGGGCGCAGTGTCGCCCCCGGGTGCGCCGCGAGCAGGATGACGACATCGTCGCGGCCCGCCGCTGTTTCAGCGCCCGGGGCGACCGAGACCTCGACGCGTGCGTCGGGCATCGCGAGCTCGCGCAGCTCGGCCGTCACGGCATGCCCGAGCGCGGACGCTGCGACCTGGCGCGCCGCGGTGAGGGCGGCGGCTGCCGTGTCGAGGGCGGATGCCGCGGCATCCCGTTCGTCCGAGAGTCGCTCGATGCGGTCGCCGTCGTCGTCGAGTTCGGCCAGCCGCGCTGATCCGGTCGCCTGCAGCTCGATCGCGGCGTCGAGCGAGCCGTGTGCCCGGATGAGAGCGCCGAGCACGGAGCGGCGCTCTTCGACGGCGGCGAGCTCGTGCGGTCCGGTGTCGTCGAGGTCGGCGAGGTAGCCCGACAGCGATGCGGCCACGTCGACGATGCGATAGCCGAGGTCGGCGATCTGCGTCGTGAGTTCTTGCAGCGCGGGGTCGGGCGCGCGCTCGAGTGCGCGTCGCGCCTCTGCCGCGAGCGTGGCCGCGTCGGGCTGCTCGCCGTCGCCGGCGAGCGCGGCGTGGGCGGTCGCCGCGGCGAGCCGCAGGTCTTCGGCGTTCGCAAGACGCTCGGCTCGCAGCGCCAGGTCGGCGTCCTCGCCGGGCAGGGGCGCAGCCTGCTCGATCTCGGCGAGCTGCGCGCGCAGCTCCTCGGCCTCGCGGGCGCGCGCGTCGCGCTCGGCCGTGAGCGTGGTCAGCTCGCTGTCGACGACCCGCCAGCGCTCGTACGCGGTGGTGTACTCCTGCAGCGCAGAGCGGATGGGCTCGCCCCCGAACCGGTCGAGGGCGTCGCGCTGCGCCGCGGCCGACGTCAGCCGCAGCTGGTCGGACTGGCCGTGCAAGACCACGAGGTGCTCCGCGAGCTCGGCGAGCACGCCGGCCGGCGCCGCGCGACCGCCGACCGAGGCGCGGCCGCGACCCTCGCTCGAGATGGAGCGGCCGACATAGAGCTCGGCTCGGCCGTCGCCGAGGGGTTCGAGATCGCCGCCGGCGTCGCGGACGCGCTCGGCGACGGGACCGGTGTCGGGCACGATCCACACGCCGTCGACGGCGGCCTGGGCAGCGCCGGCCCGCACCGCTCCCGAGTCGGCGCGCTGACCGAGCAGCAGTCCGAGGCCGGTGACGACCATCGTCTTGCCCGCACCGGTCTCACCCGTGATCGCGGTGAAGCCCGGCCCGATGGGCAGCGTCGCTTCGGCGATGACGCCGAGGTCGCGAAGGCGCATCTCTTCGATCACTGCGCGGGGCCTCCTTCGGAGGCGTCGCTCGTGATGGCGGCGGGGCCGCGCCATCCCTCGACGGGCAGGCGGAATTTGCGGACGAGTCGGTCGGTGAATGCGGCCGGGTGCAGACGCGCGAGCCGGACGGGGTGCGGCGAGCGGTTCACCACGACGCGCGCTCCGGGCGGGAGGTCGTGCGAGCGACGGCCGTCGCACCACAGGATGCCGACGCCGTTGGTGCGTTCGAGAACTTCGATCGCGACGGCGTGCTCAGGGCCGACGACGAGAGGCTTGGCGAACAGCGCATGCGCCGACAGCGGGACGACCGAGATCGCCTCGACGGTGGGCCAGATGACGGGACCGCCGGCTGAGAAGTTGTACGCCGTCGACCCCGTCGGCGTCGAGACGACGACGCCATCGCAGCCGAACGACGACAGCGGGCGCCCGTCGATCTCGATGACGACTTCGAGCATGCGCTCGCGACTCGCCTTCTCGACCGTGGCCTCGTTGAGTGCCCACGTCTCGTAGATGACGTTGTCGTCCGCATCTTTGACGCGCACCTGCAGCGCGAGTCGCTCCTCGACCTGGTAGTCCCGATCGATGACCCGGCGGACGGCATCGTCGAGCTCGTCTCGTTCGATCTCGGCGAGGAAGCCCACGTGCCCCATGTTGATGCCCAGCACGGGAGCGGTGCTCTCGCGCACGAGCTCGGCTGCGCGCAGGATCGTGCCGTCACCGCCCAGCACGATCACGAGCTCGATGTCATCGACGGACACATCGACGCCGAGGCGGGCGATCGAGCGGAACGAATCGAGGACGTCGCCGAGCTCCGCGGCATCCTCCGGCAGAAGGACGGGCCGCGCACCGGCGTCGCGGAGCGCACCGATGACGCGGTCCGCAGCGTGCACCGTGTCATCTCGACGCGCGTGGGCGACGACGAGGATGCTGCGCTGGTGCTCTGTCATGGGCTTCCCGCCAGTCGATTCACGGTGCTCGACCATTCTGACGGATCCGTCCCGCGCCCCGGCGCGAGGTGCACGACGTATTCACGGTTGCCGTGCGTACCCGTGATGGGCGAGGCGATGAGGCCGAGCACGCCCAGGCCCTCGTCCCACGCGTGCCACAGCACGCGTGCCACGGCATCCGCGCGCAGCACGGGGTTCGTCACGAGGCCGCCCTTGACGGCCGTGCGGCCCACCTCGAACTGCGGCTTGATGAGAAGCACGACATCTGCGTCGGGCGCGATGACTCCCCGAACGGCAGGCAGCACATGTTCGAGTGAGATGAACGAGAGGTCGCCTGTCACGAGCGAAGGCGCGGCGGCGATGCCGCTGGCGGCGGCGAGCGACTCGGCGGTCATGTGCCGCACGTTGAAGCCTTCGACGACGCGCACTCCGGGATCTTCCGCGACGGATGCCGCGAGCTGGCCGTGTCCGACATCGACGGCCATGACGGGGTCGGCGCCGCGTTCGCGCAGCACCTGGGTGAACCCGCCGGTGGATGCTCCCATGTCGAGGGCGACCCGTCCCGCGACGGCGATGCCGAACGCATCGAGCCCCGCGAGCAGCTTGTGGGCGGCGCGACTGACGTAGTGGTCGGCGCCTTCGACGACGAGCACTGCGGCGTCGTCGACGGGGGTCGAGGGCTTCACGACGGGTCGCCCGTTGACCGTCACAAGCCCGTCGGCGATGAGTGTCGCTGCGTGCGTGCGCGAGCGCGCGAGCCCGCGTGCGGCCAGGGCAGCGTCGAGGCGGGACGTCACGGGCGACCGTTGCCGGTGACGTCGGTGTCGAGCCGCCGGGAGAGCGCGTCGTGCAGCGATTCGTAGGCCGCTGCCCGCGCGGCGAGGGGCTGCGCTTCGATCACCTCGAGGCTCGAGAGCAGGTCATCAGACTCGTCACTCGCCGCAGACTCTTCCATGCCGCCAGGATACGTGTCCCCGCCGACGTGGCCGAGTGTCACGGCCGGTGGAAGGGGTCGGCGTAGAGCAGCTCGGGCACGCGGAACCCGAAGATCGCACGTCCGGTATCCCAGATCGCCTTCGCGCCCGCGCGGAGAAGATCGAGCGGATCGTCGCCTTCCGACAGGATCCGCACGTCGGGGCCCTCGATGCGGACGCTCGCTCCACGCACCGTCACGACGCCATCCCGCACGCGCGCCAGGGGATACGGCTCGTGCAGATCGCGAAGGTCGCGCAGAAGATACGTGGGCTGTGAGCCCGTGGGCGCTGCGAGCACGTGCTTGGGGCGGTCGATTCCGGTCAGCACGAGTGCCGAGGGGATGCCTGCCCGGTTCGCCCCGAGGATGTCGGTGTCGAGACGGTCACCGATGAACAGTGGACGCTGAGCGCTGAAGCGTGCAACCGCTTCTTCGAAGATCGGCACCTCGGGCTTTCCCGCGACGGTCGCCAGTCGCCCGACGGCGGTGTGCACGGCAGAGACGAGCGTGCCGTTCCCGGGTGCGACACCGCGCGCCTGAGGAATGGTCCAGTCTGTGTTGGTGGCGATCCACGGGATACCGCCCTCGGCTTCGGGTACCTTGAGGGCGAACGCAGCTTCGGCCAACTGGGTCCAGCCGACCTCGGGCGCGAAGCCCTGCACGACCGCGGCAGGGTTGTCTTCTGCGCTGCGCGTCATGACGAAGCCGGCCTTCTCGACCTCGACGACGAGACCTTCTCCCCCGACGACGAGAACCGTGGAGCCGGCGGGAATCAGGCTCGACAGCAGACGCATCGCCGCTTGAGGGCTTGTGACGACCTCGCTGGGCTCGGTGCGCAGACCGAGATCGGTGAGGTGCTGAGCAACCGTCGCGTCGGTGCGTGCCGCGTTGTTCGTGATGTACGCGAGCCGACGCCCTTCCCGTGCGCGCGTCAGGCTCTCGACGGCGTGCGGGATGGGGCCGGGCCCGGCGTACACGACGCCGTCGAGGTCAGCGAGGATGACATCGACACCATCGAGCGGTGTCTGGGTGCGTTCGCGGTCTCGGCGGAAGAGCGCCATCAGGCGTCGTCCTCCTCGTCGACCCCCGCTTCCGCAAGAATTGCGGCGACCTCGTCCTCGACCGATTCGGCGGGCGCCGTCTCGACTGCCGAATCCTCCTCAGCCTCGACCGGCTCCTCAGCCTCGACGGACTCCTCGGGATCGAGAGCGATCGACACGGCGTGCTCCTCGTCAGCGGGGTCATCCGTCTCGAAGACCTCCTCGACGAGGACCGTCTCGAGATCACCGGCGCCGCTGGCCGCATCGAGAGCCTCGGCGGCGATGACGGCGCGACGCTGCCACTGTGCCGCCTCTTCGTCTCGACCGAGTTCTTCCAGCACTGCCGCGCGCGCTGCGAACAGCACCGGGCTCCACTCGAACGCCCGGTCGGGGTTGAGTTCGGGGATGTCGAGTTCGAGCAGGGCACGATCGGCCTGACCGAGGTCGAGACGAGCACCGGACATCGCGATCGCCAGTTCGACACGGACCGCTGCGGGCAGAGCCGTGCGATCGACGGCACGACCTGCTTCCAGAGCACGGTCGGGCCGGCCGACGCCACGCTCGCTGTCGACGAGCAGGGCGATCTGGTCGTCGCGACCGGAGATGCGCCGGTAGGTGCGCAATTCACGCAGAGCAAGCGCATAGTCACCGGTGGCATATGCCGTGATCGCGAGGGTCTCGCGAACGACCGCGATGCGGCCGGCACGGCGCGACGCCGACAGTGCATGCTCGTGAGCCAGGGCCGGATCCTCGTCGATGAGCCTCGCCGCCATCGCGAGGTGGCGGGCGACGCCCTCGGCGTTCTCCTTGCTCAGGGTCTTGAGCTCGTTGCGGGCGCTGGGGTGCAGATCCTGCGGTGTGACGTCATCCGGGATCGCGGGGTCGTCGTGCCGCGGCCGAACCGCGCGGATCTCTTCAGGGCGCGTTGCTCGGTCTGGCCGGTCGGCCCCGCCTCGCAACGGACGACCGGATCCCCCGCGGGACCCGTCGCGCGAGGCATACGGCTTCCGGTCACCGTCGCGCGCAGGGTACGGCTTCCGGTCACCATCGCGCGAGGCGTACGGCTTCCGGTCACCATCGCGCGAGGCGTACGGCTTCCGGTCACCATCGCGCGAGGCGTACGGCTTCCGGTCACCATCGCGCGCAGCGTACGGCTTCCGGTCACCATCGCGCGCAGCGTACGGCTTACGGTCACCATCGCGCGAGGCGTACGGCTTACGGTCACCATC
>NZ_JBYHFN010000011.1:0-17266 GCF_057669785.1 Microbacterium sp. Y547
TGTCGGGCAAGGTCTGGGCGGGTGCTCAGTCGGAGCCGGCGGGGTGGCAGGTCACGCGTACGGATTCGACGGCTGTGTTGCAGGCTGCCGGTTCGGTGGCGGTATCGACGCAGGTTCCGACCTCGGCGGCGTCGTATCCGCTGCGGGTGAGCTTCCCCGAGATCACCGTCACCACCCCCACCCCGTGAGACCGCTGGCACACCTGTGAGCAGCTACCCGACAGGGCAACGGCCCGCTGGATCAGCACACCGCCTGGAGTGGGTTGACTGGCTGCGCGGCTTCGCGATCGTGCTAGTTGTCTTCTACCACGCAGTGATCGCCCTCAACGTCGGGGATCTAGAGCCACCGCGTTTGGCCGTCGTGCTGAATGAGGTCGTGGCACCGTATCGGATGCCTCTCTTGATGTTCTTATCGGGAATGCTGCTCACGCGCTCGCTTGCCAAGCCAAGGCGCGAATACGTGAGCGGAAAACTCCGAAAGATAGGTTGGCCGTACTTGGTCTGGACCGGAGTGATTGTCACATTTCTGGTCGTAGCAAGCCAGGTCTTCGGCGACGGGAACTACTCGATAGCCGACGCGCCATCGATCATCCTGGACCCGAGGACCTACACGTGGTACTTGGCCTATCTGCTCCTGTTCTACCTCATCGCGCTGGCAACCACGCCGCTGCTTCGAGCGATAGCCATCCCGTTCTTGTTGGCGCTCAGCCTCATCGTGGCAGACGGTGATGGCTGGAGCCGGCTCACGTTCCTTCTCGCGTTCTTCTTTCTCGGTGACCTCGCCGCGCGCTTTCCACGGCCCTGGGCTTGGGCGTCCAGCCACCCCGTGGCGCTGCTTGCATCATTGCTGGTTCTCGCGACGACGGTCTGGCTCAGTTCGGTGGGTATTGCCGTTCGATACGGCGCCCTTACTCTCATAGCGGTGATTGCGTTGCTTGTCGGGACACGGTTCATCGCCGAACGCGTCTCGCATCTACGATCTGCAGCTCCAATAGTCAGCATCGGTCGGAATTCGATCGTGTACTACACCGTGCACTGGGTCGTCGTCGCGGCCGGCGCCCATCTGCTGGTCCGTGCTGGGATTCAGTCGGCTTCCCTCATTCTGATGATGCTCTTCGTGGGCGCACTTGCTGCTTCGTGGGGACTGGCCGTGTTGCAGAAGCGTTCGAGGATGGTGGGATTGCTCTTTGAGTTGCCGCCGAGCAGGGTCGCACTTCGCCCGGCGCCTCAGCGGCCATAGGATCAGAGGCCAGTAAAGCCGACGAGGGGCTTCCAGCCATTCGAGCGAGGAGCATGACATCGAGCGACGTGCCCGGGTCGACCGCGTGCAGGAGATCGCACAACCTCCGGAAGCCAGGCCCCACGAGATAGCGCTCGCCAGTCTCGCGGCTGCGCTCGTCGCGGTCCGGGTGCAGCTTCCGCTCAGTGTTCCCTTTGGGCTCGTCGTCGCCGTGCTGCTGCTGCCCGTCGCCGGTCCGTACTTGCGCCGCTATCGCGGCATGGTGCTTCTGGCGTGGGTTGTTGTCGCATCGATCATCGCTGGGTACCTACTTACGGAGCTCTCGACAGGTCCCAGATCGACCTCCCTCATGATTGCTCAGTCGCTACGACTCCTCAGCCTGCCCGCAGTTTTAGCGGTGCTGTTATGGGCGCGGGCTCTTCTCGGGAGTCGGAGCGTCATCCAGTGGTTCGCGGTCGGCTTGCTCGTGAGTGTCGCACTAAACGGCATCAGCTCTGCCAACCCGTGGAAGTTCAGCTTTGCCTTACCGCTTACGCTGCTCGCTCTCACTCTGGGCGGTGTGTATCGACGAAAGTGGCTCCAAGTAGTCGTCTCTGTCGTCTTGGCGGCAGTGTGCGTGGCGTTCGATTCAAGATCGGCCGCCGGGTTCCTGCTCGTCGCCGCAGCGTTGGCAATGATGTCGGATCAAAGGAGCGATCGACAGAAAAGGGTGGGTGCGGCCGCGCGATGGGGTCTCGTTCTGCAGATCGCGGGTGTTCTGGCGGGCGCATATTTCCTTCTGCAGGGAGCAATCCTCGAGGGCATGCTCGGCGACGAGATCCGATCGCGTAGCGAGGCGCAAATCGCGTCGAGCGGGTCGCTGCTTGCGGGAGGTCGCCCGGAGATGGGCGCTGCGTTCGCTCTCATATCCGCTCACCCCATGGGGCTCGGATCCGGCGCGATGCCGACTCCGTCGCAGGTTCTTGTGGCGAAATCGGGGATGGCGGGCCTGGGTTACGACCCCAACAACGGCTATGTAGAGAACTACATGTTCGCTGGCGTGTTCGAAGTTCACTCGGTTGTAGGGGACCTGTGGGTGATGTTCGGGCCGCTTGGCGCCTGTCTCGCCGCCCTGTGCCTGTTCCAGCTCGTCCGAGGGATCGCCACTTCGGTTGCCGCGGGCACCGCCTCCGCGGTAGTCACCTATCTGGTGATTAGGTCTAGCTGGGATCTCGCGTTCAGCCCGATTTACACTTCGATCACACTCTTGCCGCTGGCGCTCGCATTGGTGGCGCAGGCTAGGAAACCCGAGGAGCTCGGGGCGCTCAAGGAGAAAGCCCACCGCGCAAAGTGAGACCCCTGCCTCGGTGTCGCTACGTCGACGATGGGCCAGACGAACCCACATGCTCGAGGCGATATGTGGCCACGCTCACGGGAACTGCCGCGTCGTGGCGTACGAGCTGAGGTGTGCCATGCGACCGCCCGCTGCTCATGGCGTCCGCGTGTGTCGGGCCGAACCAATAAGCGGGCGAGAAGCTCGCGCCCTCGCCCGCTTATTGACGCTGAGTTTAGAAGCCCGCGCCGAGTCGCTTCGTGCCTGTCGGCCACCCGAGGAGCCGGGCCACGTCTGCTGGGATCGGCACTGCGGTCGCAGCATGAGCGGTCGCGTCCGAACCCATCTGCTCGATGCGCTTCGCAGTGTTGATCATCGCGTTGTTCCACGTGGCGCCCTTCGCAGAGGCGAGTGCGGCCGGCGTGTTGTACGCCTCGAGAGTCTTGTTGTCTCCCTTGCCCCACGCGACCATCGTCGGTCCGCCCGCGGCCTTGTTGTTGAACAGGTTTCCAGTGATGACGACGTTCCAGGTGTCCACGGCGCGGTTCGTCGAGCCATCCAGGGCCCGGATCGAGTACGGTCCGCCCGCACCGAACACATTGTTGGAGATCGTGATGTTCTGAACGATCCACGGCACGGTGGGGTCGACTCCGCCGACGCGCGGGTCACGGCCCACCGAGCCAGCCTTGGCCTGACGGCGCTCATCCTGCTTCAGGCGAATGCCGTTGTCGACGCCCGCGCCGATGTCGTTGTTGAAGATCTGCACGTCGGAGGTGTTGTAGATCATCATCCCGGTGCCGCCGCCGATCGTCTGGTTGCCCGCGATGATCGCCTTGGCCGACAGCTCGAGCTGCAGACCCGTCGTCGAGTTGTTGTTGAACGAGGATCGGGTCACAGAGATGTCGTAGCACGACTCGTCGAACCACAAGCCGGCGCCGGTGTTGTTGCTCGCATCGACGTTATGGATCTGCACGCCCCGTGCCCGGGTGATCTTCATCCCACCCGCGACAGGTGCGTCCTTGAAGCGCTCCACGTTGTTCTCTGTGACAAGGGAGTCGCGGACGACGAGCCGGTAGGCGGCGTTCGCGCCGAAGCCCATCATTCCATTCCGCTGTATCGTCACGCGTTCGACGTGACCGTCGTTGTTGTTGACGTTGAGGCCGACGAGCGCATTATCGGTGATGACAAGGTCGCGCACCGTCGCGAACGTGTTCTGCATACGCACCGCGCCGCTGGCGCCGTGCGTCGTGGCGTAGCGGCGGACGCCGAAGCCCTGCAGCGTGACGTTCGTGGACATGACGTCGAAGGCCTGGCTCAGGTTGCTCGCACGGACGCTCTTTCCCGCCGGGTTCGTGCCGAGAATGAGGCGCTTTCCTGCGTAATCAACGGCGAAGGTACCCGCGACGACATCGGAAGCCGATGCGACCTGCTTCTGCGCGACACCGTCGATGAACAGCTGATCGGGGTGATTGGCCATCGGGGCGTCCGCGCGTACGAATCGGGAAGCCTGACCGCCCATGTCGTTGGGGAACTGCGCACTCCAGTTGGAGGCGACCCAGACCTTGCCCGATGCCGCCCAGTTGGTCACGGGGATCGAACCGTCGAACCACACGGCTTCTTTCGGGTACGCCTGCACCGTGACCGCCTTGCCCCACGGAATCGAAACCGACTCGTTGTAGGTGCCGGCACGGACGACGATCGTGGCACCGGACTTCGCGGCATTCACCGCGGCCTGGACGGACTTGAAGGGTGCGGACACCGTGCCCGTCTGGGCCGACTGCGTCGAGCTGTTGCTGACATAGATGGCGCCTGCGGGCACCGCGTACGAGGCCGCACCGACGGCGACGGATCCGCGACCGCTGACCGGGGCGGGGGCCTCGGGCTGGGGCTCGACCTCGACCGGAGGCGCGGTCACGGGCGGAGCGGGCGGCGGGGTGGGTGTGGGGGTAGGCGTCGGAGTCGGGGTAGGCGTCGGAGTCGGAGTCGGGGTAGGCGTGGGTGCCGGCACCGGCACCGGAGCCGTGGCCAGCGGCAACGGATCGGCACCGTCCGCGACGGTGAACCTGTCGAGAGAGATGGTGCCGTCCGTCGCGCCGCCGGACTTGTAGGCCCACCAGCCGACGCCGCCGCCGGCGGTGATGCGCTCACCGCTGGAGTCGCTGACGTTGAGCTGCGGGGCCGGAACCGGCTCGCCGACCTTGGACAGGCTGGCCCGAATGGTGACGGGTGACACGCCGGTCACGCTGAAGGACAGTGTGTACCACGTCGACTTCTGCACGGCGGTGCTGAGCTTGACGATGCCCACGGACTTCTCGACGCCGCCGTTGACGCGGGACACAGCGAGGAAGGGGATCGCGGAGGAGTTCAGTTCCAGCCGTGCCCGGTACTGGGAACCGTCTGCCTGGTGGCGCAGCACCGTGGCGTAATACGCGCTGCCGGCGAGGGCGTCGAATCGAACCGTGACGTCGGAGCGGGCGTCGCGGGCGGTGGCGGAGCTCAGGATGACCGACGCGCCTTCGCCTGCGCCCATGGCCAGACGAGCCACTCCGGAGTTCACCGACATGGAGTCGCCCGAGAACCACCCGCGGTAGGCGCCACCCGTCGCGGTTTCGCCCCAGCCCTTGGAGACAGAGCGGTCGAAGGTGTCGTCCAGGACGACGGTGGATGCGGCCGACGCGGGTTGGGCGACCAGGGCGGAGGCGATGATCGCCAGGGTGGCCATTGTGGCGGTGGCGACGAGTCGGGGTCGGAAAGCGCGCCGGGCGCGCGAGGTACGTCGAACGAAGGGGGTATGCACAGGGGATCTCCGGTAGGGCACAGCGGTACGCGGCCGCACGATGACCTCAGGCAGGAGGTCGACGCGGTTGGGGGTGTGCCGCGCTATGGCGCCGCGCCATAGCGCGTCGGTGCGGGTTGGAAGAACCCTACCGAGTGCGGCGCAGATCACGGCGGATAATGAGACAAGTCTCACGAAAATGAGCGCGCCGCAGGCAGCACGAACCGCTCACTGCCGGACGTATTCGACGACGAGCGTGGAGGGGCCTTCCCAGACGTTTCGGCCTTCGAATCCGAGGTCGCCCATGACCGTGTTGCTCTCTTCGAGGGTGGCGGGCAGTGACTTGACGCTGAACACCGCCCAGACTCTGTCGAAGTCGGCGAGATCTGATCGGACGTCCTCGATCGCCCGCGAGGTGCCGTCCAAAGATCCCGATGCGGCGCCGGTCGTCTCGACAGTCAGGTCGACGAGCCCATCGAAGGCGTCCGGATACGCCTCGGCGACGCGCCGCGTCGTTTGATTGACGACCGCGCGCTCGGGGTATCGAGGAGCGAAATACACCGCGTCGCCGCGGGACGTCTGCTCGGAGACGACATGTGCGACGGCGGACCAATCGCTGCCGCCTTTCGCGAAGGGGGTTCTCTGCGAGAGCAGGATCACGAGCAGGCAGAGGGCGTAGATGCTGACCGCGGCGACCGTCACCCACCGGCGGCCGAGGGAGCGGATGCCGACCGCAATGAGGATGGCCGCGGCCGGCGCTGTGAAGGTGAAGTAGCGGGGCTGATAGATAGGGGCGACCGCGACGGCGTACACCGCGACGAGCGCGGTCGGAAGAATGATCCATGGCAGCACGATCGCCAGGATCTCGTGCTTGCGATCGCCCGCTCGGGGGCGGCGGACGACGGCGAGAACCATGGCCGCTATCCCCAGGACGGCAGCCACGATGGCAGCGCCCTGCCAGCCGAGCGTGAACCAGGTCGGACCGACTCGGTCATCGGGAGTCTCGCCCAGGAAATACTGATTGATCAGCACCTTTCGCGCAATGCTGAAGAAGCTGCGGTCGCCGCTCGATCCCAGCTGGGCCTGCTGCGACCGCACGAGCAACAGCAACGGTGACGTCAGTGCGGCGATGGCAACCGCCGATACGGCGAAACGGAGAAGCGTCCGGCGGTCACGACGCGCGATCATCACGGCGGTGACGGCGTGGGCGATAACGAGCATGACGAGATACACGTTGATCGCCACGCCCAGCGCAGCGACGGCGCCGTAGGCGCCCCACGCCCACACCCGCGCTGAACGTACTGCCCTGACGAACAGGTACGTCGCCCAGACCGCTGCCAACGCCGAGAAGACGAAGGGTCGAGCCTCGATGCCTGCCCACGTGAGTCGAGGAAGCGTGGCGGCCACGGCTGCAGCGGTGATCGCAGTCCCCTCGGTCCCGATCAGGCGCGTGAGCGCGTACACGCCGAGCGCGACGCCTCCCGCCGCGAGTGCGCTGGGCAGGCGGAGCATGAAGGGTGAAACCCCGACGAGGTCGATCCAGCCGTTCATGAAGGCGTAGTACACCGCGTGCACCGCGTCGATGCGCTGGAGCAGCGCCCACAACTCTGGCAGCGTGCGGTCAGCGGCCGAGATGGTGACAGCCTCGTCCGTCCACAGCGACACCGTCGGAGAGGCGATCGCCGCGATGACGGTGGCGCCGAGGAAGATCCCGAGGGCTGTGAGCCATGTCCCCCCGCGCGGTTGCACGCCCGTCGTGGAGCTGGTCGTCATCTGACTGGGGCGGACCGGCTGAAGGGCCGCTTCTTCTCTTCGGCGCGGTAGTAAGGGCTGGTGTGGTTGGTGCGTTTGACGCCGTTGAGGATGATACCCATGATCGGCACGCGCGTCGTCTCGAGTGCCGCGATCGTTCGCAGCAGCATGTCGCGCTTGGTGACGCGTGAGCGGGCCACCACGACGATTCCGTCGACGACCGGTGCCAGCCACAGAGGGTCGCTCACCGCGAGAACGGGGGCGCTGTCGAGGATGACGCAGTCATAGCGTTCTCGCGCCGAGTGGACGAAGTCACGGAGATGCTCCGACGTCAGCAGCTGGCCAGGGTTCGGAGGCAGCGTTCCGCTGGTAAGCACATCGAGCCTGTCGTTGCCCCACGACTGGACGGCCTCATCGAGGGTTACATCACCCAGAAGCAGCGTCGTGAGCCCCACCGAGCCTTCGAGCTGCGTATACGTGTCCACGGAAGCTCGTCGCAGGTCGGTATCGACGAGGAGAACCTTCGCTCCCTGCTCAGCCATGATCTGGGCGACAGAGACACTCACGGATGACTTGCCCTCGCCGGACATGCCCGACGTGAACAAGATCACCTTTGCATGGCCGTCCACGTTGGCGAAGCGCAGATTCGCGACGATCCCCCGGATCGCTTCCGCGGAAGAGCCGGTCGGATCAGCTCGGATGGCGGTCGGCAACGAACGACCAGAAGCCACCTGCGTCACATCGCCCAGGATTGCGGTGTCGGTGAGTGACGTGATGTCAGCCGGTCCGGTGAGGCGTGTCGCCAGCAGGCGCCTCAGAAGCGCGGAGCAGACGCCGAGGGCGAGGCCCCCGAGCCCTCCCATCAGGGTGAGCATCCGCACGTTCGGTGACACCGGAAAGCCCGGGGCTCGCGCGGGAGAGATGATCTCCAGGCGAACGGCCGGCTGGTTGTCCGCGTTCTGGGGCGAAAGGCTCCGCACCGCGAGTGAGAGTTGAGCGGCGACGGCGTCCGCGATGTCCTTTGCCAACTCGGGGTCGCGATTGACGACGGCGATGTTGAGAACCACGGTGTTCAACGGTGACTCGACGGTGACAGTGCCGCCGAGCGATTGCGGCGACGTGTCGAGCCCCAGCTGCTGGATGACAGGGTTGAGCACGACAGGAGAAGTCGCCACGACCGCGTAGGTCTGCACGAGGTTCTGTACGTAGTTGGAGCCCTGCACGAGCTCGCTCGTGTTGTCGCCGCGAGCGGGGATGACCACGACCGAGGACTGTGCCCGATAGATCTCAGGCTGCAGCTGAGCGTAGACAAACCCCCCTATGGCGCCGAGCAGGGCGAGAGCGACGATGACCAGCCAGTTCTTCCGCAGAGACAGCAGGTAGTCCCGTAGAGTCACGTGGTCTCGTTTCGCATTCAATGTGGGCGTGTGCTACTCATAAGTAGCACCATTCTGCCCGGTCGGTCTGGAAAAAAGACCTCATGCCGCGCGGGCGCCGTCGCGTCAGACCTGATATGAGGCGGCCGCTTGGTTCTTGCTGCTCGCGCTCGTATCATTGTGATTTGGGGAACCGCACCTGTGGGGGTGCTGCGGGGACCGTTCTGTGCGGGGTGATCACGGAACGTACTCGCCATGCTGAGCAAATTGGGGGCACGAGCGTGGATCTGAGTATCGTCGTGCCGACCTTCAACGAAGCGCCGAACGTCGCCGAGCTCGTGCGGCGGATCGCGGCAGCGGTCACGAGTATCGATGCCGAGATCATCTTCGTCGACGACAGCACGGACGACACGCCGCGTGTCGTGCAAGATGTCGCTCAGACCGCCCCGTTGCCGGTGCGGCTGATTCACCGCGACAAGCCGACCGGCGGTCTCGGCGGCGCAGTCGTCGAAGGCTTCGACGCAGCGCGAGCCGACCTGTGCCTGGTCATGGACGGCGACCTGCAGCATCCGCCCGAGAAGATCCCCGAGTTGTACGCACGAATGCTGCACGGGGGCGCGGACGTGGTCGTGGCCTCGCGGTACTCGGGCGCGGGCAGTTCCGCCGGCCTGGCAGATCGCACCCGTGTGCTCGTGTCTCGCGCATCGACTGCGGTGACGCGGGCGATGTTCCCCATCCGTCTGCGCGATGTCACTGACCCCATGACGGGCTTCTTTCTCGTCGACCGCACCGCCATCGATCACGAGTCGCTCGAGCCACGCGGGTTCAAGATCCTGCTCGAGATCCTCGCGCGACGGACTCTGCGCGCCGTTGAGATCCCCTTCGATTTCGCCGATCGCTTCGCTGGTGAGTCGAAGGCATCCTTCCGGCAGGGCATGCACTTTCTCGCCCAGCTGACGGCTCTGAGATTCGGGAAGATGTCGCTCTTCGCGGTCGTCGGCGGCTTGGGTGCCGTAGCCAACGTCTTCATCGTGTGGGCGCTCACCGCGATGGGGGTCAACTACATCGTGGCCGCCGTGATCGCAGCAGAGGTCACGATCATCGCCAACTTCCTGCTGCTCGAGCGGTTCGTCTTCCACGACATGCGCGACCAGGCCTCCGGCGTCGGCATGCGCTTTGCGAAGTCGTTCTCGTTCAACAACGCCGAGGCCTTGATCCGTATACCGATCATGGCTCTGCTCGTTAGCGGCTGGCACTTCTCCGCCGTCATCGCCACAGCGCTGACTCTGTTCGTGGCATTCTTCGTGCGCTTCCTGTTCCACTCCCTCGTCGTGTACGCGCCGCGCAAGGGAACTTCCCGCAGCCGTGCCACCCGTTTCGTTGATGAACTGGACCGCCAGGCGGTCGCACCGGGTGAGCTGTGAGCGCGGCGACCTTCGAAAGCACGGTGGCGACATGCGCCTTCGGTTGAAGGGTTACGGCATCAAGCGCGCGGGGCGTCGCGCCGCTGAATGGGTCGACAACATCTACGCCCGCGGTCTCGCGCGGATGAATATGGGCGGTCCTCCCCGCCGTGTCGTCGTGGTCGGCATCTACCGTGATGCCGAACCGATCCGTTCGCTCGTCGAAGAGCTGAAGAAGACGCGCCATGACGTGACCTTCCGGCTCGGCGCAATGGGCGACATCCCGCCCGAGCTCGCAGATGTCACGACACACGACCATATGCAGGCGGGAAAGTTCCAGAACCTCAACGTCCTCACCGAGGGGATGGGCGAGCCTGACTGGCTGGTCATCATAGATGACGACGTTGTTGCGCGCGCCGGCTTTCTCGATGCGGCCATCGAACTCTGTGAGCGCCTCGACTTCGCTCTCGCGCAGCCGGCCCAGACACGGTTCTCGAACGCGAACTGGCCCCTCACGAAACAACGACTGCTGACCATTGCGCGTGAGACGGATTTCGTCGAGGTCGGACCCGTGACGCTGGTTCGGGCCGATGCGCAGCGACTGCTGCTGCCCTTTCCGGCGGACCTCCGTTACGGGTGGGGACTCGACTTCCACTGGGCACACATCATCAAGGACGCTGGGCTTCGCCTGGGTGTCCTCGACGCGCTGGCGGTGTTGCACGCGAGCCGCAAAGTGGCGAGCACCTACTCGTGGGATGCCGCTCAGCAAGAAGGGCGCGAGTACTTGACCGGGGTGCCCCATCTGCCCAAGGCTGTGGCTGAGTCCCATGGCACGGTTCGGCACAGACGCATACCGCAGAAGCAACGAGTGTGAGAACGGACGATCCCCGTGATGCCCCGGGACTGAAGAAACAGCAGCGCGTCACCCTCGTTCATCGGCAGCGACGACGAAGCCAGCCGGGATCGGAGGGTCCCGTGCCGTACTCGATGTTGTTCATCTGCGCAGCGAATGTGTGTCGCTCGCCGCTCATGGCCTACTCGTTCGCCGAAGCCGCGCGCGGCGGAGGCACCGCTATGTGGGCCATCAGCAGCGCAGGAGTGAGCGTTAATTCTGCCCTGCCGATGTGCGACCTCGTATCGCGGCTGTTGACCCAGCGCGGTGCCGACGCCGACGACTTCGCGAGCCATCAATCCACACGGGTGGATCCGGAGCACCTCGATGGCGCAGATCTCATCATCGCGGCATCCACGAACGAACGTGCAGCGATCGCCACTCTGCGCCCCGCGCTGCGGAGCCGAACGTTCACGCTCCCCGAAGCGGTCGCTCTCGGGGCGGAGCCGGTGACGCAGCGCGAACGAAAGTCAGTGTCGGCGACATCGAACGGCGAAGACAAGCCGCTCGCGCAATATGCCGGCATCCTCCATCAGCGACGGGGCACGATGATCGTGGCGCCCCTCGTGCCTCGTCGACTCCAACGGTGGCGGAACGAAGTCGACCCGCGCGACATCCCAGACGTTCATCACCGCCGACGAAGACAGCATCTCGCGACATTGAACAGCGCGTGGGGAGCCACCCAGACACTGCACGGCCAGATCGCAGGTTTCGTCGCCGGGGAGTCCGTCCGCTGACTGGCGAGCAGGTTTGAAGGGCCCTCAGACGGCGCCGGTCAGTTCCAGCGTTCGGACGAAACTCGCTTGGGCTGCCTCCGCGTTCGGTGCGGGGTCGTGGGCGACGCGGGTTCCATGTCGGGCCGCCATCGTGGGGGCCAAGTCCAGGTCGGAGACGCCTTCGAGCATCGGAGGCGCGGGGCAGACGGCGAATGCTTCGCTCGTCTTCTTCACTCCGGGCACAAGCACCGGGGTGCCGAAGGATCCCGCCACGATGGCTGCGTGCATGCTCGTCGTGAAGACGCTGCCGGCGGCTGCGAGCACCGCTGTGATATCGGGCGCGCTGAGCCCGATGAGGGCGTGAACGCCGACGGTCTTGGCGGCCGCGGCGAGAACGCGGTCCTCGCCGGAGTAGGCCCCGAGCGAAAGGACGGCCACGGGAAGGTCCGTCAGCGTGCGAAGAGCCCTCTCGATCTTCGCTTGCGGCCATCCGTGGAATGTTGTCGCGTGGAACAGCGCGAGCTGCCGCTCTTCCTGCAGCCGAGCCTTGATGACCCCTCGACCGCGCTCACGCGTTGCTGAGGGCTCCTGCAGTTCCGGCAGCGCGAAGATCATGTCTGGACCGAGAACGACGCTCTTTTCGGGCATGCCCGCGCCGATCAGGTGCTTCGCACCGCTCTCGGTGCGAACCCAAGCGGCTGAATACTTGACGAGCGCTGAGCGCGCTGCGACCGGGATCGTGTGGACGCCCACGGACAGGAGCGCTGCGGGGACTCGAGGAATCCACCCGTCTTGCGGCGCCCACGCTCCTGGGCCGGGAAGGAAGTGGCGCCGCGCGTAGAGACGTGCGCGCAGTCGCGTCAGGCGGCGGTGGCGGACTTCGTGCGGCACCGACATGTGGTCCAGTGCGACCGTGCGATTGTCGAATCTGATGAGATCACCACCGCCGACGACGACGAGGTCCGCCTGCTGCCGGCGTACGCGCGTGAAGGGGGTGATGGGCGCACCGCTCACCGTCGTGCCGGCGAGGGGAGCGAAATACGAAGTCTCGACCTGCAGGCCCGATTCCTCGAAGAGGTGCGCAGTGACGCTGGGATAGAGTTGGTCACCCCAGTTCGAGACGGAGTAGTCGCCGATCTGGGCGACCCTCATTCGTCTCATCGGAGTCTGGTCGAAGGTCATGATCAGCTTTCGGGGTCAACGGTCGATGGGGCGAGCTCAGGCTCGTTGGCGGCGCGGACCGAGGCCATGCGACGTCGCACGAGGATCATGTTCGGTATCAACTGGCACAGCGCCACACCGACGATCGAGCCGACAAGCGGCCCGGGAGCGCCGAGGATCGGCGTGAACACGATCGTGAGACCGAGGTTGATGGGAAGAAGGATCACGATGAAGTAGGCCTGGAAGCGAAGCCCGCTGGCATCGGTGAGGTACATGCCGAACGGATACTTCGCGGCCTGAAGCACGATGAAGATGGTGAACAGGACGAGGATGGGCGTGCCCAGCGTGATGACGCCGCCCGAGGCGAGCTCTGCCAGCCAGCCGGACAGCAGCACCATCGTCAGGCAGGCCACGAGCGCGAGCGCGGCGAATGCGAACGACATCACGAACGGTGACAGTACGCTGGCCGTGCCACGCGCACGCGCACGCGCGAACACGGGCCAGAGCGACATTCCTGCGGTGGAGATCACGGCGAACAACGGTGTGAACATCTGCGACGCGAGACTGTACTCGGTGAGTTGCGAGAGCGTGCCGAGATGACTGAGGACGAGTCGATCAGACGACATCGCGAGGGGCAAGGCGATCATCTGGATGAGCATCGGCCAGGCGACGTCGAAGACTTTCGCGCCGCGCTTGCGGGGTGAGAGGGCGTCGCGGACCGAGGCGCCGATGGCGGGCGATACGCGTCTCGCCGCGATGACCAGAGCGATGATGCTCACCGAGAGTGTGACCCCGTACGACGCCACCGCGATGTAGCCGCCGTTCGCTCCGATTGACACCGTGATCCACAGCACAAGGAGCACGATCGGCGTCTGCAGGCCGTTCAACAACACGACGAGCATGTTCAACCCGAGCGCGATGAGAATCCGCTGACCGAACGAGACGAGCAGGTTCACCCCGAGGATGCTGAGGCACAGCGTGGCAGCCAGTGCTCCGCTTTCGAGGCTGAGGCCATCGCCGAGGAGCGGTTCCCACAGGCCGAAGCCCAGAATCGCCAGCGCGGCGAGGACCACAACGATCGCGCAGCACGCGAGGATGCGCATGCACGAGACCAGAACGCCTCGCAGATGTGTGTCAGTGCGTGGGTCGTCAGCGGCTGCAGTGGCGTTCATGATCGCGGCCGACAGGCCCAAGTCGGCAAACGGGATGAGTGCCGCAACCCCGACGAGGAGGATGTACTGCGCGTAGGCAGCTTCTCCGTAGTTGTCGATGATCAGGCGTGTGACGACGATCCCCAGGATCGCGCTGATCGGCATCACACCCATGCGGACGAGTGCGCTGCCACCCACCGACTTGATGATTCCGCGCTTCGTGTTGAGTCGACGCTCCTGGGCGGCGTCGACGACCTTCGTCGTCTCGGCGCTGTGCTCGCCCTCGAGATCCGCGACTTCGCGATCGCTGTCGCGAGTGGATTCGTGGTGACTCACTGTTCGAACTCGGAACTGTTGCGCCGCGCGCGCCGCGCCGCCGGGTGCACGGACTCACCCGCTGCCAGCCTCAGCGCGAGCTGTTCATAGTCGTTTGCGACGTCATCCCAGACAAACACCGACTCGGCGCGGCTGCGCAACGCCGTCGCGTCGGCGTCGACACGACCCGGGTCGCTTTCTGACGACTCGATGGCCTCGGCTGCATCCGATGCTCCGGAGAAGTACCAGCCCCGACTGCCGAGCACCTCGCGGTTGAAGCCGACGTCATAGGCGATGACGGGCGTGCCCGCGCCGATAGCGCGTAGCAGTGACGGGTTCGTGCCGCCCACCGAGTGACCGTGCACGTATGTGTAGGCGTGAAAGTACAGTGCGTCGAGAAGTTCCTGGTCATACACGGCGCCGAGCAGGCGGATGCGATCATCTCCCTCGGCGATGCGTGAGATCGCGTCCGTGTACTCGGCGGCATAGGGAGCGGAGCCGACGACCACGAGCGGCTTGGTGGCGCCCGATGAGGCGTAGCCCTCGACGATCTCGCGGACATGATTCTCGGGCTCGAAGCGCGCCACGACCAGGTGGTACTCGCCGGGCTCAAGATTCAGTGACGTCACCCCGTGCGTCGCTGCCGCTTCGAGAATCGGGGCTCCGTACCGGATGAGTTCGGTCGGCACATCGAACTGATGGCGGTAGTAATCGGCGATGCCGGGCGCATCCGCGATCAGCGCATCCGCGTTGCGCACCCCGAACTGCTCAGCCCACCGGTAATAGGCGCGGCCGCGCGCGCCCCACTTGGCGCGACGCCACTCGAGGCCGTCCATGTGCAGTGCGGTGGGGATCCCCCGTGCGCGCAGAAGGGGGAGGAAGGGCGAGTTCGCGGCGTTGAACACGAACGCGACGTCGGGCCGAGCCTTCGTGATCGCGTGCACAGTGGACGCCGCGGTGTGAGACAGCGTCTCGAGCGCCTTCTGCTTCACCGACGGCAGGGTCACCCGTCGCATGCCGTCGTGGTAATCGCCGGCCGTGCCGCGATCGCGGCCGTATACGACGACCGCGTGGCCACGCTCGACCAGACGCCGACCGACTTCCTCGACGGCGGTCTCGAACCCGCCGTACGCGGCGGGGATTCCGCGCGTGCCGATGAGAGCGATGCGTAGGTTCGTCATTCCCTCGTCCTCACTTTCAGTATGCACGGCTCATGGTGAAGGACCCGCGGCCAGCCTCGGGGGAGAGGCGAACGGCGCACGCAGCACGGGGGAAAACTGGTGCAGCGCGGCCGCGGATCCGGCTTGGACGGCGTCTGTTGACGCCGCGAAATCGTCGGGTCAATACGCTCCGGACGGCTTCACCATCACCTTGACGGTGCGCCACATCAGGATGATGTCGTCCAGCACCGACCAGTTCTCGACATAGCGCAGGTCGAGGCGCACGCTTTCCTCCCACGAGAGGTCGCTGCGACCGCTCACCTGCCAGGGTCCCGTGATGCCCGGTTTGATGTAGAGGCGACGGTAGACGATGCCGTCGTAGCTGGTCACCTCAGAGGGCAGCGGCGGGCGGGGTCCCACGACGCTCATATCGCCGCGCAGCACGTTCAGGAACTGAGGGATCTCATCGAGCGAGTACTTGCGCAGGATGCGCCCGACGCGCGTCACTCGCGGGTCGTCCTTCATCTTGAACAGCAGACCGGAACCCTCGTTCTCGGTCATCAGGTTGGGCAGCATGTCTTCAGCATCCGTCCGCATCGAGCGGAACTTGAGCATGCGGAATTCCTCGCCATCGCGCCCGATGCGCCGCTGGTGGAAGAACACCGGTCCCCGCGAATCGAGCTTGATGGCGAGGGCGATCGCGGCGACGAACGGAGCGAAGAAGAGCAGAGCGAGTACCGAGCTCGCGATATCGAACGCGCGCTTGAACAGGTGCGCGCCACCTTCGAACGTTGGGATCTGCACGTGGATGAGCGGCAGGCCTTCGACCGGGCGCAGCGACATGCGCGGGCCCGCGACGTCGGCGATGCGGCTCGAGAGAACGAGTTCGGCCGCGGTGCCCTCGAGCTGCCAGGCGAGACGCTTGACATAGTCGGGGTCACCGTGCGGCTGGTTCGCCACGATGATGGTGTCGGCCCCGATCGCGACGGCCTGGTCGACCCAGCTGTCGCCACGCAGCACCGGCACGATCGTCGAGTCGACGGCCAGCGAGTCGACCACGGCGTCCTGCACGGCGGCACCGACGACCAGGTAGCCGAGGCGCCCGCTCGCACCGAGCGTTTCGATCACATACTCGACGTCGTCACGGTCACCCACCACGACCGTTCGAGAGGCGTAGCGGGCGAACGAACGCTGGCGTATGAGCCACTTGCGCCACAGCCACCGGCTGACAAGCAGCGCGAACACTCCGGCGGGCAGTGCGACGAAGAGCTGCGTGCGGATGCCCTGCCACTGGAAGAGCACGAACACGATCGCCAACGCGCCGAACGCGAAGGTTGTGGCGTGAGCAACGCGCTTGTATTCTCTGGCGCCCGAGCCGAAGACCGAGGCATCCCGGGTGTTGAAGGTCGAGAGCATCGCGAGCCACACCAGCGCCGTCGCCAGCGGGATACGCGCGAGCACCCACGGGTCGGTGCGCAGCAGAGCGGAATCGATGATCTGCATCGAGATGAAGGATGCCAGTATGCACGCGGCGACGACGATCACCACGTCTGTCACCCTCAAGCGTGTGCGGTAGCTGCGTTCCCACAGTTGACGGTTCGCAAGCGAGCCCGACGCGCGAGGCTTCGCAACGGTGCGCGTATCGACAGTCTTCGCACTCGCGGCGGCGATGGGCGTGTAGGCGACGAATGGTGTGAAGGTCGTCGAACCGTCGACGGCCGTCATCGTTGCGTCACCCGGAAGGGTGCCCAAATTACGGTCGGCATCTTGCCCCCAGCAAATAACCGACAGGCGGCGCTAACCGCCCGTATTCCCCAGTGTGCGCCTTAGGGAGCCCCAAGCTCCGCGCGAACGATCCCACTCGTTCGCAAGCGCTGCCGTCACTCTAGCGCGTGACGGCAGTCATCGAAAGACCCATCTTTCGCGCGTCGGCTGCCCGCACAGACAAGCGGGGGGGCGCACTGCGCCCCCCCCGCTTGCCTTGGTGTGAAGGTTTACTCGAAGAGCGAGAGC
>NZ_JBYHFN010000012.1:0-13269 GCF_057669785.1 Microbacterium sp. Y547
AGACGTCAACCAAACTCGGGGCAGTCCCCTTGACCTCACGACAGTGCTCTTGATCATCGTCCTGATGATCTGCGTCGGCTTCGTCGAAGAGTTGCTGTTCAGGGGGTTCCTGTTCAAGGGGATACTCGCCGAGGGAAACCTCACTCGCGCCGTGCTCATCTCGGGGATCACCTTCGGGGTCGGGCATATCGTCAACCTGGCCCGCGGCTACACCGGTACCGAGCAGCTTCTCCAGATCGCCTTCGGCATTGTGCTCGGAATCGTGCTTGCGCTGCTGTTCGCCGTCACCGGCACGATCATTCCCCTCATCATCTTCCACGTCCTGTTCAACATCAGCGGAAATCTGACGGCGGAAAACAACGAGTACAACTTCTGGATGCTGCTGGTAACCGTGGTGATCAGCATCGGATATGGGACATACCTGGTCGGTAGGCTTCGCCGCCATGGTGCCGACCAAGGCGTACGCGACACCGCGCTTCCGTAAGCGCGGGAGGTGACGTGATGCGCGCTCTCGGCGCTCAAGGCCCTGAGCACGATCGCGAACGCCCTCGAGCGGGACTGACGCGGGAAGCGGCGGATGACGTGGAGCCCGCCACTCAGGCTCGAGCGCGCCGACCTGCCAAGAGCAGCGCACCGATACCGCACAGGAGCATGGCTGCGCCGGCCCACGGCATCGCTGACGGTGCGATGCCGGACTCCGCGAGAGCGGCCGGGGCGGGCTGCGACGGCGTCGGCGGCACGGCCGGCACCTCGGCTGCGACGACGGTCACGACTGCCGTCGCGACCAACGGCGAGCCCTCGCCCTGCCAGACAGTGACGGTGATCGTCCGCGAGCCCACGGTTGTGAAGCGGATGACACCCGTGCCCGGGTCGATCACGTCGCTGTCGTCGCTGCTGGCCATGTCGATCTGGCACCAGCCGCAGTCGGGGGTGTCGACGAGGTCGAACAGATTGGCGCCGAACGGGTTGTCGTAGCTGTCCCACGCGCTGATCTGCGCAGCGGAGGTGCCTCCAACGGTGACCGTGGTCGGCTGCATGCTGAAGTCGATCGACCCGACGCTGTCGTCGGGGACCACCAGGAGGTCGGTGTCTGCGGCAACGAGGCCGCCCCGCAGTGTCGCGGTCACGAGTCGGGGGCCGGCGACATAGGCATCGATGGCCGAGTCGAATCCCGCCCCGACGATCACATCGTCGGGGTGGTCGCTGGTGAACGCGACGAGATCCGTGATGTCCGCTCCGTCCCCTCCGGGCGTCGCGTCCGTCGCCACAAGGGAGATCCAGCCGGCGCGGGCCGGGGAAGGGGCGTCCCGGTAGGTGACCTGGATGCTGGTGATCCCGTCCGGTGCCCACTGCGCGTAGAAGAGCCAGGCTCCGCCGAGTTCCGCCAGCGACGTCGTGGAGGTGAACGCTGCACCGGAGCCATCCGAGGCGGCGTTCCAGGATGCGATCCTGGTGTTCGTGCGCGTGAAGTCAGGGAACTCGAGGTCGGCGTCAGAGAGCGTCGGGGCGTAGACGGTGACGTCTTCGTAGCCGTCGGCCGGGAGGTTGCTGGCCAGACGAATGTTGTAGTTGTTGCCCGTCACCGTCACGCCCGGTGCGATGCCCGCCGTGATGGTGCCGCCGTTGGCGATCGAGATGGATGACCCGCTGATGGTGCGAGTGGTGCCGTCGTCAGAGATCCGTCCGCCCGCTCCGACCGCGCCCGACGCCCCTCCGTTCATGCGCATGTCCGCCCCCAGCACCAGCGTGCCGTCCACCTGAAGGAAGCTCGCACGATTTCCGGTGCCGGCGATGAGCGTGACCGTCGCGCCGGAGGAGATCGTCAGGCGCGACAGGAAGAGGTCGTGGCCTGCCAGATCCAGGGTGAGGTCGCGGTCGATCGTGAGAGTCTCTGTGGCGGCGTTGCCCATGCTGGCAGCGAGGGTGAGAGTCGTCTCTGTGCCGGGAGAGATCGCCGTGCGCAACTCGTCGAGCGTCCGGATGTCCGCGTCGAGAGCGGCCGCCGGAGCGACGCCGAGGGTGAATGCTGCAGTGGCGCCGAGGAGGACGGCGATGATGCCGGCGCGTGAGACCGCGCGGAAGGTGGCAAATGGGGAGGGCAACGCTGACCGCCTTGAGGCTTCGCTGAGAAGACGCGTTGATCAGCGCCGATAGTGCACCGTATCGTGGACGTCGGGGCGGTGTCCAGGGTTGCGCGGGTACGGGGAATTGTTGCCGACAATGCGTCGGTATGATGGCTCTCATGGAAATCCTGAAGAACGTCATCCTTGCTCTGCACATCATCGGCGTCGTGGCGTTGCTGGGAGGGGTTCTCTACCAGACGGGCGCTATGCGCCAGGGTAAGGCCCGCGTGCTCCCCGCGATGATGCACGGCGCTTGGACGATGCTCGTGACTGGCGTGATACTGGTCGGCCTGCAGTACCCGCTGGGCAACGAGGTCAACAACGCCAAGATCACCGTGAAGCTCGCCATCCTCATCGCGATCATCGTGATCGCTCTCATCAACCGCAAGCGCGAAGTCGTCGCCTCGTGGGTGCTCCCGGCGATCGGCGGCCTGACCGTGGTCAACGTTCTCCTGGCGACCGTGTGGCGCTAGTCCTGCTCCGCCCCCGTACGGGCACCCTGCCGGGGGTTCGACCGGAACGCGAGCGCCGAGCATAATTGCGAGATGCCGAAGATCTCTGCGCCCACGGTGGCTGAGCACCGCTCGAATCAGCGCGCTGCGCTGATTCGAGCGGGCGAAGCGGTGTTGCTCGAGTCGGGGCTCGGCGCCGTCACGCCTCGCAGCGTCGGTGAGCGCGCGGGGATGGCGCGCTCGAGCTTCTATGACTACTTCCCGACCAAGGATGACCTGCTCGTCGCGATCGCGATCGACGCGATCGAGCGGTGGGATGCCGAGATCGAGGAAGCGCTTTCCGGGGTCGACGGCCTCGACGAACTCCGCCGATTCATCGACGCGACCATGGCGATGACCGCGGACGGGAAGCACGCGATCGCGGACGCGCTCCGCGACGCGGAGCTCAGCCCGAGCCGGCGCGAGGATCTGATGACCTTGCATGACGCGCTCTTGAGGCCGCTCGTGCGGGTGCTCTCAGATCTGGGGATGTCCGGGTCGAGGTCGGCCACGATGCTCGTTCAGGGCGTCCTCAGCGCCGGTGTGCAGTTGGTCACGCACGGCGTGGACCACCGCACCGTCGCTGACGACGTCTTCCGCCTTCTCACGCGCGGTCTGACGGACTGAATTCCGCCCCCCGGGGGCTGCGCGTCGGTGCCGATCGGGCCGGGCTCGATTTGGCGATCCCGGATTTCCGACATACTGTCGGAATGTTGTCGACGGACTGTCGGCAAGATCCGCTCTTGGAGAGTCCCCATGTTTCTTGCGTTGCGCGAACTGCGCTTTGCCCGCGGACGATTTACGTTGATGGGCGTTGTCATCGCCCTGATTTCGGTGCTCGTCGTTCTGCTCTCAGGCCTGTCGTCGGGCCTTGTCAACGACGGCGTCTCCGGTCTGAAGGCCATGCCGGCCTCGGCCTTCGCCTTCAACGAAGGCACGATGAAGGACAACGCCTTCAGCCGCTCCGTTGTGGATGACGATCAGCTTGCCGTGTGGCAGGAGGCCGACGGCATCGCCGAAGCCGAGCCCATGGGCGTGAACATCGTCAACGGTGTCACCGACGATGGCACCCAGATCGACCTCACTCTGTTCGGTGTCGAGCCGGGCGGGTTCCTCGCGCCCGCGGTCTCCACCGGCGAGGGTCTCGGCCCCATCGGTGGGATCGTCGTCTCCGAGCCGCTGCGCGACGAGGGAGTGGAACTCGGCACCGTGGTCACCCTGGACCGCCTCGAGCTCGAACTCACCGTCGTCGGCTTCACCGAGGGGCAGGCCACCTTCGGACACGTCGACGTGGCGTACCTGCCGCTGGACACCTGGCGGCTCATGGCCGCAGGCCAGACCCAGCCGGGTGAGCCCACCGCTGCGCAGGTGGACGTGATGGACTTCCCCTACGCCAGCGTCGTCGCCCTTCTCGCCGAAGACGGCGCAAAGCCGGACTACGAGCTCATCGACGCCGAGGCCAGCACAACGACGATGACGCTCACCGAATCGTTCAACGCGTCGCCCGGGTACGAGGCGGAGACCCTCACCCTCAGCATGATCCAGATCTTCCTCTACGCGATCTGTGCATTGGTGGTGGGCGCCTTCTTCACGGTGTGGACGATCCAGCGCTCGCACGACATCGCGGTGCTTCGCGCCGTCGGCGCCTCGAGCAACTACCTGCTGCGCGACAGCCTCGCGCAGGCCGCGATTCTCCTCTTCGGGTTCACGGCCCTCGGCGTCGGAGCCGGCGTGGGGCTGGGGGCCGCGATGCCCGCGGCGATGCCCTTCGACCTTGAACTGGCCCCGATCGCGATCGCCTCGGCGACGACAATCGCGCTCGGACTGATCGGCGCCGCGATCGCTGTGCTCCGAATCGCCCGCATCGACCCGCTTCGTGCCCTGGGAGGACAACGATGAGCTCTTCAACCACCCCCGCTCTGAAGATCAGCAACGCCGTCCTCGAGCTCGGCGACGGAGACTCGCGCGTCCGCGCGCTCGATGACGTCTCGCTCGCAGCGATGCCCGGCGAACTGGTCGCCATCGTCGGACCGTCCGGATCGGGCAAGTCCTCGCTGCTCGCGATCGCCGGCGCCCTTGCCAGCCCCGACAGCGGCACAGTCCAGGTGCACGGCACCGATCTTGCGACGATGTCCAAGCGTGCGGCTGCACGGTTCCGACTGCGCAACATCGGCTTCGTGTTCCAGTCGGGCAACCTCCTGCCCTCGCTGACCGCCACCGACCAGCTCCGGTTGGCCGGCAAGCTCGCGGGCAACCGTCACATCAAGACCGAAGCTCTGCTGGAGTCCGTCGGTATGGCGCACCGTGCCGGACACCGTCCGGGCGAGCTGTCCGGTGGCGAGCGCCAGCGGGTCGGTATCGCGCGCGCGCTCGTCAACGACCCGACGTTGCTTCTCGTTGACGAGCCGACGGCCGCACTGGACCGTCGACGCAGCCACGAGGTGGTTCAGCTCCTCGCCGATCGCGCACACAACTCCGGCGTCGCCGTCGTCATGGTCACTCACGACCGCGAGGTGCTCGAGCACTGCGACCGGATCCTGGAGATGGTCGACGGACGGCTCGGAGCGCCGGTCCTCACCCACTAGCGTTCGCGGGCAGAAACCGCAGCCTGACCGTCGGCATGTCGATCCGAATCGACATGCCGACGGTCGTTGCAGCACGTCATCGCCGTGCGCGGGTGTGTGCGGCGAGACGCTCGAGTCCTTCGTCGATCGTCACCGACGGTTTCCACGCCAGGGACCGGCGCGTGTCGCGCTGGTCGAACCAGTGCGCGGTCGAGAGCTGCTCGGCGAGGAACCGCGTCATCGGCGGCTCGTCGATGCCGGGACGAAGGGCCCATGCGCGTTCTATGACCGTCCCCGCCGCGCGGGCGAGGCCCGCGGGGACGCTCCACTGGGGCGGGCGCACACCAGCGGCGAGGCAGATGCCGGCGAGGAGGTCGCCGACCGGCCGCGGTTCGCCGTTCGTGATGACGAACGCCCGTCCGTGCGCGTCCGGCGCGCGATGCAGCGCCGCGACGATGCCTGTCGCCGCGTTGTCGACGTAGGTCGAATCGATCAGCGCTCGGCCGCCATCGATGAGCGGCAGCCGACCCCGGCGGGCGCGGTCGAGGATGCGGCCGACGAGCTGGGTGTCTCCGGGTCCCCAGACGAGGTGAGGGCGAACAGCGACCGTCCGCATCGCGGCGGAGTCCCGCGCGAGGGCGAGAAGCTCGGCCTCGGCTTTCGTGCGCGCATACTCGCCCCGGGCCTCGGCCGGTGAGGCGGGCTCCGCCCCCACCCCCGCCAGCGATGCGCCGGAATGAGCCACCGAGGGCGACGACACCTGCACGAAGCCGGACACGCCGGCCCGTTGCGCCTCGTCGAGCACGATCCGCGTGCCCTCGACGTTGACGGCGTGAAACTCAGCCGGGTCGCCCGCGAGCGATACCTTCGCCGCGAGGTGGACCACGCCATCGGCCCCGTCGACCGCGCGGCTCACGATATCTCGATCGGTGATCGTGCCGAGCACGTCGACGGCTCCCGGCACCTGACCGGGCCTGCGCTGGAGGGTGCGGACGTCGTGTCCGGCGGCGACGAGCTCCGCCGCCACCGCCCGGCCGAGGTATCCGGATGCACCGGTGACCACGACGATCATGGGCTGCTCATCCTCCCGCCGGCCAGGGTGCGTTCTGCCCACTGCGAGAGGCGTGTGCGATCGATCTTGGAGTTGTGGCGGATGTCTGTCGGCAGCCGCGGCACCGTCAGCACGGCGGCAAGTCGCAGGCCCGTCCGCCGGCGGACTTCGGCGGTGAGCTCGGGCCCCGCAAGCGCCGGGCGCGTCGTCGCAGGGATCGTTTCGACGACGGCGACGGCCTGGCGCAGCCGGTGGGGGCCGATGCCGACGACGGCGGCGCATCGGACTTGTGGGGCACCCTCGAGTTCCTGCTCCGGTCCGACCGGGGCGATCGGTCCGTCTGCGGTTGCGAGCACGTGGGGCAGTCGCCCTTCGACCCAGAGCCGTCCCGAGGTGTCGAGGTGCCCGACATCTCCCGTGCGATGCCATCGGCCGTCGAGCGGTGTGTCGTCCATGGCGGCGCGGTCGGTGAGCCAGAGCCTGTCGTAACGCGTCTTGAGATGCGCCGCGGACACGATGACCTCACCCAGCACGCCGGGCTTCTGGCTGGGCGCGCCGGTGGCGTTTCCCTCGGCGTCGAGCGCGCTGATCAGCACCTTGTTCGCGCCCACTGGCCTGCCGACGCAGACCCCCGTGTCCGCTGCGTTCGAAAGCTCGCGGAGGTCCGCGAGCGTCACGTCGGTGACCAAGAGGCATTCGGTCATCCCGTAGGGCGTATGCGGCTGCGCGGTCGGCATGAGTTCGGCGGCCGCCGCCAAGAGCGGCTCGCCGACCGGCGCTCCCGTCGACAGGAACGTGCGCACCTTCGCCAGAACGCGGCGGTCCTCGTCAGACAGCCGGTGTGCTGTTGCGACGACGTTCCTGATCGCCGCGGGGGAGAGGAAGACGACCTCGGCGTCTGACGCCTTCACGGCGGCAGCGACGGCATTCGCGGTGAGGGTCCGGGGTGCGGACACATCCATGTCCGGCGTGGCAGACCGAGTGCCCAGCGCGGGGCCGAGCAGCGCGAAAGGGGCGAAACCCGTGACGAGGCCCGTGTCGTCGCCTATCCCGAAATGCGCGGCCAGCACATCGCGCACCGCGGAGAGCTGGCGGTGGGTGTACATGACACCCTTCGCGGGCCCGGTCGAACCGGAGGTGAAGAGGATGGCGGCGAGGTCGTCCGGCCCCGGCTCGGCTGGCAGCGGTGCGGCGCTTCCGGCAGCGGCGAGCGAGGCGAGGTCATGCGAGACAGAGAGTGCCCGAGCCGACGCCCGGGGCAGCGTGGCGACCGATATCCGCAGGCCCGGCCAACGCAGCGCGCGCGCGGCGGCCAACCCGGGCAGCTCGCCGATCACGACGTCGGGCTGTGCTCCGCGCACGGCGCGCGAGAGCCCTCGCACACCGAGCCCGGCGTCAGCCACCACGACCACTGCGCCGATGCGCAGACACGCGTAGATCACGGCGGTGAGTGTCGCACCGGGAGGAACGAGGACCGACACGCGGTGGCCCTTTCGCACGCCGATGCTCGCGAAGCCGGCGGCGAGGCAACGGACCCGATCGTCGAGACGCCGCCAGCTCACCCGACGTTCGACTCCGCCGGGTGCGCTCATGTCGATGATGGCGGCGTCCTCGCTGTCCCGTCGGGCATCGAGGGCGGCCCACAGCGGCGTGAAGGCGTCAGGGTCAGGTGAATCCGGATCGACCGCGCGCTCGGTGCGGCGGTGCGCGCCCGCCGTCAGGCGGTCTTCGTTGTCGCGCAGCCACGCGAGGATTCCGTCGTCGTACGCCCTCTCTTCGGCAATGAGGTGGCCGGCACCTTCGAACCGGTGGACGTCGGCGTGCGGTAGCCGGTCCACGAGGTCGTCGAGATACCGGTCGCTGAAGATCGGATCAGCCGGGCCCCACAGAAGCAGCGCGGGTACGTCCAGGTGTGCCACGCCGTCTGCGATGCGCTGCAGTTCGGCGAAGCTCCGGTGCCCCGCATCCGCCGGAATGTCGGCCACGAAAGCGCCGATGCCCTGTCGGCGCTCCGCCGAGCGATACGGCGCGCGGTAGGCGTCTTTCACCGCGGGGCTCAGCGCCGGGCGGGCGAGGGCGAGGGTGGTCTCCAAGAACGCGCTCGTGCGCACGGTGGATGCCGCCAGCACCCCGCGCGCCCCCGCGACGCGCAAGGGGGCGGGGATCGGCGCGTCCGCGGGGTGATGCACGGCGGTGTTGAGCGCGATGACTCCCGCCAGCAGCGTGGGGTGATCCACCGCCCACCCGAGCGAGACGACCCCGCCCCAGTCGTGGCCGAGCGTGACGACAGGGGTGTCGAGGTCGAGCGCATCGGTGAAATCCGCCAGATCCCGCACCCGTCGCTCCAGCGACCTGACCGTGCCGGTGCGCGCAGAGAAGCCCATATCGAGCTGGTCGGGCGCGATGACCCGCCAAGCCGGCTGTCCCGCCTCGGCCGCGCGCAGCGATGCCTCCACGAGGCGTCGCCAGAGGTAGGACCAGGTGGGATTGCCGTGCACCGCGAGGATCGTTCCGACCGGATCGACGCCGAGACGGTCGAGTTCAGCGCCCGTATCGAAGTAGTGCCATTCGTGGTCGATGCCGGTTCCGCGTTCGGTGACCGTCAGAGTCCGGCTGCATCGGATGTCCAGACCGGGCAGCCCTTCGAGCGTCCGCCTCAGATCGTCGGTCACCAGACGATCTCCATCATCGCGGTGTTGAGCCCCGAGCCGACGCCCATGAGCAGGACACGGTCGTTCGCCCGCAGTGTCGCCTGTTCGGCGTCAAGCGTGATGGGGACGGATGCGGGTCCGATGTTGCCGAAGCGGGGGAAGGTCGTCGGCACGCGGGAGCGGTCCAGGTTCACTGCCTTGACGATGGCGTCGGTGTGGATCGAGGACACCTGATGAGTGATGTAACGGTTCATGTGCTTCCAGTCCCACTCGCTCGCGGCCTCCTTCCAGGCCGACACGACGAGATCGAGGCCGCCCTTGAGGAGCGCCTTCGCGTCGGTGAACATGCCGTCCACGCTGCCCACGCAGAGCTGGTGGAATTGCGTGGCAGCGCGCGTCACGCCCCCGAGGACACGATGCCCCTCGGGGTGCTCGTCTGCTCGCCCGAGCACGGCTGCCGCAGACCCCGATCCGAGCGTCAGCGACGCGAACTCGCTCATGAACCCGTCGCGCCCGCCTTCGGTGTGCAGCAGCCGGTCGATCGTGTTGGTCTGGATCTCATCGGCGTCCTCGCCGGCAACGACCATGGCGTACCGGATCTGCCCCGACTCGATCATGGTCGCGGCGAGGGACAATCCGTTGATGAAGCCCAGACACGCGTTGGCGACGTCGAAGTTGACCGCCGAGCTCGGCAGGCCCAGCCCGTGGTGCAGAGCCACGGCGACCGACGGCTCGAGGTTCGCTCGGGTGACCGAGGTGTTGATCAGCAGGCCCACCTCTGACGGGGAGACACCGGCGTCAGCGAGGGCGCGTTCACCGGCGGCGATGGTGGAGGCGTCGACGTACTCGCCCGGCGCCCAGTTGCGGCGCTCCTGCACCCCCGCGACGCGTTTGAGCAGCCCGCTGTGGAGCTTGAGGCGCTTCAACGACGGACCGAGGCGATCCTCGATCTCGTCCGACGTCGTCACGCGGCTGGGGAGAACGCTCGCGACGGATAGTAGCGCTACGTTGCCGAAGCGCGCGGTGGCATTACTTGGCACTGGGCCTCCCTCGAGGTTCGATGCACTCCCTCATATGCTTTCTACCTCACGCCGACGGTGCTTTGGCGGGGGTTGCGAATCTTCGGGCGAAGGTGCACGCCGTCTGGCGCTCTTGCACACGGCTAGTCTGTGTCCTTGGTGCTCCTCCCGCGCGATCCGCAGATGCGCGAATGCGAGCCGCGCGATGCTGGCGTCGACAAGAGGCAGGAGCTGATCTCGACGGTGAGTGTGATGAGCGCCATCAGGCACAGGGTGTCTGCCACCGATCCCGGCCGAACCCGGTTGAAGCTTGCCGCTGCCATCGCCACCGGCATGCTGATGAGCGCCGCCGGTGCCTGGAGCGTCGTGACGCTGCTGCACGCCGACAGCGCGCTGCTCACGGTGGGGATCTTCCTCGCCATGCAGATGGGCCTCACCCCTCACGACAAGACAGCGCGAGCACGATGCGCGACGACCGCGCTCCTGTTCATCCCCACCGCCGTGTCCGCGACGATCGCCACGATGCTCGCGCAGTGGCGGCCGCTCGAGATCGCCGTGCTGGTGGGTGTCGCGGGCGTCGGAACATGGGTGCGCCGTTTCGGTCCGCGAGCCACCGCACTCGGTTTCGCGGCGTTCTTCGGGTACTTCTTCCCCCTGCTGCTCGAGCTCACGGCCGCAGAACTGCCGTCCTTCCTCCTCGTCGCCGCCCTCTCGGTCGGGTCGCTGACCCTCATGCGCTCGACGCTGCTGTTCGAACACCCTCGGCGTCAGATCACGCTGCTGCTGCGTGAGCTTCGCAGTGCGTCGGCGGCGGCGGTCGTCGCGGCGACCCAGCCGGAGGCGCGGCATCCGAAGGTGCTTCGTGCGCGCCTGGCCCGCATCGACGGCGTCGCCCGGTCGATCACGGCCTGGCAACAGGATTTCGATACGGCTCGGCACATCAAGAGCGACGAGACGGCGTTCGCGTCGCTGGTGCTCGACGCCCGGATCGACATCGAGCAGGCATGCTCCGAACTGGTTCGGACGTCTGATCCGGATGCGCCGGAGCCCGCCGCCGCCGATCCTGCGGTCCGCTCCGCCACGGACGCACTGCTCGTCATGCTCGACAACCACGCCGAGCCGTCCGCCATCGAGCACGCGGGTACGCAGGCAGACACGCTGCTGGCGGGCCTCGGGCCCTCGTCGGCTCATCGAGTCGCGGTCGGCAGGCTTGCCCGCAGCGCCCTCGCACACAAGGCTCTGCGCGACGTCATCGGAGCCGGAGCCCCGTCGTCCACGCCGGCCCCGACGTCGGCCGCCGTCGCGAAGCCGAAGCCTCCTCCGGCGAGCGACGACGCGACCTCATCCTCGGCGAACCGGTGGTGGGACTGGCGACAGTGGCAAGTGACCACGCGGCTGGCGATTCAGATCATGGTCGCCACGACGCTTGCCACGGTCGTGGGCGAGGCGATCTCGGCGAGCCGCTGGTACTGGGCGGTGCTCACCGCGTTCGTCGTGTTCGTGGGTGCGACGACACGGGGCGCGATCCTCACTCGTGCATACAACCGCATCCTCGGAACGGCGGCGGGTCTCATCGTCGGGCTCGGGCTTGTGCTCGTCGCGCACGACCAGAAGCCGCTGCTCGTGGCGATCTGCGTGGTCGCGGCATTCGGGATGATGTACTTCGGGCCGGTCCGCTACCTGTACAGCGCGTTCTTCGTCAGCACGATGCTGGTGTCGATGTACGGATTGCTCGGAGACCTCGACAATCAGATCCTGGACCTGCGCATCGGCGAGACGATCGCCGGGGCGGTCATCGGGGTGCTGTGCGCGTACCTCATCTTCTCGTCCAACTCCCGCCCCGCACTCCTGGTGAAGATCCAGGCGTACTTCACCGCATTCGACGACCTCCTCACGGCAGGACGGAGAGCACTGACCGCCCCCGCGCGCGACTCGGAAGTGCTCGCCGCGGCAGAGCGTGTCGGCGAAGCGCTGAGCGACGTCGACACGTTCACTGCGTCGATGTCGGCCGCGATGCTCGGCCCGAAGCATCTCCAGCGGGTGCCGGTCGTGCATCTGCTCTATGTGGGCACGCGGGCCTCGGAGAGCTTTGCGCAGTCGGCCATCGCGGTGACGACCGCCGTCCCGGAGCGTCTTTTCGTCGATGATGCCGCGACGGCACTGGACGAGGCGCTGACGCATCTGCGCGGGACGGCTGACACAGCGCGCCGGTCTTTCGAGACGGATGTCGAGGCGACGCAGACCGACGATACCGTCATCCTCGATCTGCTGCCGCGCGTACCCTTCGATGCACTGTCGCCGCAGTCCTCAGCGATCGTCGATCTCTCCCGGATCAACTGGGTCATGGTGCATATCGCACAGGAGAACGGCGACCCCAGCTCGCGGTGAGTGGCCGGGCCGGCACCTGCCGACCGTCACGACGGCGCTGTCGTCACAGATCCTCGACCCACGATGTCGGCGGGGTGTCCTCGGCGTGGCCTGTCGTGCCGCCGAGCGCGTCGGCGCGGTCGTTGAGCTGCGCCACGAGCTGCTCGTCGACGATCTCGTCGCCGCTGTCCGGAGCGTCCTCCGCGACGATCTGTGACGCGGGCCCGACGAGCAGGGTCGCAACGATCCGCCGACCCTCGCGGTTGATGGCCGGAATCGCGATCGTCGCGGCTTCCCGCACGCGGGCGAGTGCCTCGCCGAATCGAAGCACGGCGGCCGCGATGTCGTCGCCGGTGATGAGTTCATCGCCGGCGTAGATGATGGTCTTCACCCGCACTGTCTACCGCCGTATGGCGGATGGGCAATGCCCCTTGCGGGTCGTCGGCCGCAGGGCGGATAATCGCGAGCGTTCCCCGTCGACGTCGCGGCGATACCGACGACTGGCGGATCGTCCACGACGAAAGGGCTGCGATGGGCAAGTTCGTCTATGACGGCCATGTCAAGGTGGACTTCGAGGACCGGCTCCTCGCGCACTTGCAGGTGACGATCACGACGAAGCTGCGCCGGGGCGAGCCCTTCACCTTTGTGTGGAAAGACGAGACCAGCATCGCGGATGGGCGCACGATGGTGTGGCTGCATCCGAGCCGGTCGATCGTCTACAAGTTCTACGGCAGTCGTACGCCGCAGCTGAATCGCGCGTGGCTCGAGGCCCTCATGTACACCGCGAACTCCCCGACGGGGCTGTACGTCGTGCCCGAGCCGCCGGACCCATCGTCGCAGAGCGGCGGCGACCGCCCCGGGCAGTGATGCCGTCTCCGGCGGCCGCCCCGAGAGCATCGTCCCGCAGGCAGAGAAGTGGGCGGGGGCTGTCCGGGGAGGTGGACGGCCCCCGCCCGTGGGGTCAACCGGCGTATTCGAACAGCGACAGGGTCAGTGTGGCGGT
>NZ_JBYHFN010000013.1:0-6555 GCF_057669785.1 Microbacterium sp. Y547
CAGACGTCAACCAAACTCGGGGCAGTCCCTCCCTGTGACAACGCGCAAGCTCCCCCGCGAGTCAGCTGCGGGTGGTACGGTGGACCCATCACGATCAGCCCGCTCGCCTCACGGCTCGGGCTGATTTTCTTTTCCAGGAGGATGGATGGTCGAGTACGCCAAACCCTGGCTCTCCATCGATGATCAGATCCGCAAACTGAGCGAGCGCGGTGTCGACGTAGGGGACCACGCCGACGCCGTACGTCTGCTCAACGCCATCGGCTACTACCGACTTACCGGCTACCTATACCCCTTCCGGATGTCGGAGTCATTCGTCGATGACAACGGCGAACCGGGCGTCCGCATCGTGAGCCAGTACCGCGAAGGAACCTCCCTCGCCCACGCATCACAGATCATCGACTTCGATCGCAAGCTACGCCTCCTCGTGCTGGATGGCGTCGAACGCATCGAAGTCGCGCTCCGGATGCAAGTGGGGTACGTCCTCGGACGACGATCACCATTCGCGCACCTCCACGACTCAACGTTCGTCACGTCATTTACCGGGACCTCGACCGACCCGGCCACGGGCGAGCCGACCAGCCGTCATATCGAGTGGCTGCAACGTGTCGACGTCCGCCGACTCGGTTCAGACGAGGCATTCGTCGCCCACTTTCGCACCAAGTACGACGACACGATGCCAATCTGGGCGCTCACCGAGATCCTCGAGCTTGGGCATCTGGCGCGGCTCTATGCCGGGCTATCGAACGATCTCGCAACCTAGATCGCGCGAGCGTTCGATGTGCCCACAAAACGCGTCATGTCGAGCTGGCTTGCGAGCCTCAACTACGTCCGAAACGTCGCAGCGCACCACGCGCGTCTCTACAACCGCAAGCTCGTCGTCGCACCTCAACGACCACCCAAGGGAGTCGTTCCGCTACTCGATCACCTCCGGAACGAGACCACAGCGAAGAGCGTCTTCGGCGTATCCAACGCGCTTGCCGTCATTGCCTTTCTGTTGCCGTCCGTGGATCCCGCGTCCGGCTGGCCTGCCAAAGCAGCCGACCTCCTCCATGACTTCCCGGCCTCGTCAGGCTTCACGACGCAGACGATGGGTGTCCCGAGCGACTGGTCGAGCGCGACGCTCTGGAGGTAAGCCCTCGCCTGGCTAGGCTGGGATCGGTGCCGCGCAACGAGCAGAAGCGGTTGCTGTACCTGTCGCACGCGGTCTCCGTTCTGCGAGCGCCGAGCGACGTGCCGCGTGGAGGTCACCCGGTTGGCGCTCGCACAAGTAGCACGGAATCTGTGCCGGGAATGTGCCGGGAACTCTCCCGAAACGACCACGACGAACGAACATCAATGAGCACTCGAACCGCGAAATCACGCGGGCAATGAGTGCTAACGAGTACCCAAAAAGCCACCGCAAACAACTGAAAATCGTGAGGTCACGGGATCGACGCCCGTCGGAGCCACACGGATCGTCGTTACAACGGTCCTAGAAACCCTCGCCTAGCTTCTACATGGCGGGGGTTTCGCTTTTCCCGGCGGGAGGCCGATCAGACCTGACGGGGATCCCGGTGACCGTGCCGTTCCGGCATCTGGATCTCGCGAGACAGCCCCACACGCCGCCCTCCCGTCAGGGGCGGATGCCGGTGGCGAAGATGGCGACCAGACGGCGCTCCAACCCGGGCGCCAGCGCGCGGACGGCCTCGGGTTGCGGGCGCGAGAGGATGCCGATCGCGAGGACCAGCTCCAGGGCGGAAAGGCTCTCGTCGGCGAGTCCGTGGGCACGCGCCTCCACGAGGACGCGGTCGACCTCAGCGAGCGCCGCACTCTGCGCATCACGCAGCGCGGCCGACAGCCCACCGCCCACCACCTGCGAGAGGGCGTCGGTGAGCGCGCCGAGATCCAACGCGACGAGGCGGTCCAGGAACTCCCGCCACGCGGCATCCGGGTTGCGCTGGATGGTCGGCAGCGCCCCGTTCGCGGCAGCGGCGACGTCTTCGAGGCTCGCACCGATCACCGCGTCGATGAGGTCGAGCCGAGTGGGGAAGTTCCTGTAGAGCGTGGCGATGCCGACATCGGCCGCCTCAGCGACACTCTCCAGCGCCACGCCGCTTCCCCGCGCGGCGAAGAGGCGACGCGCCTCATGAACGATCGCCTGCCGCCGACGGGCTGCATCCGCGCGCATCCGCCACCACCTTCCTCATCTTCGCGATTCTCCCAGCTAAGCGGAGTATATTCATCCGCCTAAGCGGAGGAGTAGCCTCCGCATCTGCGATCCGAGGCCCATGACAACGCACGCCACCCCCGAACCCCGTACCGCCCTTTCATCGGAGGAAGCACCCGCCACGAGCAAGCGCCGCCCGCCCGCGGCGATCATGCTCGCGGCACTGACGCTCGGCCTGTCCGTGGTCCTCACGCTTCTGCTGGTGGTCTTCATCATGCCCTCGCTCAAGGGCGGGGCGCACGACCTGCCCTTGGGCATCGTGGGGTCTTCGCAGAGCATCGCGCAAGTGGATGCCGGCCTGGCGGCCGCGAACCCGGACGCCTTCGAGCTGTCCGTCTATGAGTCGGCCGAGGACCTGTCCACCGCCATCCGCGAGCGCGAAGTGGCAGGTGGATTCGTGGTGGAGAACGGCGCGGTGCACACCCTCGTGGCCAGTGCCGGATCCGTCACGATCTCTTCCACCGTCGGGGCGACCGGCGAAGCGCTGGCCGCACAGCTGGGCATGGATGCGGCTCAGACCGACGTCGTGCCGCTGCCCGCGGCTGATCCGTCCGGTGTCGGCATCGGCGGACTCGCCTTTCCGCTCGTGTTCGGCGGCATCGTGCCGGCCGTCGCCTTCCGTGCCGTGTTCCCCCGACGCCTCGGCTGGGCAGTCGGCGGCATTCTGGGCTTCTCCGTCATCGGCGGTGCCGTTGTGGCTGCCGTGCTGGCTTTCCTGTTCGGCAGCATTTCGACGGCCGCCTTCTGGCCCGTCGCCGGAGCCATGACCCTGGGCATCGCGGCCCTCGCGCTTCCCTTGGCCGGGCTCAAGGAGCTCTTCGGCGGCAAGGGATTCACGATCGGTGCGATGGTGATGATGTTCCTCGGCAACCCGCTGGCAGGGATCTCGACGTCAGCGGAATGGCTACCGGGCTGGCTCGGCGCCATGGGCCAGGCGCTGCCGCCCGGCTCAGCCGGCACGCTCGTGCGCGCGGTGGCCTACTTCGGTGGCGCCGGAGGGCTCGGCGCCGCCCTCGTCCTGGCCACCTGGACAGCCGCGGGCGGGGTGATGCTCGCGATCGCGGCGCGCCGGTCGCGTCGCTCACCGCAGCGCACTACCTGATCCGACGCTTCGGCAAGGGTTGCATGCTTCGTCCGAGACGGCGGGTTGGCTCGAGCCCGCGACCTGAGGAGAATCAGGTCACACCTCTGAGGGAAGACCACGGGGAGAACGCATGGTCCGATCGTTGAGCAATCGCACGTTCGCGGCAGCCGCCGTGCTCTCCGCCTTCGCGGGCTTCGTCGACGGCTTCGGGTTCGTCTACCTCGGCGGCTATTTCGTCTCGTTCATGAGCGGCAACACGACCCGCGCGAGCGTCGACCTCGCGGGTGCGGGCTTCGCCGCCGCCGCCACGGGGTTCCTCCTCATGGCGGCCTTCGTCATCGGAGCGATGATCGGCACGAGCCTTCCGGGGGGACGAGCGCGCGGCGAGATCCGGATGCTCCTCGTTCTGATCGGAGTGGCCGCGGCCGCAGTCACCTCGGCCGTCGGATGGACCTGGGCGACGGGCGCGCTGCTGGCCCTGGCGATGGGCGCACTCAACACGGTCTTCGCCCGCGGCGGCGACGTGCCGTTCGGGATCACCTACATGACCGGCGCACTCGTCAAGTTCGCGACCACCCTGGTCACCGCTCTCAAGGGCGGCCCGCCGTGGGCATGGGTGCGGCACCTCGTGCTGTGGCTGGCGATCGCTCTCGGCGCCGTCGCGGGTGCCGGCGCCTTCTCACTCGTCGGCACCGCCGCCCTGTGGATGCCGGTCATCGGCCTCGCCATGATGCTCGCCCTTCCCCCGACTCGAGCGCTGTTCCACGTCTGAGCGCTGGGGGATGCCGCATCCGGCCCGCGCCGGTCAGGACCGGTCGGCGAGCATTCCCTGCATGCGCTTGATCTCGATGTTCTGGTCGGCCTCGACGTGCCGGGCGATCGTGTCGATCGCGATCTCCTGGCCGCCTCCCGACGCATAGAGGTCGACGACCATCGTGACGGCACCCTCGTGGTGCCTGATCATGAACTCGAGGAACATCCGGTCGAAGGCCTTGCCCTCGGCGCGGGCGAGAGCATCGAGCTCGGCGTCGGTGAGCAGACCCGGCATGCCGGCATGCGCATCGTGGCCGGCGTCCGGATCGCGAGCCGGCTCGCCGCGCTCCTGCAGCCACGCCTCCATCTGGCGCATCTCCTCTTCCTGGCCGATGGCCATGCGCTGAGCGAGCAGCCTGACTTCTTCGTCATCGGAGCGCTCGGCCACGAGGTCGGTCATGATGATCGCCTGCGAGTGGTGGTGCAGCATGTCGCGCACGAAGACGACGTCTTCTTCCACGTACGGGGGACCCTGGATCGCGGCCGCCTCTTCGGGCGACAGCGTGCGATTGGGCTGCCCCGGACCCCCCAGCTGCACGACCGGCGCCGTCGACGTGGGTACAGGCTCAGCCTCGCTCGTGCAGGCTGTGAGGCCGACCGCGAGCATGACCGCCGCACCCGTCGAAACCAGCCGGGTCCATCGCGTCATCGTCGTGCACCTCTCGTCATTGAGTGTCGGCCCATCATCCGTCACGTCATCGGTTATCGCGTTACGGGTAGCGCTGTTCCCAGCAGACCTATAGATTCCCCTACATATAACTGCATATCCGTGAAGTATGCGAAGCGCGCACCACGACCCGCCCGCGGGGCGCGGAGTGCTCTTCGGCCAAAGCAATGAAGCTACAAATCGATGACGATTGAAAGGCCTAACCTCAGAATGAACACACAACCCGAACGCGCACGCTGGAAGGCGCGCGCACTGGCCACCGTGGGCGCCGTCGCCCTCGGCATGTCGATGGTGACGGCTACCGCCACCGTCGCAACGGCCGACACGCAGGCAGACCCCCGCGAGGGGCTCGCCGCCGGCCTGTACAACGCAGGCACCGCCGCCAGCAACGTCGACCTGCTCTCGACGCAGGCCAAGCCCGAAGGCTTCGGCAACTACAACTCCGACATGGCGTACACCGGCAATTACGCGATCAACGGAAACTACAACGGCTTCCAGATCTATGACATCTCGAACCCCGCAGCACCGACGCTGACGGGGTCGTTCCTGTGTCCCGGTGGACAGGGCGATGTCTCTGTCTACGGCGACCTGCTGTTCATGTCGGTCGAATCGGCCCCGGGCCGCCTCGACTGCGGATCGGCCAACAACACTCCTGTCACCGACCCGCAGAACTTCCGCGGTGTCCGCATCTTCGACATCAGTGACATCAACAACCCGTTCCAGGTCACCGGCGTCCAGACGTGCCGAGGATCGCACACCCACACCGTGGTCGAAGACCCCGATGACGCCGAGAACGTCTACGTCTACGTCTCGGGCACCGGTGGCGTCCGCACCACGACGACGAACGTCGCCGGCGGCTGCACGAACGTCGCGGGCAACACGATCGAGTCACAGCTCGACGCTGAGGGCAACCCCATCCTGGGCGCGCGCTTCCTCGTCGAGGTCATCAAGGTTCCGCTGGCCAACCCGGCCGGTGCGGCAATCGTCAACCACGCCCGCATCTTCAGCGACCCGGCAACGGGCAGCCCCGCGGGCCTGTGGCCCGGCGGCAGCCACGGCGAGGGCATGCAGTCCACGTCTGCAGCGGACGCGTGCCACGACATCACGTCGTACCCCGAGATCGGCCTCGCTGCCGGCGCCTGTGAGGGCAACGGCATCCTGATCGACATCAGCGACCCGGCCAACCCGGTTCGCCTCGATGCCGTCACCGACCCGCGCTTCGCCTACTGGCACTCGGCCACGTTCAACAACGACGGCACCAAGGTCGTCTTCACCGACGAGTGGGGTGGCGGAAGCGGTGCTCGCTGCCGCGCAGTCGACCCGCTCAACTGGGGCGCCAACGCCATCTTCGACATCGTCGACGGCAAGCTCGAGTTCCGCAGCTACTACAAGATGCCCGCCCCACAGACGGCGCAGGAGAACTGTGTCGCGCACAACGGTTCGCTCGTTCCGGTCCCGGGTCGCGACATCATGGTCCAGGCCTGGTACCAGGGCGGTCTCTCGGTGTTCGACTTCACCGACTCCGCCAACCCGGTCGAGATCGGCTACTTCGACCGCGGCCCGATCAACGGCAGCGCCCTGACGCTGGCCGGTTACTGGTCGACGTACTGGTACAACGGTCACATCTTCGGTTCGGAGATCGGCCGCGGCTTCGACAGCCTCGCGCTGAAGCCGAGCGAGCACCTGAGCGCGAACGAGATCGCGGCTGCGACCGAGTTCCAGCTCGACGAGTTCAACCCGCAGCACCAGCCGAAGATCTCGCACGCTGCGAGCTACGCGGTTGCG
>NZ_JBYHFN010000014.1:0-5623 GCF_057669785.1 Microbacterium sp. Y547
ACCCCTAAAACGCGAAAGGGCCACCCAGCATTGGGTGGCCCTTTCTCGAAAGAAGTCCGGCGGTGTCCTACTCTCCCACAGGGTCCCCCCTGCAGTACCATCGGCGCTGTGAGGCTTAGCTTCCGGGTTCGGAATGTAACCGGGCGTTTCCCTCACGCTATGGCCGCCGAAACACTATTGATGTTTCAATCAGCATAACAAAGTCATTGTCATGCGGTTCTCGACCGTACATCGAGAACCACTCAGTGGACGCAAGCACCAAAAACGGTGTGTTATCAAGTCATCGGCTTATTAGTACGAGTCAGCTACACGTGTTACCACGCTTCCACATCTCGCCTATCAACCCAGTAGTCTGGCTGGGAGCCTCTCGCCCGAAGGCATGGAAGTCTCATCTTGAGGCCGGCTTCCCGCTTAGATGCTTTCAGCGGTTATCCATCCCGAACGTAGCTAATCAGCGGTGCTCTTGGCAGAACAACTGACACACCAGAGGTTCGTCCAACCCGGTCCTCTCGTACTAGGGTCAGATCCTCTCAAACTTCCTACGCGCGCAGCGGATAGGGACCGAACTGTCTCACGACGTTCTAAACCCAGCTCGCGTACCGCTTTAATGGGCGAACAGCCCAACCCTTGGGACCTACTCCAGCCCCAGGATGCGACGAGCCGACATCGAGGTGCCAAACCATGCCGTCGATATGGACTCTTGGGCAAGATCAGCCTGTTATCCCCGAGGTACCTTTTATCCGTTGAGCGACAGCGCTTCCACAAGCCACTGCCGGATCACTAGTCCCGACTTTCGTCCCTGCTCGACCTGTCAGTCTCACAGTCAAGCTCCCTTGTGCACTTACACTCGCCACCTGATTGCCAACCAGGTTGAGGGAACCTTTGGGCGCCTCCGTTACTTTTTGGGAGGCAACCGCCCCAGTTAAACTACCCACCAGGCACTGTCCCTGAACCGGATTACGGTTCGAAGTTAGATATCCAGAGTGACCAGAGTGGTATTTCAACAATGACTCCACATGAACTGGCGTCCATGCTTCAAAGTCTCCCACCTATCCTACACAAGCCACACCGAACACCAATACCAAGCTGTAGTAAAGGTCACGGGGTCTTTCCGTCCTGCTGCGCGTAACGAGCATCTTTACTCGTATTGCAATTTCGCCGAGTTCGCGGTTGAGACAGTTGGGAAGTCGTTACGCCATTCGTGCAGGTCGGAACTTACCCGACAAGGAATTTCGCTACCTTAGGATGGTTATAGTTACCACCGCCGTTTACTGGGGCTTAAATTCTCAGCTTCGCCTTGCGGCTAACCGGTCCTCTTAACCTTCCAGCACCGGGCAGGCGTCAGTCCGTATACATCGTCTTGCGACTTGGCACGGACCTGTGTTTTTAGTAAACAGTCGCTACCCACTAGTCTCTGCGGCCTCCAAACGCTTTCGGAGCAAGTCCTAATACGTCGAAGGCCCCCCTTCTCCCGAAGTTACGGGGGCATTTTGCCGAGTTCCTTAACCACGATTCTCTCGATCTCCTTGGTATTCTCTACCTGACCACCTGAGTCGGTTTGGGGTACGGGCAGCTAGAACCTCGCGTCGATGCTTTTCTTGGCAGCATAGGATCACCCACTTTTCATCCGCATCGTGTCTCAGCCTATGTGAGCGACGGATTTGCCTATCGCTCGGCCTACGCACTTGCACCAGGACTACCATCGCCTGGCTGGGCTACCTTCCTGCGTCACACCTGTTAATACGCTAACCGCACCAGCATGGGGTCGAGCGTTCACCAAGACGTCATCACCCCGAAGGGATCCGATCATTCCTGGCTAGGACTCTTAGCACCACTGGATTAGCTTGGGCGGTTCTTCGCCGGTACGGGAATATCAACCCGTTGTCCATCGACTACGCCTGTCGGCCTCGCCTTAGGTCCCGACTTACCCAGGGAAGATTAGCTTGACCCTGGAACCCTTGGTCTTTCGGAGGACGTGTTTCTCACACGTCTTTCGCTACTCATGCCTGCATTCTCACTCGTGTAGCCTCCACGGCTGGTTCACACCGCCGCTTCGCTGGCCACACGACGCTCTCCTACCCATCAATACGGCTGGACCACGAAGGCCTACCAAAAATATCAATGCCACAGCTTCGGTGGCGTGCTTGAGCCCCGTTACATTGTCGGCGCGGAATCACTTGACCAGTGAGCTATTACGCACTCTTTCAAGGGTGGCTGCTTCTAAGCCAACCTCCTGGTTGTCAAGGCAACTCCACATCCTTTCCCACTTAGCACGCGCTTAGGGACCTTAGATGGTGGTCTGGGTTGTTTCCCTCTCGACTATGAAGCTTATCCCCCACAGTCTCACTGCTGCGCTCTCACTTACCGGCATTCGGAGTTTGGCTGACGTCAGTAACCTTGTAGGGCCCATCGGCCATCCAGTAGCTCTACCTCCGGTAAGAAACACGCAACGCTGCACCTAAATGCATTTCGGAGAGAACCAGCTATCACGAAGTTTGATTGGCCTTTCACCCCTATCCACAGCTCATCCCCTCAGTTTTCAACCTAAGTGGGTTCGGTCCTCCACGCGCTCTTACACGCGCTTCAACCTGGCCATGGATAGATCACTTCGCTTCGGGTCTAGGACATGCGACTGAATCGCCCTATTCAGACTCGCTTTCGCTACGGCTACCCCACTCGGGTTAACCTCGCCACATATCGCTAACTCGCAGGCTCATTCTTCAAAAGGCACGCTGTCACCCCTACTAAGGAGGCTCCAACGGTTTGTAAGCAAACGGTTTCAGGTACTATTTCACTCCCCTCCCGGGGTACTTTTCACCTTTCCCTCACGGTACTTGTCCGCTATCGGTCATCTGGGAGTATTTAGGCTTATCAGGTGGTCCTGACAGATTCACACGGGATTTCTCGGGCCCCGTGCTACTTGGGATACTCTTCGCGCCAAGGGAGGCATTTCGACTACGGGGTTGGCACCCTCTTTGACCGGCCTTTCAAGACCGTTCGTCTATACCTTCTTGTAACGCCGGCTGCTCGGCAGAGCAACCTGAAAAGTCCCACAACCCCGAATACGCAACTCCTGCCGGATATCACACGTACTCGGTTTAGCCTGTTCCGGTTTCGCTCGCCACTACTAACGGAATCGCGGTTGCTTTCTCTTCCTGTGGGTACTGAGATGTTTCACTTCCCCACGTTCCCTCTACCCGCCCTATATATTCAGGCGGGAGTCACTAGGTCGGCAAGCCGCCCAGCGGGGTTTCCCCATTCGGAGACCCTCGGATCAAAGTGTGCTTATCCACTCCCCGAGGCTTATCGCAGATTGCTACGTCCTTCTTCGGCTCCAGATGCCAAGGCATCCACCGTTTGCTCTTAAAGACTTGAAATCACATGAGTTTTATCAGAATCGACGTCGAACCGAAGTCCGACATGAAATTGACTAATGATCTTTAAGATCATCTATATGAACTGACCGAAGTCAGCTCAAAGATGCTCGCGTCCACTGTGTAGTTCTCAAAGTACGGGCGGTACCCTCACCTCATGCCGAAAACGGCAATCAGAAAAGGCCCTGAGGTTCGTCTGCACCGAGCAAAAAGCCCGAGCGCATCCGGTCCCTCAGGACCCAACAGCGTGCATATGCCGGCAGCGTCACCAGAACCCTTCCAACTGCAAGCAGCGTACTAAGTTCGAGATCCCCCGATCGGCACCAAGTCAAATGTTCCACCCATGAGCTACCAGTCGAGAACATTCGTCCCGAATCTGGCGCCTGGACACCCCGAAGAGTGCCAGATGCTCCTTAGAAAGGAGGTGATCCAGCCGCACCTTCCGGTACGGCTACCTTGTTACGACTTAGTCCTAATTACCGATCCCACCTTCGACGGCTCCCTCCACAAGGGTTAGGCCACCGGCTTCAGGTGTTACCGACTTTCATGACTTGACGGGCGGTGTGTACAAGACCCGGGAACGTATTCACCGTGGCGTTGCTGATCCACGATTACTAGCGACTCCGACTTCATGAGGTCGAGTTGCAGACCTCAATCCGAACTGGGACCGGCTTTTTGGGATTCGCTCCACCTTACGGTATTGCAGCCCTTTGTACCGGCCATTGTAGCATGCGTGAAGCCCAAGACATAAGGGGCATGATGATTTGACGTCATCCCCACCTTCCTCCGAGTTGACCCCGGCAGTATCCCATGAGTTCCCACCATTACGTGCTGGCAACATAGAACGAGGGTTGCGCTCGTTGCGGGACTTAACCCAACATCTCACGACACGAGCTGACGACAACCATGCACCACCTGTTTACGAGTGTCCAAAGAGTTGACCATTTCTGGCCCGTTCTCGTATATGTCAAGCCTTGGTAAGGTTCTTCGCGTTGCATCGAATTAATCCGCATGCTCCGCCGCTTGTGCGGGTCCCCGTCAATTCCTTTGAGTTTTAGCCTTGCGGCCGTACTCCCCAGGCGGGGAACTTAATGCGTTAGCTGCGTCACGGAATCCGTGGAATGGACCCCACAACTAGTTCCCAACGTTTACGGGGTGGACTACCAGGGTATCTAAGCCTGTTTGCTCCCCACCCTTTCGCTCCTCAGCGTCAGTTACGGCCCAGAGATCTGCCTTCGCCATCGGTGTTCCTCCTGATATCTGCGCATTCCACCGCTACACCAGGAATTCCAATCTCCCCTACCGCACTCTAGTCTGCCCGTACCCACTGCAGGCCCGAGGTTGAGCCTCGGGGTTTCACAGCAGACGCGACAAACCGCCTACGAGCTCTTTACGCCCAATAATTCCGGATAACGCTTGCACCCTACGTATTACCGCGGCTGCTGGCACGTAGTTAGCCGGTGCTTTTTCTGCAGGTACCGTCACTTTCGCTTCTTCCCTGCTAAAAGAGGTTTACAACCCGAAGGCCGTCGTCCCTCACGCGGCGTTGCTGCATCAGGCTTGCGCCCATTGTGCAATATTCCCCACTGCTGCCTCCCGTAGGAGTCTGGGCCGTGTCTCAGTCCCAGTGTGGCCGGTCACCCTCTCAGGCCGGCTACCCGTCGACGCCTTGGTGAGCCGTTACCTCACCAACAAGCTGATAGGCCGCGAGCTCATCCCTGACCGAAATTCTTTCCAGCTGCTGAAGATGCCTTCGCAGCTCGTATCCGGTATTAGCAGCTGTTTCCAACTGTTATCCCAGAGTCAGGGGCAGATTGCTCACGTGTTACTCACCCGTTCGCCACTGATCCAGCAGAGCAAGCTCCACCTTCACCGTTCGACTTGCATGTGTTAAGCACGCCGCCAGCGTTCATCCTGAGCCAGGATCAAACTCTCCGTAAAGAAATTTTGCTGACCACGACCGGAAAAAGGTCGAAGCAGCGAGTTTGAACTGACCAAATGGATGTCATTGCTGACATATCCGTTGCCGACCCGAAGGCCGGACTTTGATCCAAAGGAATCTCATCCAGCCGAAGCTGGAACGAGGTAATTTGGCATTTGACAAGTGCACGCTGTTGAGTTCTCAAGGATCGGATGCTCCTGCTACTCGGCCTCTCGGCTCTGCCCGCAGGGCAACTTCACTATCTTACATGTCGCTCCGCGCCTGTCAAATCAGCGTTCCCGACAAAATGTCAGGAACAGCAGTCATC
>NZ_JBYHFN010000015.1:0-4978 GCF_057669785.1 Microbacterium sp. Y547
GATCACCGTCACCACCCCCACCCCGTGAGCGGGGCCACGCGTCGTCGCTCGACGCGTGCGAAGGAGTCACACGCGTCATCCATTGCGCGCTCCGGGTCCGTCGTCTAGGATCGCATCAGTCTGGGGAGACTCGCGCATCCGTGCGTGGATACTGCTCACGTTTCGTGAGCTGACTGGGGAATCATCGTGGTTGTTGCTGACCGTTCTTTCATGGATGCCACTCGACGGGATGCGCGGCCGAAACGACGCGGGGTGCGCGGTCTCGTCGCCGGAGCGATGTCCCTCGCGCTGACGGCGGCAAGTCTCGCCTTCACGGCGCCGATGGCGTCCGCTGACACGGCGCCGGCCGTCGGCGTCGAAGAGACCGTCTCGGCTGACCCGCTGCCCACGGCCCAGATCGACGGCGTCGTGTGGACGCAGGCGGTCACCGGCACGACCGTGTGGGTGGGCGGCGAATTCGCCACGGCTCGCCCCGCCGGTGCTCCGGAAGGAGTCGACACCGTCCCGCGCGCGAACCTGATGGCATACGACATCCAATCCGGAGAGATGACGTCGTGGAATCCCGGGGCGAACGGGGCGATCAAATCGATCGTCGCATCGCCTGACGGTTCACGCATCTATGTCGGCGGAACGTTCACGAATATCGCCGGAAACAGCCGAAACCGCATCGCAGCGTTCGATGCTGCGACGGGTGACCTGCTGCCATGGGCGCCCTACGCCAACGCCGGGATCACCGACATCGCGACCTCGGGTGACACCGTCTACCTGGTGGGCAACTTCTCGAGCCTGGCCGGAGGCGTGCGCACCCGGCTCGGCGCCGTGTCGGCTTCGACGGGCGCGCTGCTGCCGCTCACGGCCACCCTCACGGGCGGGCATGGTGTCACGTCGATCGTGGTCGATCCGACCGGCACGAAACTCGTCCTCGCGGGTTCGTTCGAGAGCACCAATGGATCCACGAATCCCGGTCGGGGTCTTGCGGCGCTCGACTCGTCTACGGGGGCATCCCTCCGGTGGGACGTGAATTCGCTCGTGCGAAACGCGGGGCCGAGCGCAGCCATCACGGGCCTGGCTTCGGACGAGGACAGCGTCTACGGAGTCGCCTACGACTACAACGGCACCCAAGAGGACAAGTTCGAGGGCACGTTCCGCGCCCGGTGGTCCGACGGAAGCCTCGTCTGGATCGAAGACTGTCATGGTGACAACTACTCCGTCGCTGTCCACCGGGGCGTGGTCTACACCGCGAGTCACGACCACTACTGCGGCAATATCGGCGGATGGCCGCAGACCAGCCCGAACTGGACGTTCCATCACTCGATGGCCTTCGCCAAGGAGTACCACGGCAACCTTCTCACCTCTGACATCCACGGCTACAAGTCGTACGCGGGCTACCCCGCGGCATCCATCGTGCATTGGTACCCGGACTGGCAGGTGGGAACGTACACGGGCAAGAGCCAGGCCCCGTGGGACGTCGTGTCCGCGGGGGACTACGTGCTCTACGGCGGTGAGTTCCTGAAGGTCAACAACAAGCCGCAGCAAGGGCTCGTGCGCTTCGCTTCGAAAGACGTGGCACCCAATGAATCCGGACCCGAGCGAAGCGGCGACGACTTCCCCATCTCGGCCACGTCAGTGCGTCCCGGTGAGGTGCGGTTGTCCTGGACAGCCAACACCGATCGCGACAACACGACGCTGACGTACCAAGTGTTCCGGCAGGACAAGGGGTCTACCCCGATCCACACCGTCCACGGGGACTCGAACTTCTGGACGATGCCGCGCATGACGTTCGTGGACAAGACCGCTGTCGCCGGCCAGACGTATGAATACCGCGTGCGCGCCATCGATCCCTACCACAACGCGGCGACGGGGGCCTGGGTGCCTGTCACCGTGGCAACGACGAACATGGCCACCGACTACAGCCTGAGGGTGCTCGACGATTCTCCCCTGCACTACTGGCCGCTTTCCGAGCGGACCGGATCGACGGCCGATGACTGGGCAGGCGTGGCACCGTTGCAGATGACGGGTGCAACGCGCGGCGTGGCCGGGCCCAACAACCTCTCATCGACCCATGCGACGCAGTTCACCGGGTCTTCGTCTTCCTTCGCGTCGACGAGAACTGAAGAGGCCGGTCTCCACACCTTCTCGATCGAAGCATGGTTCAAGACCACGAGCACCCGCGGCGGCAAGATCGTCGGATTCGGCGACGCGTCCTCGGGCAGCTCGGCGTTGCATGATCGCTCCATCTATCTCGACAACTCCGGCCGTGTGACGTTCGGTGTCTACCCCGGGGTCCAGCGATCGCTGTCGACGGGAACGGGCTATAACAACGGACAGTGGCACCACGTCGTCGGCACTCTGTCATCGACCGGCATGACTCTCTACGTCGATGGCGTTCGCGTGGGCTCTCGTGCCGATGCGACGTCGGCGCAGGCTTATAAGGGCTATTGGCGCATCGGCGGAGACAACGTCGGCGGTTGGCCCAACACCGGCAGCAGCGCCTACCTGAGCGGTGCGATCGCTGACGTGGCCGTGTACGGCACCGCCCTCACGCGAACGCAGGTCGACGCCCACCGGGTGGCCTCAGGACGGGCTTCCGTCCTGCCGGCCGCGCCGGCCGACGCGTACGGCAAGGCCGTGTACGACCTCGAGCCGACTCTGTACTGGCGTCTCGGCGAGTCGTCGGGGTCCACGGCGAGAGACTCGGGCTTCGACGCCCAGACGGGAACCTACTTCGGCTCGGCGACCAAGTCGCAGCCGGGTGCGCTTTCTGATGTTTCGAACACCGCGGTCAGTCTCGCACCGTCGAAGAGCGTCTTCGGCGCCTGGAGGCAGACGGGCATCACGAGCGACAAACAGTATGTGAATCCGACGACGTTCGCCGCCGAGGCGTGGTTCCGGACGAACACCACCACGGGCGGAAAGATCCTCGGGTTCGGCAGTTCGCGCACGGGCACCAGCAGCAGCCACGACCGCCACATTTACATGACCGCTGATGGCAAAGTGAACTTCGGCGTGTACAACGGCACGCAGGTCGTCGTCAGCACCTCAACCGCTTACAACGACAATCGGTGGCACCACGTCGTCGCCCAACTGTCGTCGTCGGGGACGCAGCTTTTCATCGATGGCGCGTTGGTGGGCACCCACCCGAACGCCGCTGTCAACGCCTATAACGGTTATTGGCGCGTCGGAGGCGACGCCGGCTGGGCGGGCGACACGTACTGGCGGGGGTCGGTTGACGAGGTGGCGGTTTATCCTGCGCCTCTCACCACCGCGCAGGTGCTCGCGCACTACCAGCAGGGTGCGCTCGGCTTCGTGAACCAGCCGCCGGTGGCGTCGTTCAGCGCCATTGCCGACGGCCTCGGCGTCGTCTTCGACGGTGCGTCGTCGACGGACTCCGACAACGCGATCCAGTCGTATCAGTGGAGCTTCGGTGACGGCAGCGCCGCAGCAGGTGTCTCGGCGACCCACACCTACGCAGCAGCCGGCACGTACGACGTGACCTTGAGGGTCACCGATGCTCTCGGCGCGACCAGCGTGATCAGCCAGGAAGTCACCGTCGCGGCGCCCAACGCGCCGCCTGTGGCGGCGTTCACAGCGTCGACCGAGCACCTCGTGCTGAACGTAGACGGCTCCACGAGCACGGATGCTGATGGCGAGGTCGTGACATATTCGTGGGCGTTCGGCGATGGCGCGACCGGCGCAGGTGCGACGGCAACGCACACGTACAGCGAGCCCGGAACCTACGCTGTGACGCTCACCGTGACCGACGACCGCGGCGGCTCGGTGTCGACGCAGCAAGAGGTGACTGCCACGCTGGCCCCGAACAAGCTCCCGTCGGCGGCCTTCACGAATTCGATCTCCGGCCTCGTCGTCTCGGTCGACGGCTCCGCCAGCGCTGACGAAGACGGTTCGATCGTGTCCCACGCCTGGGACTTCGGCGACGGCACCACGGCGACCGGAGCCACGGCGACCCACGCGTACGAAACGGCCGGGGCATACGACATCACGCTGACCGTCACGGATGATCGCGGTGGGGTCTCGACCACGTCCTCCGCCGTCGACGTCGCCGAGACCAACGTGCTCGCCCGTGACGGATTCGATCGAGTCAGCTTCAACGGCTGGGGTACCGCTGACGAGGGCGGACAGTGGTCGATCACGGGTGCACCCGCGCGCTTCTCGGTGGCCGATGGCTCGGGTGTCATCACGCTGACGACGCCGAACTCGCAGCAGGCGGGATTGACGTCGGTGTCGAGCATGAACACGCGACTCTCGGCGTCGTTCTCGGTCGACAAGATCGCCAACGCGCAGTACATCTCGTTCGTCGGCCGTCAGGTCGGCGCCGACCAGTATGTCTTGCGGGTGCGCATCGCCGCCGACGGGTCGGTGATCCTGCACGTCATGCGCGGAGGCACCGCGATCGGTGCCGGCTACACGGTGCCCGGGGTCACGATCGCGCCCCACGCGGTGTACAACGTCGTCTTCGAGGTGACCGGCACAGCACCGACGACCCTCGTCGGCAAGATCTGGGCAGCGTCGGGTGCCGAGCCGACGACGTGGCAGGTACGGCGATCGGATTCGACGCAGGCGCTCCAGGCTCCGGGCGGTGTGGCCGTTGCCTCGATCGTTCCGACCTCGGCGAACGCCTATCCGGTGCAGGTCGCCATCCGGGATCTTCTGGTCATCGACCCGACGATCGTCGTCGCCCCTGAGAACCAAGCGCCCGCCGCGGTATTCGCATCGCAGGTGTCGGGGCTGTCGGTCGCGGTGGACGCTTCGTCGTCGTCGGATGCCGACGGTTCAGTGGTGTCGTATGCGTGGGACTTCGGCGACGGCGCGTCCGCGAGCGGTGTAACCGCTTCGCACCTCTACGCGGCGCCGGGAACATACACGGTCTCGTTGACCGTCACCGACGATGCGGGTGCCACGAGCGTAAAGACCGAACAGGTCACCGTTGCTGCGGTTCCGCAGAATGTGGTGCCGGTGG
>NZ_JBYHFN010000016.1:0-4163 GCF_057669785.1 Microbacterium sp. Y547
CACACCCGGCTCGGGGTACTCGCTGATCTGCACAGAGACCTCTACGTCACTGCTCCCCAGATCCAGGTCATCGGCGACGGCGACTCCGGCCACACCGCCGAGCAGCACCACTCCCGCCGCTCCGGCCGTGACACGACCGATCCATTCACGTTTTCTCATTGCTTCAGCTCCATTTCAGGTATTGACGAAGAACACACAAAGGGGTGTGGTGGACCCGACCGCCCGGAAGGGCCCACCACGATCACTCACCCGCAGGACGCCGCGGCATACGGCGCCGCGACCTGGGCGGATCCGGCGCCGCCCGCGGTGTCGGTGGCCGTGACGGTCACCGTTCCGGCGGGCACCGCTGCCAGCCGCGTGGTGAACGAATGCGTCGCGCTCTTGCCCGCGCCGATGCCGGCGAAGGACTTGGCTCCGTACGAGCTGGTCATGGCGAGATCCAGCGCTGCCGGGTCGCCGCTGGTCGCGGTGACGCTGACGAGCGCCTTGCCTGCCACGCAGCGCACCGTCGCCGTGGCCGAGACGTGCGGCATATTGCCGACGGTGATCTCCACGGTCTTGGTCGCCGACAGGTTGAACGCCCGGGTGCCGTCGACCACCGTGAAGGTGACCTCGTACGACCCGGCCTGATCGGCGCCCGGCGTCCAGGTGAACTGCCGGCCCGCCGGGTCGAAGGAGGCACCCGCGGGCAGCCCCTGCGCCGAGTAGACCAGCGTGTCCCGAGGGGCGTCGGAGTCCGAGGCCTCGACGCCGAAGGTGAGCGTCTCACCCTCATCGACCGTCTGACTCTCACCGCCGGTCGCGAACACCGGGGCCGAGTTGAACGAGCTCGGCGTCCACAGGTAGTCCTTGGCCCAGATCGCGAACAACTGCGGCCAGGCGTTGAAGTCGTGGCCGCCCGCGATGCGGGTGTTCTTGTAGTTGACGTACCCGTTGAGGTTGTTCAGCGCGGTGGGCGTGGCGCACAGGTTGAGGTTGTCCCACACGCCGCATCCGATGTGGATGTATGCCTGGTCGACGTTCGCGGTCGTGCGGGTGATGCCCGCGTTGAAGCTCCATACGCCGTAGTACCCGAACCGCAGGGGGTTGTTGTTGATGATTCCCGAGGTGATCGAGGCACCCATCGACAGACCCGCCCACGCGCGATCGAGCCGGTCGGTCGAGACGTTGTAGTTGCTCTCGACGAACGGGATGATCACGTTGGTGATGTTCGGGTAGCCCTGGTTGCCGACGCCGAGGTAGTTGGAGTTGGTCGTCACGATGACGGCCGGCTCGGTATCGCCGTCCTGCAACAGGTTGTCCATGATGATCGGGACGCTGCCGATGTTCAGCCAGTCGGACTGGTCCTGGCCGCTGCCGTGCTGCAGGTAGATCGTCTTGTACGGCTCGGCGCGCTCGGGGTCATAGCCCGGGGGGAGGTAGACGCCGAGGGTGCGTGTCGCGCCGCCGATCGTGATCGGGACGTAGCTCCACGTGCCCTTCGCCGAGTCCGGTCGGGGGTTGGCGATGACGCGCTCCGCGAGGGGCGCGTAGTTCTGCTTGACCGGGTCGTAGGGGACGTACACCGCGTTGAAGGCTCGGCGGGCGTTGCCCGTCAGTCCGTCGGGGGCGAAGATCGGCGAGTTCGCCGGGTCGGCGACCCACAGGTTGGTGTTGTTGTTGACGTAGAACCAGTACTGGTTCGGGCCGGCCGCAAGCGGCACCTGCGTCACCCAGTAGCCGTCACCGGCATACGTCATCTGCACGTCGTAAGCGCCCGCGCCACGCATCAGACCGGGGCGGTACTGCGAGGGCTGGTAGACGGTCGTGTCGGCCGGGTTCTCCCAGTCGCGCAGCAGGATGTCGGCGACGAAGCGCACGCTGGTCGCATCCGGCTCGTAGAACACGAAACGACCGGTGTAACCGGTCGGCGAGGTGGGGTCTGCGAAGATCGTCGGCCCCGGCGTGAGGCTCTCGTCAGCCTGCGCCGGCGCGGCGGCCATGCCGAGTACCAGCGCCAACGCGGCACCGAGCGCCGCGAGGGATCGGGGCACGCGGGTGCGAAGACGCTCTCGCACCCCCGATCCGTCTCGGGCTGAAACCTGGGATTGCACAGCTCTCATAACCGTTCCTCCTTGAATGGCTATCGGATGCCGGGGTCGGATGGTTCGAGCCCCCCAGTCGCCGTCAGGGTACAAGTGCTTTACCACGTTGTAAAGGATCGATGTCCTCTCGACGCTCGTTTGGGACTCCGCACGGTGCGCGAAATCATCTACAACGATGGAGAAGGGTATATACAACGTCGTAAACCTTCAGTACCCTGACCTCGTCTGGGGCGCAGCGTGGTGTCCCGCAGCCATTCAAGGAGGAACGGTTATGCACGTTGTCACATCAAGAAGGCGGGCGGATTCGCCCGCTGAGGGCCAAAGCACAGCCCGTCGGCTGCTACGACCGCTCGCGGTCTTCGCGGCCGCCACGGCGATGGTGCTGGGGATGGCCTCAGCGCCAGCACATGCGGAGGAGGAAGAGGTCACTCCCGGACCGACGATCTTCGCAGACCCCACCTCACCGACCGGTTACACCGGTCGGTTCGTCATTCACCTGCCGGAGGCGACCAGTGTGCGCTTCGTCGCGGACATCATGCTCCGCAACTGGGCGGACCCCACGGACACGACCGTGTACTCGCCCTCGCAGTATCGACCGGGCCTCATGCGCGGCGGCGGCGGCTACGACGTCGAGATGACGTACGCCGGTGACGGCAACTGGGTGACGCAGGTGCCGCTCGCCGCCGGTGCGAACCAGTACTGGTTCTATGTCAACAACAACACGAACCTGTGGCTGGCAGACCCGGCGAACCCGCCGATCAACCCGCCGGACGGTCTGACCGGCACCGCCCGGCGATCCTTCAACAAGGTGTTCGTGCCGTACGACCCGGTAAAGCAGAACTACGCACCGCTGGCCGCCCGCGCGCTCGCCGAGAACGAGCGCACCGGCATCGCGAAGGGCACCTGGAGCTACGTGCCGTTCGAGGTCGCAGGAACCAGCCGGACGATGGGCGTGTACCTGCCCCCGGGCTACGACGCGAACCGCGCAGAGCCGTACAAGACCATCTACATGCAGCACGGCGGCGGTCAAGACCAGTCGGACTGGATGAACATGGGCAACGTCCCCGTGATCATGGACAACCTGATCGCAGACGGCGACACCGAGCCGGCGATCGTGGTCACCACGAACACCAACTACCTCGGAGCTGCGAACCAGGGTTATCCCAACCTGCGCAATGTCGTGCTGCCGTTCGTCGAGGCGAACTACAACGTGTCGACCGCCGCGCAGGACCGCGCCTTCGCGGGCTTGTCGGCCGGTGGCATCGTCACGTCGAACATCATCAATTACGACCCGACGCTGTTCGGCTACTACGGCCCGTGGAGTGGCGGGGTCAGCGTGCGCAACACGACGCCGAACCTCGGCGTCCCGTTCATCATGTACGGCGGGGGCGCCTGGGACTTCGGCCTGCCGAACCCCAACGCCGTCGCGGCACTGACGAACGCGCGCATCGAGAACGTGGTGGTCTCCGGAGCGCATGACTTCAATGCCTGGAACCAGCTGTTCACGATCTTCGCCCGCGACTACGTGTGGCAGCCGGACGCCTGGGACCTCAGCGTGTCGGCGACCGCTGCAGTGAGGTGCGTGGCGGGCAAGGCTCTGATCAGCGTCACGGCGACCAACGCCGACGCCGCCACGGTCGACCTGACGGTGTCGAGCACCTTCGGCACGAAGTCGTTCAGCGGGATCGCGGAGGACAAGCGCGCGACGCACTCGTTCACGACGCGTGCAGCGTCTGTGCCGGCAGGCACGGTGACCGTTGACGCGACGTCCGTCGTGCACGGCAAGCCCATGTCGACGCAGGTGACGGCGTCGTATGCGGCGACGTCCTGCAACTGAGTGATCGTGGTGGGCCCGTCCGTACGGTCGGGCCCACCACACCCCCCTGTTTGAAACAACGTGAAGTGGAGAATGCAATGAAAACGCGCGAAATGATCGGTCGGGTCACCGCCGCTGCCGGCGGTGCGGTGCTGCTGGTGGGTGTGGCAGGTGCCGCGATCGCCGACGAGGCACCCGACGAGCTCGGATCCAGCGACATCGACGTCAACGTCGAGATCAGCGAGTACCCCGAGCCGGGTGTG
>NZ_JBYHFN010000017.1:0-3133 GCF_057669785.1 Microbacterium sp. Y547
GGGTCGCTGATGTCGATCAGGATGCCGTTACCCGCGCACGCACCAGCGGCGAGGCCGACCTCGGCGTAAACCGTGATGTCGTGGCACTGGTTGGTGTTCGGCGACGGCGACCAGGTGCCACCCGAGGGGTGACGGGGGGTCGTCGGGCCGTTCTGCAGACCGTCGACGCGGCCGGTGACCGGGTCGGCGAACAGGCGGGACTCCGTCACGACTGCGGCGGCTGCCGGGTCGGCGACGGGGACCTTGATGACCTCGATGCGCCAGCGCGACGGGTTCTCGGTGTCGGCTGCGCCGTTGCTGCAGCCCGCGAGCTGCGAGGCGGCGCGGACGCCAGCGGTGCCCGAGACGTAGATGTAGATGTTCTCGGTGTCATCCGGGTCCTGCAGCACGGTGTGCGTGTGCGAGCCACGGCACGTCTGGACGGCTGCGACCTGGACCGGGTTGTAGATGTCGCTGATGTCGAACACGCGAACGCCGCGGAAGACCGGCGACGCAGGGTTGGTCGAGCAGTCCAGACGGGCGCTGGTCGACTCAACCGAGAGGAAGAGCAGGTCGCCGACGACGGAAGCGTCGTTCTGGCTGCCCGGACAGATGAACTGCGTGAGCAGCTCGGGGTTCGACGGGTCGGCCACGTCGTAGAACTGAACACCGTTGTAGTTGCCGACGATCGCCATGTCGTCCTTGAAGGCGAGGTCGGAGTTGGTGTTGAGGCCGGCGAGCTTCGGGAGGGTCGCCAGGTGCTCGACGTTGCTGGAAGCGGTGCCAGCGTCGTAGAGGCCCGCGCTCAGGCCTTCGCGCGGGTCGGTCTGAACCGGGTCGGCGACGGCGGCGGTTGCCGCCATCATAGAAACGCCGAGGGTGAGCGCGCCGGTAACGGCCAGCGCTCGCGTCCTCCAGCGCGCTCGGGGGGTGGTGCGTGAATTCATGCGGGGGGTGCCCTTCGTGTCGGTCTTCGTCGATCTGACAGGTACTACCTCAAACGAAAGCGCGTTTCGACGAGCGGTTCGCTCGGTCTTTGTGCACTTCGCGTACAGCACGGATATGCAGTTGTATGTTCGGGAATCTATAGGTTTGCTGAGAATGTTCGCTACCTTTCTCGTTACATTTTTGTTTCGACCTTCTGATCGGTGCACTGTCGCACTGCAAGATGGAGCCACCGAACCCGACTGAGAGGCACCTCTTCATGCCCGTATCGCCCCGCTTTCTTCCCCTCGGCGCGGCGGTTGTGATCGTCCTCGGCTTGACGGCATGCACCGCCGAGCCCGAGGCATCCGCCCCTGTGCCCACCGCTCCCGTGATCCAGCCCGGCGCTCCGGGTGAGCCGAACCGCACGCTGTCGCCCGAGGAAGCCGCCGCGATCCAGTCCGAGCCGCACACCGACGCTGATGTCGCCTTCGTTCGCGACATGATGCACCACCACTCCCAGGCGCTGATCATGACGAGCTACGTCGAAGAACGCACGAGCAACCGTGACATCCGGCTGCTCGCGGAGCGCATGGACATGAGTCAGAGCGCCGAGCTCGAACGGTTCGAGGAGTGGCTGCAGGCGCGTGGTGAGGCTGCGCGGGATCCGGATGCCGGCCACGCGGCGCATGCCGACATGCCGGGCCTTCTCACCGATGCCGAACTCGCGCAGCTCGAAGCCGCGCGCGATGCCGCGTTCGACCGGCTGTTCCTCGAGCTCATGATCAAGCACCATGAGGGTGCTGTCGAGATGGTCGAGAACCTGTATGCGTCAGGGGGCGGCCGAGAGATCGAACTCGACGTCATGGCCGGTCACATCGAGGCCGATCAGGGCATCGAGATCGCCCGCATGAAGGAGATGCTCGCCGCGAAGTCCTGAGCCCGCGTCGAGCGTCAGCGCCCACGGGTCCGGGGCGGCGCGTGCGACCAGCTGAGACCGCGGCATCGTCACGAGGGCGCTGCCGAGATCGTCGTAACCCTGTATGCGTCAGATGGCGGCCGAGAGATCGAATCGCCCGCTCGAAGCAGATGCTCGCCGCGAGGTCCGAGACCACCGCGGCGAGCATCTGCGCTCGACGGGTCAGGAGGCGGCGGCTGCGGCTTCTGCGCGGGCTTCGGCGCGCGCCCGCTCGATGAGTGCCTCGGTCTTGCGCTTGCGACGGCGGCGGTCCAGTGCCGACAGTGCGATGAGCAGCACGATGATCGCGAGGACGACGAGCTGAGACCACGGCATCGTGATCACGGTCGCGTGCGCCTCGGAGGGTGCGATTTCGCCGACCTCGAGTTCTTCGGCGACGGATGCGCCCTGTGAGACGACGTCGACGGTCGCGACGAACAGGGGCCAGACGCCCCGGACCTGCCGCTCGAACGTGCGGGTCTCACCCGGCGCGATCTCGGTGATCGTCTCGGGGTCGAGTGTGCGGGCAAGCCACCCGAACGGGCCCGAGACGGTCGCGAGCGATTCGACACCGAGGCGCACGTTGCCGGTGTTCGACACTTCGTAGGTGAGGGTCATCGTGCCTGGCTCGAAGGGGTTGATCGAGCTGGTGTAGGTTCCCGACACGGTCGTCTCGAGCTCGGGCGTCATTTCTCCCGTGACGCGGGTCATGACGCGGAAGCCGACGCGCGATTCGACGCCCACCTCTCCGCCACTGCGGATGCTCGCCGCCACCCCGGCGGGGTGATCGCCGGGCGTCGCGTTCTCGGGCACGGTGATCGTGAACGGCACGATCACGTCGCCGCCCGAGGGCACTTCGATGCTCTCCTGGATCTTGATCCACGTGCCTGCGTCGACCGACTCCTGGTCAGAGGTCAGCATGTTGAACCGGCCGGAGGTGGTGAAGTAGCCGTCGGCGGCGGTCAGCCGAAAGGTCACGGCCTCACGGCTCAGGTTGCGCACGAGCAGATGCTCCTCGACGGTGGCCCCAGGTTCGAGTTCGAGCTCGACCCACGACCGCCCGTCTTCGCCGACACCGTCGCTGGGGCGGACCATCCAGGTGATGGTGTCGTCTTTCGTGTCGGCGGGTGCAGCCGTCGCCGCGGGAGCGAACGGCAGCGCGAAGAAAAGGAGCGCGAGTGAAGCGACGATCAGTCGTCGAAGAAAGCGTTGCATGAGACCTCGGAGAGAGTTTAGTCGGTTGCACGCGGAGAGGCCGCACCCGTGGGGCAC
>NZ_JBYHFN010000018.1:0-1265 GCF_057669785.1 Microbacterium sp. Y547
GTGAGGATTCGTCCTCGCTGGAAGGATGTCCCTGTGGCAAAGCCGTATCCCAAGGAGTTCCGAGACGACGTCGTGGCGGTGGCCCGACAGGGCCAGGCGCCGCTGTCGCAGATCGCGAAGGACTTCGGTGTCTCCGAAGGGTCCTTGTCGAACTGGATGAAGCAGGCAGACATCGAGGACGGACGACGTCCCGGTCTCACCGGAGCCGACCAGACGGAGCTGCGCGAGGCGAAGAAGCGCATACGTCTGCTCGAGCAGGAGAACGAGGTGCTCCGCCGTGCGGCGGCGTATCTGTCGCAGGCGAACTTGCCGGGAAAATAGTCTTCCCGCTCGTCCGTGAGATGGCCGCGGCCGGCGCTCCGATCAGGGTGCCGGTCGTGGTGGCGTGCAGGGTTCTGGGCTTATCGACCCAGGGGTACTACAAGTGGCTGAAGGCCCCGATCTCCCAGCGGGACTGGGACGATGCTCACCTCATCGACGTCCTCTACGAGGCTCACCGCGATGATGCGACCCTCGGCTACAGATTCCTCACCGATGAACTGTCCGACGAGTACGGCATCACCGTCGGCGAGAACCGCGTGCATCGGCTCTGCCGCATCGCTGGAATCACCGCCAGCCATCACAAGAAGCGTCCCAAGCCCGGCTCCACCGGGCCTGCCCCGCATGATGACCTCCTCGCGGTCGTCGATGAGCACGGCGTCGTCCGGCATGAGTTCGCCGCCGATGCCCCGAACAAGGTCTGGCTCTGGGACATCTCCGAGCACCCCACTCGTGAGGGCAAGCTCTACATCTGCGCGATCAAGGACGTCTGCAGCAACAAGATCGTCGGCTACTCGATCGACTCGCGCATGAAGGGATCGCTGGCGCGGTCGGCGCTGCGCAACGCGATCGCTCTGCGGCAGCCGGTCGGCACGATCTGCCATTCGGACAGAGGCGGCCAGTTTCGCGCGAAGAGGACCCAACGGCTGCTCGAGAACAACGGGCTGGTCGGGTCGATGGGGCGCTCCTACGGCGCGGGCGACAACGCCAGCATGGAGAGCTTCTTCGCGCTCCTGCAGAAGAACGTCCTCAACACGCGCCGCTGGGAGACGCGGCAGGAACTCCGCCTCGCGATCGTCACCTGGATCGAGACGAAGTACAACCGTCGCCGCCGTCAACGAGGCCTCGGAAAGCTCACACCCGTCGAGTTTGAGATGATCTACAGAACCGCAGAAGCGGCCTGAACACCCCGACCCCTACCCGTCAACCAAAGTAGGGGCAGTCCC
>NZ_JBYHFN010000019.1:0-827 GCF_057669785.1 Microbacterium sp. Y547
GTGGGCGTCGCTGGTGACGAGGCGGACTCCGCCGAGTCCGCGGGCGACGAGGTCGGCGAAGAAGCTGTTCCATGCAGCTCCGGTCTCACTGGTCGCGACCCGCAGGCCGAGGACTTCGCGGTGACCGTCGCCGTTCACGCCGGTCGCGACGAGCACGACCGCGTTGATTACCCTGCCGCCCTCACGGACTTTCATGGTGAGCGCGTCGGCGGCGACGAACGTGAACGGTCCCGCGTCGCCGAGCGGGCGGTGCCGGAACTGGTCGACGTGTTCATCGAGGTCCGCGGCCATCCGGGAGACCTGCGATTTCGAGAGGGAGTGGATCCCGAGGGTCTTGACGAGCTTGTCCATCCGCCGGGTCGAGACCCCGGCGAGGTAACAGTCCGCGACGACAGTGATCAGGGCGGTCTCGGCCCGTTTGCGGCGCTCGAGGAGCCATTCCGGGAAGTACGTGCCCTGGCGGAGCTTCGGGATCGCGACATCGATCGTGCCGACACGGGTGTCGAGGTCGCGGTGCCGGTACCCGTTGCGTTGCGCGGTGCGGTCGGGGCTGGGCTTTCCCCATTCCGCGCCGACCACGGCGTCCGCGTCGGCGGACAGAAGCGCGTTGATCGTTGTTTGCAGGAGGCTGCGCATCAGATCTGGCGACGCGTCGGTCAGGGCTTCAGCGAGCACGCTCGCAGGGTCGACAATATGAAGTGCGGTCATCGTGATGATGCCTTTCGAGTGGAGGTAAGAGACTTCTCGAAGGATCACACGGTGACCGCGCCTACGTCAGGAGCGACGAGCCCGCCACCGTGGGCTACACCACGCTACGGGGCACTACT
>NZ_JBYHFN010000020.1:0-671 GCF_057669785.1 Microbacterium sp. Y547
TCTCGCACGCTGCGAGCTACGCGGTTGCGAAGTCGTTCGTGGACCAGGCTGAGCGTGCGGGCACGCTGTCGGGCGAGGCGCTGGCAACGGTGCGTTCGCAGATCGCTGCTGCTGAGGGCTACGGCCCCCACCAGGCGAAGGCCGCGCTCGAGGCTGCCGCTGTCGCGGCCGGCCCCGGTGCTGCCGCTGACGCGCTGCGTGAGCTCGCCGACTCGCTGACCACGTTCGACACCACCACCGAGTCGCGCACCCTCGCCGGCAAGGTCTACCTCTCGGTGTCGGCAACGAACAACGAGCAGGTCCCGGCGAACATCGTCATCACCACCCCCTACGGCTCCAAGACGTTCACCAACGTCGCCGCAGGCAAGACGGTGTCCGTGTCGCTGAACACCCGCCTCGCGTCGGCTCCCGCCGGCGAGGCCACGGTCTCGATGACGTGGACCATCGGTGGCGAAACCGTGACCGACACCAAGACCGCGCCGTTCGGCGCGTTCCCGGTCACCGCGCAGTAATCAACACCCCAGCGGGGTGGGGGTGCGATGACGCACCCCCACCCCGCAACCAGATATACACATCCCGGATCACTGGATCCATCACCCGAAGAACAGGAACATACCCATGAAGAACATGACTGCCACCCGTGTGGGCGCGATGGCATTCGGCACGCTGCT
>NZ_JBYHFN010000021.1:0-588 GCF_057669785.1 Microbacterium sp. Y547
CCGGGCTCGTGGAAGCGATCGCAGCGAACCTCCCGGGAGCGGTCTGGCAACGCTGCAGAACCCACTACGCCGCGAACCTGATGAGCGTCACGCCGAAGAGCATGTGGCCGGCGGTGAAAGCGATGCTCCACTCCGTCTACGACCAACCCGACGCCGACGCGGTCAACGCCCAGTTCGACCGACTCCTGGACTACGTCGAGGAGAAGCTCCCCGACGCGTCCGCGCACCTTGACGCCGCCAGAGCGGACATCCTCGCGTTCACCGGGTTTCCCGACGGGCTCTGGCAGCAGATCTGGTCGAACAATCCGAACGAGCGCCTCAACCGCGAGATCCGCCGCCGCACCGACTCCGTGGGCATCTTCCCCAACCGTGACGCGATCATCCGCCTCGTCGGCGCGGTCCTGGCGGAGCAGACCGACGAATGGGTCGAAGGCCGCCGCTACCTCGGCCTCGAGATCCTCGCCAAGTCCCGCCTCACCCTCGTCCCCGACACAGGGAGCGAGGTGAACACCGACACCATCCTCGAACTCAGCGCCTAACCAACAGCAGAAGGATTACCAACGGCTACACCACGCATTGGGGCTTGAC